>JANXYP010000215.1 GCA_025355955.1 Chloroflexota bacterium
GTGCTGCTGGGGTTGGTGGTTGGCTACCTCGCGCTGCGCCGCCTCAGCTTCCTGCGCGACTACTGGTCGCATATTGCCCTCTGCGCCTACGCCAGCCTGATTATTGCCGCCCCCTGGCTCGGTTATGTGGTGAGGTTCCCCGATCTTTTCAACGCTCGAATGCAAACTGTGTATATAACCAACGGAGGCGCAGCGCAGAATGCCTTTGCTCGCTGGGGTGTATCGCTACCCGCCGATGCGCCATACAATGGCAGCGCCAGCCCGCTCGGTCTCGAGGCGCTTACTAATATTGCCCGCAACTGGAACAACGGCTGGAGCAAGGTGATCTGGGAGCAAGTCAGAGCCACCTACCTGGTACTGGTCGCCACCTATGACCGTTCTTTCTTCTATAATACTGGTATGTCGCTACTCCGCCCTCTGGAGGCGGTGCTCACCATCCTGGGTATGGCCTACTTCCTGTGGCGATGGCGCGACCCTCGCTATATGCTGTTCAACATCTGGTTCTGGCCCACCATGTTCCTCGCGGTGGCAATGACGATTGACACTCCTGATATGCTGCGCGCCACCGGGCTGACTCCGGCCTGGGTGGCCTTCCCCGCCGTGCTGCTGGGCAAACTGACCTACGAGCTAGAGAAGACTGACTGGTTCGCCCGCATCAGGCTACCCAACTTCAGGCGTGGCAGTGCGCGGCTGCTGAATCAGGCATCTAGCTTGCGACTGCGCCCCACGCTCGCTATACCAGTCCCGGTGCTGGCAAACGCCGCCCCGCTGCCGCAAATGCAGAGTAGCGCCATTGTTAGCGGCCAGTCCATGCCTGACCCCGCTGGTGAGCAGCAGGTAAGCATAGCGCGAGAAAGGGCGATGCGCCGCCATTCTCCATTGCTCAATCTTGCTCTTGTCGTAATAATTGGCTTTATCGGCTGGCAGAATGTCAACACCTACTTCAAGGTCTACGCCGCCACCCACCCCTGGACCGGCCTCACCGTTCATGCTCAGTACATCCAGCAGCTCGGCCCCAGCTACTATATCTATTTCATGGCGATGCATCGCTTCTACCTGGGTCATGCTATCGTAACCTATCTAGCCCCTGACGTGCAGGGTGCAGACTTCTTCAACCCACCCGACCTGCTGCCCATCCACGACGACCATAGTAAGAACGCGGCCTTCATGTTCTTCCCCTATTATAATGACCCCGATTTCCTGCCCATGGTGCAGACCTATTATCCTAATGGTACCCCCCAGGATGTCAACTACCCGGATGGTGGCCATGATTTCACCAGCTACATCGTGCCACTTGACCAGATACGCGCTACTGAAGCGCTGACCGCGACCTACTATCAAAGCCTGGACCTCGATACCGCGACCCCCGGCGCGGCGATTACCACCAGCCGCGAGGTTAGCCTGACGAATGCGCCGCACAACCCGCCCCTATCCCTAAGCTACCCGGCCAGCGGGCGCTGGGAGGGCAGCCTATTCGCCCCTGCCTATGGTCTCTACACCCTCGAACTAAGCAGCGCCGACCAGGCGAGCAAGGCCGCACCTGCCGACCTCTACCTTGACAAACAGCCGTGACTCAGGCTAAATAACAGTACCACTACCACCACTACTCAACTGGCGTTCGCTCAGGGCTGGCACCATATCAGCCTGCGGGCGGCGCTGCCCAGTGCCAGCCAGCGAGTCAGCTTCCGTTGGCGCATCCTCGGTCAGCCACTGGCCGATATTCCCATTAACTACCTCTACAACGGCCCGTTCTCCGATCAGCAGTACGGCTTGACCGCCGAGTATGTGCCTGATGGCAAGCCACTGGCCCAGCGCCGCGTGGACCCCTTCATTGGCTTTATGAGCGCGGTGAACCTGGTTAATGCCACTGGCCCTTCCAGCCTGACCTGGAAGGGCAGCATGGTCATACCCAAGCAGGATGATTACAGCTTCAGCGTCACCACACAAGGGACCGCCGCACTCAAGATTGATGACAAGCAGGTGCTGGCCGGTGGGCCTGGCAGCGGCGGAGAGCAGGTGGTCACCGCTACCGCCGTGCCACTCACGGCTGGCTCCCACAAGGTGGAGGTGGACTACCACTGGCAGCCCGACTTCGGTT
>JANXYP010000241.1 GCA_025355955.1 Chloroflexota bacterium
CTCGGCAACCAGACTGTTGTCGCGGCGGGTGCGGAGTGCGCTCAAGCGGGCGATTTGTTCACGCTGCACCCGCTCGTTGACGCGCAGCAGGTCGGAGGCGGGTTGCTCCTCCACCACAAATTGGTTGACCCCCACGATGATACGCTGCTTGCTCTCCACTTCGCGCTGCCAGCGGTAGGCGCTCTCCTGAATCTCGGCCTGGAAGAAGCCACCTTCTAGAGCCTTGAGCGTGCCGCCAAGTTGCTCCACCTTGTCCAGATATTCGCGGGCTTGCGTCTCAATCTCGTCGGTCAGGCTTTCGATATAATAGGAGCCAGCCAGCGGGTCAATCGTGCTGGCAACCCCACTCTCATTGGCAAGGATCTGCTGAGTGCGAAGCGCGGTGCGGGCGGCTAGCTCGGATGGTAGGGCCAGCGCCTCGTCCATCGAGTTGGTGTGCAGCGACTGGGTGCCGCCCAGCACGGCGGCCATCGCCTGCACCGTGGTACGCACAATGTTGTTGAGCGGCTGCTGCGCGGTCAGGGTGCTACCTGCCGTCTGGGTGTGGAAGCGGAGCATCAGGCTGCGCGGGTCCTGGGGGTGGAAACGCTCCTGCATCAGCCGCGCCCACAGTCGTCGGGCGGCGCGGAACTTGGCGACCTCTTCGAGAAAATCGTTATGCGAATTGAAGAAGAACGCCAGGCGGGGGGCGAACTCGTCCACCTGCAAGCCTGCATCGAGCGCGGCCTGCACGTAGGCAAGGCCATCGGCGATAGTGAAGGCCACCTCCTGCACCGCAGTCGCGCCCGCCTCACGGATGTGGTAGCCGCTGATGCTGATGGTGTTCCACTGCGGCACGTGGTCGCGGCAGTAGGCCATCAGGTCGGTAATCAGGCGCAGGCTGGGCGTAGGCGGGTAGATGTAGGTGCCACGCGCCATGTACTCCTTCAGAATATCGTTCTGCACCGTGCCGTTCAGTGCAATCTCAGCCACACCCTGCTTGCGGGCGACCGCGATGTAAAGGGCGAGCAGCACGCTGGCGGTGGCGTTGATGGTCATCGATGTGCTGGCTTTGTCGAGGGGAATGTCGCGCAGCAGGTTCTCCATATCGTCGAGCGAACTGATTGCCACGCCCACCTTGCCCACCTCACCATCGGCCATCGGCGAGTCGGAGTCGTAGCCCATCTGGGTTGGCAGGTCGAAGGCGACGCTGAGGCCGGTCTGCCCCTGGGCAAGCAGGTAGCGATAGCGGCGGTTGCTCTCGGAGGCATCGCCAAACCCGGCGTACTGGCGCATCGTCCACAGCCGCCCACGATACATGGTGGCCTGCACCCCGCGCGTGTAGGGGAACTCGCCCGGATAGCTGAGGTCGCGCTCATAGTCGAAGCCCTGCGCCCCCAGGTCGTCGGGCGTGTACAGCGGCTGCACCTCAATCTGCGAGTGAGTCTCGAAGCGGGCGGCCCGCTCTGGAGACTTGCCCCTTGCTTTGGCGTAAGCGCCGTTCAGCCAGCGTTGCTTGGTGTGTTGCGTGGCGGCATGACCATTGGCCTTTGCCTGTTCGGTTGCTACCATTTTGCTAACTCCTCATCGAAATATATCCCTGCCAGGGCGAGTGCCACCCACCACTAACTCATTCGCGCCAGGGCGAGCGAGGCCCGCCCATACATTCACCATTCACCATTCACCATTACTCGATCACCACCATCACTCGCCCCTGCTCCACCTTGTCACCCTGAGCCACACTGACGCTCTTGACCGTGCCAGCTTTGGGGGCGCGGATTTCGTTCTCCATTTTCATCGCCTCCAGAAGCAGCAGGCGCTGATTGGCCTGCACTGTCTCGCCGATCGCAACACTCACAGCGGTGACGAGGCCGGGCATCGGCGCTTTGATGCTGACCTCACCGCTGGCGTGGGTGGCGGGCGCGGCCTTGCGGATGCGCCGTTCGCGTTCGCTCTGCACCTCGACGAGCATTTGCCGCTGGCCTACGCTGATGTGGTAGCTGGTGCGACCGGGCGCATCGGCAACCGGCGCAGCGTACAGGTCGTAGCTGCGCCCATCGAGGATTAGCGAGTAGTGGCCCGCGTCCAGGGTCAGCAGGTCAAGCTCATGGCTGTCGCTGCCAACATTGCCATCCTCGTCGACGTTTAGCTCAATCTCTGCGTCGCTGCCTTCGACCTTCGCATAATAGCGCATCGCTACTCTCCTCCACCGCAGCGTTTGTCTCCGCTGGCACCCAGCGCATCCGATGGTGTGGGCCAACACCAGGCAACTCGAAGCCATCGCCCTCGACCCACCAACCCAGCTTCGCGTAGAACCCCATCGCGCTGTCACGGGCGTTGCACCACAGCGGCATCCGTATCCGCGTTGCCTGCTGCTGCACCCGGTGGAGCAGCGCCGCGCCCACACCATATCCCTGCCACGCAGGCGCTACCACCATGCCGCGCAGGTGCAGACCCACTTCCTCGTATAGCGAGGCAATGCCAATGCACTGGCCCTGGTAAAAAGCGCCCAGGTGAATAGTGGTAGGGAGATAGTCGGTGGGATAATGATTCTCCGCCACTGGCCGACCGGGACGTAGCATTGCGGCCCGCAAGTCGTAGAGTCGCGCCATCTCCGCATCGCCATGTAGTCGGCGTATTTCTATTTCGCGTTCAAGTGGCATGGCACCCTCGCCTTTGTATTACAGCTTCAGTTGGCATACTAGGGCCAGAATGGTGTAGGGGCGAATCGCATACGCCCTGTTGCCCAGCGTCCAGGCTAATCATAACTACCGCTGGCATACTAGGGCCAGAATGGTGTAGGGGCGAATCGCATACGCCCTGTTGCCCAGCGTCCAGGCTAATCATAACTACCGCTGACATACTAGGGCCAGAATGGTGTAGGGGCGAATCGCATACGCCCTTTTGCCCAGCGTCCAGGCCAATCATAACTACCGCATCTTGCCTGACAACTGAGGCTGTAATATTAGCGTAGAAGGGCAGGGGTGCAACCTTGCGCCTCTGCCCTCGCATTATACCACACAGTCTGTTGTAGCTAACTAGCCACCTGGTTAGGCGTTCTACGCAGCATCGTGGCAATCCTGCCATGGCGCAGCGGCATCTCCATCTGCCGAAAAGTAGCAGCGGCTTCGACCAGTAGCGCATGGGCGCGGACCTGGATTGTCGGATTGTGCCTGGCTCCGATATAAGCTAGCATCCGTGTCGCATACTCTTCCTGAAGATTGGCAAGCTCGTATTTATTGTGCAGGGTTTGCGTTATGGTGCTAGCCTGTTGGAAGTCCTGCTCCGCTTGCTGCCATTCTCCCTGGGCGGTGTACAGCAGAGTGCGGGCATGGGCGTGATAGAACTGGTCGCTGCCGAGGGCTTGCCCTGCGCTGATATCGCCCAGCCGTTGGATGTAGCGCTCGGCGTGCATCCAGTCTGCCAGGTCGATGTAATAAAGCGCCAACGCAAGCATGGCCTCACCGCGCTCGGTAAGGGCCAGATGAATCTGGTTGTAGGCACGGCTGGCGTAGTTTAGGGCGGCGGGGTAATCACCTTTGATCCGCAGCAGGTTGGATAGGGCGACCGCAGTGCTGTTGTACAGCAGTTTATAATCAATGCGGCTGGCAAGCTCGTCCGCCTGACGTAGCCATCGCTCCGCCTGTTCGAGGTCACGATACCGTAGATACAATTCACCAGCGCCGAGGGTGATGCGGCAGACCGCAGCAGGGTTAGGGATTTGGTTGCAGAGCGCCAAAGCCTTGTTTATATATACAAGTGCGCGAGGGTAAGGCCCTTCATCGGCGTACAGGCTGGCGACCAGACGATAGGTATCACCCAGGCGAATAGGATCGCCGCCCAACTCTGCTTCGGCCAATGCCTGCTCATACCAGGCAAACGCCTCCTCGATATTTCCGCCCATGTTGTGGATGAGCGCAAGGTTAGCCAGCGCGGTAGCCGCCAGGGCGTGTTCATCGGCACTAATAGCAACCTCGCTGCTGCGTTGGTAATACTCGGCAGCATCAGTGGTGCGTTCGTAGAAGGCAGCGTTGCCAAGCTGGTTCAATACTTTTGCGGTGAGCGCCTCACTGCCTTTCATCGCTTCCAGGTTCTGCAAGGCCAGCAGCAACTCGGTGCGCGACTCGCCAGTCTGCCCCTTATGGTAGTAAATCAACCCTTGCAGCCAGAAGGCGCGGGCGGTGAACAGATTTTCCTTGCGTGTCTTGCTGCTCAGACCCAGCATCTCCACATCGGCCTGCGTCAGGTTGCTACGGGCGTGGTCATAGCGAGCGGCGGTGATGTCCGCTTCGGCAAGGTCGAGGTAGCGCTGGGCGCGAGCTACCGCCAGCGAAGCCTTGCAGCTGATGCAGGTGCGGGCCTCCAGCGGATTGTCCTCCTGGCACTGCGGGCAATGCAGCGTGGTCGGCAGATTTGCGCTTGCAGTCATAATCTACAATCTTCAATCTATAATCTGCAATCAAGGGGTTAGCGTCAACGTACCATCCTTGACCGCATCTATCGCCGCCTGGCTGTAGGCGAAGTTGAGATAGCCGTTACTGAGCCAGAGCGGGGTCTGGTCGTTGACATGGCTGGTGCCGGTGGTGGACGCTTCGCCCATCGGCATTACGATCTGGGTCTTATTCCAGTCGGTAAGATCGTAGACGGCACGGTAGGACGGCACCCAGTCCTGGTCATAGGTATTCTTTTGCATCGCATCGCGTAGGCTGAAGGGGCTGACGTTGACGGTGCTGTTGTCACCGCCAACCGGATACGGCCCCTGGTTGAAGATGAGGTTGAGTGGCTTGACGCTGCCCAACGGATGGGCGAAAGTAATGGTGTGCAGCTTGTTCCACTGCCAATCGCTGAGGCTGCCGCCGAACCGCCCCTTCAGGTCGGTGACTGCATTAGCGATGCTTTGCAGCATGATGTCGTCGCGGGTTTCCTTTTGTGCAGTGTTCACGTTGTCCCACCAACTGGCGGTAGGATTGTCGAGGTTTTCGTAAATCCACAATCCCGCGTAGGAGCCGCCGTTGTCTATATACTCGTTGAACAGTTTTTCCCCCAGGTCGTCCTTGAAGGTAAGTTGCAGCATTTGCAGGTAGGTCAGTTCGTAGATGGCGGCGGTGGAGCTATTGCCCGCCATGCTACCGTCCCAGTTTTTAAAGCCGTCAATTGCTTGCTGCACCAGCGGGTCGCTGCTGTGCAAGTTAGCCAGCTTCGCGCCAATCGCCCGCGCCAGCACGCTATGCTGGTCGTGCTGCATCGCCTCCATATCGGCCTGGGTTAGCTTGTCCTTAGCCGCGATCATCTCGCGGATGCGGGTAATGCGCCAGGGAGTCTCGAATCGTGCGCCCAGAAAGTATTGATAGTCGGATCCGTAGGGCCGGAAGTTGGCGGTGGCAACATAGTGGGTGGGCGGGTTATATAGCATCGGCAGCGCGTCGAACGGTACGTAGCCTTGCCAATCGTGCGCCCCGCTGGAGCCGTCTACCGGCAGCAGCCCATCGTCGCCCTTTGGCCTGATTGGCACATTGCCAGTAGCCTGGTAGCCAATGTTGCCCTGCTGATCGGCGTAGACGAAGTTCTGCCCTGCCTGCGCCCAGTTCTTCAGTGCAGCGCGGAAATCAGTCCAGTTCTGCGCGTGGTCGAGGTTCAGCACCGCACTGATCAGCCCTTCCTTCTGGTTGCCCACCCAGTCGAGGGCCATCGGTTGTAGCGTGCTGGTCTCCGTATCAGTCATCGCATCGGTAATCAGTGGACCATGCACGGTAATTCGCACCGGAAGCACATCATCAGTCTCGCCTTTAACCTTGATCGTTTCCGTAATAACCTGATAGGCTTGCCATTGACCTTTGTAAAGATACTGGCCGGGATGATTGGCGGGATCGAGCTTTTCGAGGAATAGGTCTTGAACGTCAGGTCCAACGTTGGTCACGCCCCAGGCAATGTTCTGGTTGTGGCCGACCACTACCCCCGGCACGCCCGCGAAGCTGAAGCCTGCCACATCAAACTTGCCGTCGCTAGTTGAGAGATGGATTTCGTACCAGATGTTAGGGTTACGCAGCCCCAGGTGGGGGTCGTTCGCCAGCATCGGCTTGCCGGTGGCCGACTTGCTGCCATCAATCACCCAGTCGTTGCTGCCCACCCAGGAGTCGTGGCGGAGAAAGGGATTGGCGGCGGCGGCCAGGTCGAAGGTTGCCAGGCTGCCGCTGGCGCGGCCACAAGCTACCAGCGAGGGGGTGCTGACGTTGGTCTGGTTAATCGTGCTGCCCGTGGTAGGGGTAATCTGCACCGTGCCGGTGACGCTAGCGGGCGCATCGGGGATTAGCTCCCGCGCCTTCACTGGGCCGAGCTTGGCGGCCAGGTCGCAGTTCATCAACTCCTCGTTCCAGTTGCCGCTCAAGCTCCAGGGTATCTGCCGACCAATTGCCAGGGTATCCACTGGGGTCCATGGTTCGGGGCTGAAGCCGAGGATGAGGAACTCGACGGGCAGCACATCCTTATGGGTGTCGATGAAGGCGTTGACCCCTTTGGCGTAGTCATCCAACGGCTTGCGCTGGTCGGCACTCAATGAGGCGTACTCCAACTGGGCAGTGCGCCGCAACCCTACCGCCCGCATGATTTCATCATCTAGCTGCGTGGCAGTGCCAGCGAACTCGGATAGTCGACCGGAGGCGGCGCGGCGGAACAGTTCCATCTGGAACAGCCGATCCTGGGCGTGGACGTAGCCCATCGCCATCCACAGATCTTCCTCTGTCGAGGCGGTTATGTGGGGGATGCCAAAGTTGTCGCGCACCACGCTGACATTGGCGCCCAACCCAGCTAGCCTGGCGCTGCCGTTGGTGGTGGGTTGCGCCCGCATCACAAAGTATGCGCCAAGTGCAGTGGCAAATGCCAGCACTATAAATATGAAAACCAGCAGCCAGATGATGATGCGTAGCCACACCGGGCGGCGGGGTCGCACTAGCCGATTTATGCTTGCTGCCATCGCGCTTTGCTCCTTTTCGTGACATAGGGGCGGATTGCGTCCGCCCAGGTGCTGTTGATTATAGCACCAGCGTGACGGCGCTGCAATCTCCTAACCCAAATTGGGAGTGAAACAAGTCACTGGGTAAACGTAGGGGCGGGCCACCGCCCGCCCTGGTGAGGGAGCTAACCACCCAATGACTGGTAATACCAATTAGCCGAGACGGTACTATAGTTCTGTAGGGGCGAACCGTTGTTCGCCCTGCCTCAATCTGTAGGGACACCACCGCTAATTGGTATAACATACCTACCCAAATTGTGGTCCGTTACTTGCAATGTAATTAAGCAAGTAGCGGCGCACGATGCGCCGACAGAGAGGAGTGAACGCGATGTATCCTAATGAACCCCGTCCACCAGCGACTGACGATCCGGTTTATGTGCCGGAGCCGACCATCGAGCCGCCCCCACCGCCTGGCGGTGATGTTTACCCGCTCGACGACCCCGTTCCCAGCCCCAACCCCGACGAGATGCCGCATATTGACGAGCCACCTCCACCATCCAACCCCGACAGTTCGCCTGCGATCACCCCGATGGTAGATCCACCGCCAGCGGGAATGCCCACCGACCCAATGCGTGAACCGGGACCAATGCTGTTAGTATTACAGCCTCAGTTGGTATAAATGCGCCAGGTTGGGGTATGGGCGAATCGCATACGCCCTGCCGCCCAGGGCCCAAGCCAATCGTAACTACGCATCCCTGCCCAGCAAGTGATCCTGTAATACTAAGCGCAATGATGCCAGAGTAAGCACGCTAAAGCTTTAATCGTGTCTACTCTGGCATAAGTGTTGGGCGAGATCTCCTCATCCCTGCTGGGGTTTGGATTATGTACTTGCAGCGGTTTTGTCAGATCAGGAGTTGTGTACGGTGAAGCGCCTGCGCCGTCGGATATGTTCGGGCATCGGCTTGTTGCTCTGATCGCCACTGGTGATCACGCTGATCGAGCCATCCACCTCCAGCACCGCCGACTGACACTGGCTGAGGTTAGCCACCCCATGTTCGCGCAACGCCTGCTCCAAATCCTCAGGCTTGAGTCGCTCTTTCACCATGTGTTCTGTAACCAACTGCCCGTCATGCACCAGCAACGTTGGCGAGCCTTCCAGTACCCGATTGAACCGCTCACTGTGTGAACGGGTATAGGAAAGCACTCGGTTGAGTACCAGCAGCGTCACCACCGCAACCATGCCGCCCGATACCGAGGTGTCAGGGCCGATCATCGCGTTTTGCACCGCATTGGAGATGACCAGCAATAGCACAAGGTCGAGTGGGTTGAGCTGGCCCAGCTCATGTTTGCCAGTTAGCCGTAGGCCAATGATCAGGAACAAATACACGGTCATGGTACGTGCGATGATTTGAAACACGGTAAGCCAGTTAATATCAAATATAGACAGCATTGGTTCACACCCCTTCTTATTACTATCTTTGCACTTTTGCCATTTACGCCCATATCTTGTAGTCATTGGCGTTGTTAAGACGCAAGCAGTTGTGCCGATACCCGAAAGTGCAAAGATAGTATTCTTATACCAAATAGCTTTGGCGCTGCGAAAATTAGGCCAGGGTGAACGGTGTTCGCCCTTGCAGAAAACACAGCATCTCCGCAGCTAATTGGCATAATTCTTCTGGCAGTATGCCTCGACCCAGCTTATCAAAACCACCACTACGCATAATCTGTACCATGCTTGCCACCACCTGCGGCGCTTCCAGAGGGATGAGATGGCCGACCCCCGGCGCTACCACGAGGCGGGCGTTGGCGATGCGTTGCTCAACCTCCGCCTTCAGCATCGCCAGTGGCAGTACCGCATCGCCCGCGCCCACCACCACTAGGGTCGGCACATTGACGTAGGGCATCAGCATACTAATATCTTCGGCGCTGCCCTGCTCCAGCCACGCCTTCCAGGCGGTATGCGAAGTTCGCAGGCTGTCCTCGATGGCAGTCTTTAGTTCCAGGGTAGGAAGTGGGCGCACGCTGGCCCGCTGGATGGTCTCCAGTGCGGCGGTGCGGCTGCCGTAGCTGCTCAGTAGCCGCTTGCGCTGCTCGTCGCTGATCGGCTCAGGACTGGGCAGCGATGGCGCGAATAGGGCCAGGCTCTCCAGCCCCTCCGGTTGGCGAGCGGCGAAGGCCAGCCCGATCTTGCCGCCCATGTCGTGGCCGATCAACATATAGCGCTTCAGCTTGAGCGCGTCTACCAGCGCGGCCAGGTCATCGGCATAGTTGCCCAGCCGATAGCGGGCCGTGCTGGCCTCAGAGTCGCCGAAGCCGCGCAGGTCGGGGGCGATGCAGCGGGCGTAACCGTTCAGCTTGGCGAACGCACCGCGCCAGGCCCGCGAGGAGCCGCCGAAGTAGTGCAGAAAGATGAGCGTCGGCCCACCGCTGCCCTGCTCATAAATATTGTAGACGCTGCCGTTAAGCAAGAGCTTCACTCGCTGCACCTCCACCATGTGACAGCAGATTTAGTTTAGCCAGCCGCAGCGGCTATCTTGTCGCTGCTGCTGGCTATTATATCACGCCTGCAAGGTAAAGGGTGCAAGGTAAAAGGTGCAGTTCACCGTATTGCGAGCGTGCATCATGGTGAGCGTCGCCCACCCCTACACCAGATATGTTTTGCAATTTGATGAACCGCACCCGCAAGTTACTGCGATGGTGGCGTAAGCGAGACGTAAACACTATTGGCGTTGTAGAAGCTGGGATTGGTGTCACTGTCGCTGCTGGCGTAGACCACCACGTAGAGGTCGGGGTCGAGGTCGGCCAGGCGGTTGATATGCACACTGCGGGCCAGCGATTGATAGTGGGTATCTGCGCTGGCAGTCACAGTTAGCGTTTCTGCCTCAGTAGTAGTAATCTGGAAGTTATTGTTAGCCGCATCCACCTGCGCGATCTTACCTTCCAGCACGTGTTCGTTGGGGCTGATCAGGTGCAGCGCGGCAATGTGGATGGCAACTGGCAGGCCACTGCCATACTGTACATCGGTAGCTGCTATATGGTTTGGCCCTTCCCAGACGTAAGCGCCGTAGAGCGTTAGATTATCGCCCGGCTTCAAACTGGTGGCGGCGATCGACAGGCCCAGGCGGTCGAAGCGGGTGCCGGGGCCGGGAACCACCTTGAGGTTGCCGAATTGGCTAACCGTCGCAGTGATGGTGCCGTCGGCGTTGAGCGCGACAAAGTTGGCCGCCAGCGCGGGTAGGGTTAGACGGCTGCGGTCACTCTCCTCGATGCTGGCGGGGGCGGGGCTAACCCGCAACTGGCTGGCAGTTGCGTTATAGCCATCGTTGATACCAAAGCGTTGCTTTGCCTGGATGACGCGGTTGACCGCCGCATCAGCGCTGATCGGTGCTGGTGTCGGCTTTGGCCCGCTGCCGAGCGGCATGGGCAACTGGTCGCGGCTCACGGTGACGACCGCATAACTGCCCACCGCCAAATCGCCGACGGCGATCGGTCCGGTTTTGACCCTGGCATCGTCGCCGGGCAGCGGCTGGCGTTGAATTGTACTGCCGCTGCCTAGCGTGGCAGTCAGCGGCCCGCTGCTAGTCGCCAGCACGACGGTGTTGGCGACGGCATCTACCCGCACCACCACCCCGCCTATGTGCAGCGGCGCTTTGCTTTGCGGGCTGCTGGTAGTTGGTTGGCTGCCCGCTTTGGCCGTCGCTAGCGGGGGTGTAGCGATAGTGGGAGTTTGCCCAGTGGCGGGGTGATTGGCACTGGGCGCTTCGCCGCTGTTGCTGGTATTCGTGATTGGCATTGCAATATCGCCACCCATAATCGGCGTGATGTTCGCCGCAGAAACTAGCTGGTTGCCGCTGGGCGCGGTCGTGGCGCTGCTGCCGCTACCCGCCCACAGCAGGCCAATGGTCACTCCTAGCGCGACGGCGATTACAGCGGTCGCCACCAGCCAGCGGTTCTGATTGCTGCTTGCTTTCATCATCTACTCCTATATATTGCATAGTTGCACGATCTGGTCAGACAAAGTGGCAGGGGTTGGATAGATACAGTATAAACCATGGTCGGGTCAAAGGTGAGGTTGGATTGCAAAATCTTTGTAAAATAATCTGGCGGCTGAAACAGTTTCCTGTATCCATTAGTCAGAAAAGGTAACTAGGTAAAGGAGGCAAACGATGAGTCTGGGTAAGCGGCTGTTCTCGATCGCCGTCGTCACTGGCATAATCATGATGACCGCGGCCTGTGTTCCGGCTGGCGGCATAACGGTCAGCGGGGTGGTGGATCACGCCGATGTTGCCGCCCACGCCCTGGTGCTGGACACTGCCATCGGCCCGCTCACTGCTACTCTCAGCCTCAGCAGCACCATCCAGCGCCAACCCATCCCCGCCGATCCGGCTAACGTGAAGGCGGGCCGCATCGCTCTGGGCGAGGTGCAGCCCGGCAGCAGCGCTACCGTGCTGCTCGATCAGATTCAGGCGCAGAACTTCATCGGTCAGTTTAACAAACCGGCCACTGGTAGCCGCAAGACTAGCAACGATGAAACCTTGCTCAAACTTCTTTTCGGCCTGGGCGATGGCTATAGCGTGGCGGTCAATCAGGTAAGCATCGGCCCGGCTCCGTTCACAATCGAGGCAAGTGATGCCCGCCCGCTTGGCCTGCGGGCCATTCCCGCCAGCTTTGTTGCGCGGGGCAGTGACGGCAATATCCTCGCGCTCATCGCTCAGTTTGGCTATATCAAGGTGGTGATCGGCCCCGCTACCCACCTCGATCGCCTCGGCCAGCCCATCGCCGTCACCGCCCTGAAGGCGGGCGATCGCCTCATCCTTTATGGTGCGCCAGTCTGGGCGGGCTTTGCCGACAGCTTCTACCAGGCGGCAGGCATCGCCTTCTTCCTACCCGTCGACATCCATATTGCCGCGCTGCACCTGGTAACGCCCAACGAACACGTGCTGGAGGGCAGCGTCGAGCAGGTGAACACGGCTAGCAGTACCCTCCTGCTTACCGGCGACGATGGTGAAACCTTCACCGTCACCGTTGCAACCGATACCTACTACCAGTCGCTGGTCAGCTCCAGGCGGGTAAGCAACCTGGCCGCGCTACGGCGCGGCGACCGCGTGACCGCCTACACCGTCAGCGACAGCGACACCTCCCCCAGCTTTTACCACGCCCGCACTGTATATCTAAATCGCTAGTGAGTGGGTTGGCGTACCATCAACTAGCAGTAAGGCGGCATCTTCCCCCCAAACCCCCCGCCGGGGGCTTTTTGCTGGGGGTTGAAAAGCGCCTGAATAGCGCCCGAATCGCGTCTCCCTTTCGTCCAGCAAGCGCAGCCTGTCTGTGATATGATCGCGCCAGGATACAAGTCTAATCCCCCTTTGCCATGTTATTATGGTACAGACCGGGCATCTGGAAGGGAGCAGCAGCGGTGAGTGGGAGTAGCAGCGTCGGAGCGGTGCTTCGAGTAATCTACAGCGCAGTGCCGCGCCTTTGCGGTGAGGAGTTCACCCTGGGGCGCAGCGTGACCATCGGGCGGATGGGCGAGAACGAGATTAGCCTGCCCGACCGTGAGGTATCGCGCCACCACGCCCGCATCGTCATGCAGGGGCGGCGCTACTGCATCGAAGACCTGGGCAGCTTGAACGGCACTTTCGTGGATGGTGAGCGCGTATCCGTTGCGCGGGCGCTGCATCTGGTCAGTGGCAGCGAGGTCAGGCTGGGGCCGAACGCGCGGCTGCTGTTCACCGAGGTGGGCGCAACCCTGCCCGCCAACGAAACGTTGGCAGCCTCTGCGCCGCTGGCCGATAGCGGCGGGATTGGCCCTGGTCGCCTACGGCTGGATGAGGATCGCCGCGAAGTCTGGCTTAACCGTCAGACGCTCGACCCACCGCTGTCTCCCGTGCAATATAGCCTGCTGCGGCTGCTGGCAAGTGCGCCGGGGCGGGTGTTCAGCCGCGATCAGGTCGCAGCTGAACTCTGGTCGGAGAACAAGTGGGTGGGGATTAGCGATGAGGCGATTGACGCAGTGGTGAAGCGGCTGCGCGAACGTCTCACCGATATCGCGGCGGGGCAGCAGATCGTGGTCACGGTCAGGGCGCAGGGCTTCAAGCTAGGAACATGAGGGCATAGACAGTGGAAGGTTATCTCACAGCAGGCAGCACGCTACAGGATGGTCGCTATCGCATTGGTCAGCCATTGGGCGAGGGCGGCTTCGGCATCACCTACCAGGGCGAGGATACCTGCCTGGGCCGCAAGGTGGCGATCAAAGAGCTATTCGTCCCTGGTAGCGGACACGCGGGCGAAGCGGTCGCTCCACCGCTCAACTATACGCCAGCGAGCTGGCGTAAGGCGACGCAGGGCTTTCTCCATGAGGCCCGCACCCTTGCCAGCCTCGACTACGCGGGCATCGTCGGAGTCTATGATTACTTCGAGCAGAACAACACCGCCTACATGGTGATGAAGTTCATTGAAGGCACGGCGCTCGACCACTACATATTCCAGCGCGGCGGTACACTTGACGAGGACGAGGCGCTGGCTTACACCATGCAGATCGGTCGCGCTCTGGAAGTGGTCCACCGCCACCACCTGTTGCACCGTGACATCAAACCATCCAACGTGATCCTCACCCCCGACGGGCAAGCGGTGCTGATTGACTTCGGGGCGGCCCGCGAGTTTGCGCTCGATCGCAGCCTAATCCAGACAGCGGTGATCAGCATCGGCTTCTCGCCGCCGGAGCAGTTTCACGCCCTCAGCCGCAAGGGGCCGTACAGCGATGTTTACTCCCTAGCCGCCACCTGCTACTTCATGATCGGGGGAGTCATCCCTGGCGGCGGAGCGAAGCAGCAACCCAGCCTGCACACCTTCGCCGCGCTCAACCATGCGCTAGCCTACTACCCCGCCGCCCGCCCCCAACTTATGGCTGGGTTCCTTGATGAGCTAGCCGGGCGCAAGTCCATTCCTGCCACTACGGTGCAGGTACTTGCCGGTCTGCCACCGCGCCCGGCTGCCATGGAGCGACCCGATACCCGCGTCCAGCTTCCATCCTTCGCTGCCACCTACGCCGCCGCATCGGTCAGCGTTGCGCTTGTGCCGCCCCCCGCCAACGCGACCGATAATGAGGATGCGCTGGCCCGCCACGCCATCCGCGTGCCTCGCGCCGATAAGATGCGGATGCTGCTGCCAGTAGCAGTGCCGCAGCAGCGCGAAGTGCCGCCCTGGTTTGCCTTTGCTGCAATCGTCGTTCTGGCCGCGATTGTGATCGCTAGCAATCTGTCCAGCCGCGACGGTAGCAGCATCGCGCTAGTCATCCCCACTGCGACAACCGCGCCCCATGTCGCTGCCCTGATCACCCCGCCTCATGCCGCGACCCTCGCGGCGCTGCCCACCCCGCGCCCGCTGCCCGCTGCGCGTGTTACCCTCGTCAGCCAGTCTGCGACCTTCACCGCCGCGCTATCCACCGCGACATTGCTGGCGACCCGCACCCCTGTCCCGCCGATAGCGACCGATCTGCCAGTGCCAGCCAAAGCTGCGCCCATGTCACTCTCTACCGCTTTGCCAGCAGTGATTGGCACCGATACACCTGCTCCTAGCGCTACGCCGTTGCCGCCTGGCGATACGCCGTCGCCAATTGTCACTGTGGAGTCAAACGCCGCCGCTAGCGATACCCCAACCGCCATGCCTGGTACTTATGCCGCCAGCCCTGCCGCAACCGACACGCCAACCCCACCCGATCGCGATCCTGTAGCTACCCGCGCAGCCGACACCACGCAGACCAATGCCCACAGCAGCAGCCGCTCCAGCAAGCGGGTTGGCAATCCAACCCCATTCCCCACCGACGACACCTCACCAGCCCCGACCGATACGCCCACCGATACCCCGACTGATACCCCGACTGATACCCCAACCGATACCCCGATCGCCGACGCGACGTTCGTGCCTCCCACCGACACCCCGTTCAACGATGTGCAGGCAACCCCACCTCCGACCGACACGCCCAAGCTCGCTCCCACCGACACGCCGGTTGATACCCCCACGCCCGGCGAAAGTTCCGTGCCGCCCACTCCAAACCTGTCCACGCCATAGCCAAACCGCCGTTGCTTGGGGTGCAGTGCATCAAATTGCCATGCACAATTGTCGTAGGGGTGGGCGGCGCTCACCCTGGTGCTGTCGTAAGGGTGGGCGGCGCTCACCCTTGAGCGTGATCGTAATTCTATGAACTGCACCTCGTTGCTTGAAAGCCCGCCACAAAGTCGCTATAATACCGCCTGTAATCAAAGAAATTAATGCAGGAGGCAGAAATGAGCGACTCGATCGCCTTCGACCGAGCAGTAGGTTACTACGATGCCACACGCGGTTTCGACCCTGAGCGTGAGGTGAAGGTAGTTGGCGCGTTGGCCGCCGCACTGGGTCAGCTTGAAGCGCGGGTGCTGGAGATTGGCATTGGCAGCGGGCGCATCGCCATCCCCTTGCAACAGCGCGGCTACGACTACTACGGCGTTGACCTGTCCCTGCCGATGATGCATAAGCTGCGCGAGAACGCCGCGGCGCGCAGCAAATACAGCTTCCCTCTTGCCCAGGGCGACATCACCCGCTTGCCGTTCAAGGATGGTGCGTTTGCCGCCATCATTGCAGTTCATGTCTTCCATCTGGTTCCCCGCTGGCGCGAGGCGCTGGCTGAGTGCCGCCGTGTGCTGCAAGCGGGCGGGATAATCATCCACGCGGGCAGCCGCCCCACCACCGAGAGTGCCGCCACCGCGATTGTTACCCAGAAGTGGCGCGAGTTGCTTGCCGCCGAGGGTTACACCGACAAATCCACCAGCAGCCACCGCATTGCCTCCCCAGTCAACGATGCGCTGATCGAGATGGGCGCAAAAGCGGTGGAGACCAGCGCCATCGCCGACGCGAGCTTCAGCCGCAGCCCCCATCAATCCTGTGATCACATCGCTAGCCGCCAGTGGAGCAGCACCTGGGCGGTGCCGGACGACCTCTTTGACCGCACCATCGCCCAACTCCGCGAATGGACGGCGCAGGAGTATGGCGACCGCTACGACACACCCCAGCAGTCGGGCCAGGAGTTCTTCATCACGCGGGCGGCTTTCTAGCTGCTTGACATCACTCTTCGCCTTTGTTATGCTAGCTCGCACATGACTGAAGAAACCGCCACAACTCAGCACTCAGCACTTGATTGAAGTGGGCGTGCTGACGCGGGGCAAGCCGACTCTGGGTCTTACCTTGCTCAGTATGATCACTCAGGAGACCCCCGGCGTGCGTATTCACATCGTGGATACCGGCGAGACGGCGGTGGTGCGCCGCGACGATGTGGTGGCCGCGTTGCGCCTAGCCTTCGATCGGGGGGTGCAATGCAGCTACGAGCGCACCCGCCAGGTGCAGCGCAATTTTAGCGCGGGGCGATTGACCCTCTTGCAGAACCTGACTGGCCCGCACATCGTACTAATGGACGACGATATCGTGATGCCAGGGCTGGCCTTCCAGCGCATCGCCAACTACATCGCTGCCCACCCCGACTACGGCTACTACGCGCCATACTGTGTGAACATAGCCACGCCGAAAGCGGCGTTCGAGGAGTTGGGCGCGAACCACTACTCGCCGGGCGGGGTCATCCGCCAGGATGCGCGGGTACGTGCCGCGCTGCTCGATTACTATTCAAGCTCACTCGATGTGCTGGATACAAGCGGCGATGGAGTGAAGACCTGGGACATTGCCTTTCTCAGCGCCCTGCTTCCCGCCCTGGGCCGCAGCGCAGTGGTAGATAAGCAGCATATCGTCTACCACATGGATTATCAGGAGCGGCCCAACTGGAACCTGGTACAGGACAATTTGATCCTCGCCTCGGTGCGGCGGGCGCAGGAGCTGGCGGCCAAGTATGAAAGTTAACCTCAAAACGCTAGTCATCTGGGGCGGTATCCTGTTCAGCATCCTCTGCCTCTACCTGGCTTTTGCCGGACAGAAGATTGACTGGGCGCTGGTCTGGGCCAGCATGGGTAATATCGACTGGCTCTGGATCATTCTCACCCTCGTCCCCTTCTGGCTGACCATTGCAGGTAAGGTGTTCCGTCATCAGGTGCTGCTCTACCCCGACAAGCCACCGCTGGGCAAGTTGTCGAATGGGCTGCTGATCAGCTACCTGTTCAACACCGCGCTGCCCGCCCGCCCCGGTGAGGTTATTCGCGCTTACTACATTGGCGAAATGACCGGCATCAGCAAGGTGCGTATCCTCAGTACCATCTTTGTCGAGAAAGTGCTGGACATCCTCACCCTGGTCATCATTCTCGCGTTGGTGTTGCCGTTCGCCGGGCTGCCCGCCGAACTGCTGGGGCCGGTGCTAGCGCTAACCTCTATAATCGTGGCACTCTTCATCGTGATGGTGGTGTTGGCGGCAAAACCCCTGCTGGCGCAGCGGCTGACTGCGGCGCTGGTGAAGCGGCTTCCCGCCAAACTGGGTAACACAGTTTTGGGGGTTGTCACACAGATCATCAATGGCCTAACCCCACTTGCCAACCTGCGCCTTGCCCCCGCCCTGGTCTTCTGGTCGTTCTTCACCTGGGTGATGAACATTGGCACCACCTACACCGTAATCGTGGCCTTCCACCTGCCAGTGCCAGCGGTTACTGCTAGCGTGTTGCTCACCGTGCTGTTCAACCTGGGTCTGTCGGTGCCGACCCCGGGTGGGGTAGGGCCATTCGAGTTTATCGTCACCAAGGTAATGACGGTGGTGTTCGGCATGACCAATATGAGCCTGGTTACTGCCTTCACTGTGGTGCTGCATATTATCGGCTTCGGCCCACTGGTGGTGGTCGGCTTCATCGTGATGCTGCGTGAAGGGTTGAGTTGGGGCAAGCTGACTGCCGCCAGCAGCGAACCACCGATCAAACCCACCCAGGAGGGAGCGCACGGGCTTGGCTGACCATGTGCAGATCGCCCGCCTGATGTCGCCCGCACTGGCGCTGCTGCTCATTGCCCTGGGCGCGATCAGCTACGCCCTAGCCTGGTGGTGGAGCAGGCGCACCCGCACCCTGCCGATGAACACCCCCTCCCAGCCTCCCCCGGTGGGGGAGGAGTCTGATATTCTCCCCTCCCACCGAGAGGGGCTGGGGGTGGGCCTGCGTGGGGTGGCAAGCTCCCTCTCCCAGCCTCCCCCGGTGGGGGAGGGGTCTGGCTATCTCCCCTCCCGCCGGGAGGGGCTGGGGGTGGGTGGTGATGCCACCAACTCAGCACTCAGCACTCAGCACTCAGCACTCAGCTATGAGCGCGACGTGCTGGCGGTGGGCGGCATCGTCGCCGCGATTATCGGCTTCTTCTGGCAGCCATTCTTCCAGAACAACGTCTGGTTGCCGCTGGGCGGTGGCGATTTCACCTCTTTCTATTACCCCCTCTACAGCTTTGCCAGTCGCAGCCTGCACGCAGGCATCTTCCCTTTCTGGAACCCCAGCCTATACGCTGGTATGCCCTACGCCGCTGACATCCAGACTGCCACGCTCTATCCTCCCACCTTGCTTACCCTCTGGCTGGGCCAGTTCAGCTACGGTGCGCTGGAGTTGCTGGTTATCTTTCATTATATGCTGGCCGCAACCTTCATGTACGCCTTCCTGCGCCACGGCTTCGGCTTGCATCGTGCCGCCTGCGTGCTGGGCGGGCTGGCCTTCGCCTGCTGCGGGTTCATGACTGCCCATTTCGGCCACGTGCCGATGGTGCAGGTAGCAAGCTGGCTGCCGTTGGCGATGCTGAGTGCAAAACTGGCGACCGAGCGCGACAGCCTGCGCTGGGCAGCAGTGGCAGGGCTGGCCCTGGGAATGTCCGCGCTAGCTGGTCACGCTCAGATTTTCTTCTATGTCGCGCTCACGGTGGGGGTGTGGTGGTTGTGGCTGCTGTTCGGTGCGTATCGCACGCCCTCTCGCCAGCCCTCCCCTGAGATGGGGGAGGGAGTTGCGTTGCTGCCCGATTCTAGCCAGGGCGGGATAAATCCCGCCCCTACACGCGCTTCCGTAGGGGCGGGATTTATCCCGCTCGCGTCGATTAGCGAGATTGCCCTGCTGATTATCCCGCCGATTGTGGCAGCAGTGGTGTTCGGATTGATCGCCGCGCCGCAATTGCTGCTGTCGAACGAGTTGGGCAGCCAATCGGTGCGGGCGGGCATCAGCTACAGCGAGGCGGCCAGCGACTTCACTACCCAGCCAATCGGCCTGCTCTGGACTGTGCTGCCGCACGTGTGGGGCAGCAACCCGCAGAGCTACTGGAGCCTGGGCAACTGGGCCAGCACCGAAACCTGGGCTTACGGTGGGGTGATTACCCTGCTGTTGGTTGCGCTGGCGTTCGTGGGGCCACGGCCCACCCCCAGCCTCCTACGCCCCACCCCCAGCCCCTCCCGGGGGGAGGGGAGACAAACTCCTCCCCCACTGGGGGAGGTTGGGAGGCGGGCGGCAACGCTAACCGCCCGTGAAGAATACGATGGCGTAGTAACCTGGTGGCAAGCTCGCTGGTTCTTCGCCGCGCTGGGAGCGGTCAGTCTGCTGCTCACTCTGGGTGGCGGGGTAACGCTGTTCGGCTGGCTGTTCAGCATCGTACCAGAGTGGGACAAGTTCCGCTCGGTGGGGCGGCTGCTGCTGCCATTTGGATTCGCTGCAGCCACGCTGGCGGCATTCGGCGCAGCGCGGCTGTTCGCATGGGCGAGTACCCTCGCCCCAACCTTCCCCCGAGATGAGGGAGGGGTAATTGCCCCCACCCTGGCCCTCCCCCGAGATGGGGGGGGGAAACTGCCACCCTGCTGCGGTGCGTTGCTTTCGTGCTGCTGGCCTGCGCGGGGGTGATTGCCGGTATCGCCCTGCCCATCTTCCTGGCGCGGGTCACAGATGGCACCAACATCGAGCGCAGTATTCCCTTTGCCAACGACCTGATTATGCTGATCGTCTGGCTGACCGCCTTTGCGGGGTTGGTCTGGTACGCCCGTAGTGTGGCGATTGCCCACCCCCAGCCCCTCCCGGTGGGAGGGGAGACCACTACCCACC
>JANXYP010000316.1 GCA_025355955.1 Chloroflexota bacterium
GGAAACTGCTACCCACCCCCAGCCCCTCCCACTGGGAGGGGAGTTATCCACGCATGATTATCGCTCTGAAGCCCTAAAACGGCTTCAGAGCGATTTTGCAGATTTGCTTTAGAACGTTTGTGCCATTTGCCCGCCATGTGCTTCCATCCTGGGCCATTTTATGGTATAATAGATGGGATAAATAGCCTGGGCAGACTAATCTGCTACATTGATGCCGAGATCGAGAGTTGCCGAGGTGGTATACTCCTCCTTGCCACCCCTTTGGGGGATGGAAGCAGCAGATCGGCCATGTAGCAAGGGCTGCTTGTATAATTCGCCAACCGAGAGCAGCAGCGGCCACAATCTGCAATCTGCAATCTACAATCTGCAATCAAAAAGAGGAACTAAGATGGAGATAGGGACAGTCAAGCCAATAAATATCGAAAACGAGATGCGTACCTCGTACCTCGATTACGCAATGAGCGTGATCGTGGCCCGCGCCTTGCCCGACGTGCGCGACGGGCTAAAGCCGGTGCATCGCCGCATCCTGTTCGCCATGGAGGAGGCGGGTATCCGCCGCAACACCCCCTACCGCAAGAGCGCCCGCATCGTCGGCGATGTGATGGGTAAGTACCACCCGCACGGCGACTCCGCCATCTACGATTCGGTGGTGCGTATGGCCCAACCGTGGTCGTTGCGCTATATGCTGATTGACGGGCAGGGCAACTTCGGTAGCCCCGACAGCGACCCACCTGCGGCGATGCGCTACACTGAGGCGCGCATGGCCCAGATCGCCGACGAGATCCTGGCCGATATTGACAAGGATACCGTAGACTTCAATGCCAACTTCGACGGTTCGCTCAAGGAACCGAGCGTGCTGCCCGCCAAGCTGCCCAACCTGCTGCTCAACGGCGCGTCGGGCATCGCAGTGGGCATGGCGACCAACATCCCGCCCCACAACCTGCACGAACTGTGCGACGGCATCGGCTACCTGATTGACAACCCCGACGCGACGGTTGACGACCTGATTAAGATCATCCCCGGCCCCGACTTCCCCACCGGCGGGGTTATTCTGGGGCGCAGCGGCATCCTGGAAGCATACAGCACCGGCCACGGGCGCATCATCGTGCGGGCCAAAGCCTACATCGAGGAGATTCGCAAGGATCGCTTCGCCATCATCATCACCGAAATGCCCTACATGGCGACCGACAAAGATGCGCTGGCCGCCAAGATCAGTGAACTGATGTCCGATGGCAAGCTGGATGGTGTGTCCCTCACCCGCAACGAGTCCGACCGCAACGGCATCCGCTTCGTGGTCGAACTGAAGCGTGATGCCCAGCCGCGCAAGGTACTGAACCAGCTATTCAAGTTCACCCAGCTGCAAACCACCTTCGGCGCGAATATGCTGGCTCTGGTGGACGGCACCCAGCCGCGCGTCCTCTCGCTCAAGCATATGTTGCAATATTACATTGACTGGCGGCACGTAGTCATCACCCGCCGCACCAAGTACGAACTGAAGAAGGCGCAGGATCGCGCCCACATCCTCGAAGGTCTACGCATCGCGCTGGACAACATTGACGCGATCGTGGACACGATCAGGAAGAGCCGCACCACCGAAACCGCCAAGAACAACCTGCGCGCCAACTTCAAACTGAGCGAAGTGCAGGCCCAGGCCATCCTTGATATGCGCCTCGCTCGCCTCGCCGCGCTGGAGCGCAAGAAGATTGAGGACGAGTACACCGAGGTGCTGAAGAACATCAGCTACCTCGAAGACTTGCTTGCCCATCCCCGCAAGATTTACGGATTGATCAAGGCCGACCTGAAGGAGCTGAAAGATAAGTATGGCGACGAGCGCCGCACCCGCATCGTGGACGATGAGGCGGGCGACTTCAACGACGACGACCTCATCCCCGACATCAAAGTGCTGGTCACAATTACCGACAAGGGCTACATCAAGCGCTTGCCCCACGACACCTATCGACGGCAGCATCGCGGTGGCAAGGGCGTAACCGGCATGGTCACGCGCGATATGGATGCGGTGGAGCATCTGTTGCTGTGCAAGACGCTGGACAGCCTGCTGTTCTTCACCAACAAGGGCAAGGTTTATCAGCTAAAAGCTCACGAGGTACCCGATGCGGGCCGCACTGCCAAAGGGCTGCCGCTGATCAATCTGATCAGCATCGAACAAGGGGAGCGTGTCACCGGCGTAATATCGGTGAACGATTTCAGTTCCGCCCAATATCTGGTGCTGGCGACCAAGCAGGGCAAGGTCAAGCGCACCAGCCTCGACGAGTACAGCGCAGTACGCAGCAACGGCATCATTGCGCTGGTGCTGGAGCCGGGCGACGAACTGCGCGGAGTGCTGATGACGCACGGGCATGGCGAGATGATGCTGGTCAGCCGCCAGGGTCAATCGATCCGCTTCCCCGAAGAGGAAGTGCGGGCGATGGGCCGCGTCGCAGTGGGAGTCAACGGCATCAAGCTGGAGGGCAAGGATGAAGTGATCGCCCTCTGCCTGGTGCGCTCCAACGCCGATTTGCTGGTCATCAGCGAGAAGGGCATTGGCAAGCGCACCGGCCTGGAGGAGTTCCGCCCCCAGGCGCGGGCTGGCAGCGGCATCCGCGCCATCAAGGTGACACCCAAGGCAGGCCCGGTCGCCGCCGCGCTGGTGGTGGACGATGATGACGATTTGGTAGTGATCAGCAACAGCGGCATCGTAATTCGGATGTTCGCCGCTGCGGTCAACCACTATGGCCGTGACAGCCAGGGCGTACAGGTGATGTCCATGCGCGAGAACGATGGCATCGCCACCATCACCCGCCTGCCAGCCGAGGCCGAGGTACTGAGCAGCTTCAACGACGACGGCAGCCAGAACATCGAAAACGTAGCTCAACTAACCATGGAGCTAGGCGCAACCGCCCGCCGCGCCGCCACCAAGCCGAAGGCTACGCCAGCAGCAAATGACAAGGCTGAGAGCAAGGGTGACGGCAAGGGTGATGGCAAGGCTAACGGCAACGGCAAAGCGAAGTAATCTGGTAATCCAAACGAACACTGCAAGGGCGGGCTGTGGCCCGCCCTTCTTTATCTATGCGTTTGACTGAATACTGCGGTGGTGGTATACTGCTTGCAGATAATCATGTGATAAGGAGGGCTAAAGAAAATGCAGACGCAGATAGAGCAACCGACTATCCAAGCAAACGATAGTGGCAAAGAGGAGTTCTCCCGCTATCAGGAGCTACTTGATGGCGCTCTGGCCCTGCCACCTGAACTGCGTGCCATGCTGGTGCAGCGTGTTGTCGCCAGTCTAGTGCAAGCGAGACCACGCAACGTAAAGGCGCTTATCGAGAGGGTGCGGACTCGACCTCGCGGCAACCAGCCGCCACCTACCGACGAAGAGATGGAACAGTGGATTGAGGAGCATCGCATGGAGCGGTACGGCTGATGGAAGTATTGCTTGATGTCAATGTAATTGCTGACTACTTCCTCCAGCGCCCAGCTTCTTATCAAGATGCTGATGCCATTATTCGGGCTAGTGATGTGGGGCGCGTTGGTGTATATGTCGCAGCCTTCAGTGTTCCTACTTTGTTCTATATACTTGAGCGTGATCTGTCAAAGACTTTGGGGCCAGCGCGAGCAGCGACCGAAGCCCTCACTGATATTAGAACTTGCCTGGATGCCTTCCTCATCTGCCCTATTGATTACGATGACTTGTTCCAAGCCTTGTCGTTGCCGGGCAGGGATTATGAGGACAACCTACAGATCACGAGTGCAGTGAATAGCCACCTCGATGCGATTGTTACCAGCGATAGGAAGTTTAGAAGCAGCGACATTACAGTTATGACTCCGGCTCAACTTCGTAAGCGGCTGAGGATATAGATATTATGCCCCACATCCGCCCCATCGCCATCGCCATCATTCGGCGCGGCGAGAACATCCTCGTCTTCGAGGGCCACGACCCGATTAAGGGCGAAACCTTCTATCGTCCTCTTGGTGGTGGCATCGAGTTCGGCGAGCGGGGCGAAGAAGCAGTGCTACGCGAGTTGCGCGAAGAGGCGGGAGTGGAGCTAACCAACGTCCGCTACCTTGAAACCCTCGAAAACATCTTCACGGTGCGCGGTGAACCAAGCCATGAGCTAGTGCTACTTTACGCTGCAGATCTCGCTGATGCAAGCCTCTACGGAGTTGAATTGCTGAACTGTGTGGAGGATGATGGTTCAGCCTTCTGTGCAATGTGGCAGCCGCTAGACTACTTTCGCGCTGGCAATGCCCCGCTCTACCCCGACGGACTGCTTGAACTCATTGGGCAACATCAGCCCTAATTCACCCTTCAATATTACCTCCGCCTGAGCCACTCGCAGCGGCAACCCAAGTTCGCCAAACAGAACGATCGCATGGCCGAGCGCGGCTTCCGCCTCGCTGCGCCAGCGGGGATTAGCCTCCGCCTCAGCGCGGCGCAGCAGCATTGTCGCGTACTCCTCCCATGCCACTGCTTGGTCATACAGGCTGAACTTGCCTTGCGTTTGGGCTAGCTTGAAATACGTTGTGGCGTGGCCCCACTTGCCCAGCGCGGTATACAGCAGCGCTTTAGTATGATCAACTGTGCTGCTGGTTGCGGCTGCATCACTGATGCTCATATTCTCCAACACCTGCAAGTGGCGGCGTGCGTGAGTCGATTCACCCGAATAAGCGTAGTAGATCGCCAAATGCAGGCTGGCCTCGCGCTTCATCATCGCTCCATGCACTGGTGCCTCGAGTGCTTTCATCGCCTTGCTGAACCAGACCTCCAGCTCGATGTTCCTCCGCATCAATTCGGCAAGGCTAATGGCGGCGTGTTCCTTTGCCAGTTCGCTGCCGCTCTGTTGCGCCAGATCGTATGCCTCAGACATAAAGTGTTTGGCCCGCTCCAGGTCGCCATATCGAGCATATATGTTAGCTGCGTCGCCCAGGATTATGGAGCGCGGTTTGGTCTGCTCAATCTGTGGTAGCAGACTGAGTGACTTACCGATATAGTCCAGAGCGGTGCCGAACGGCCCATAGCAGGCATGATACCAACTTAGTAGCCTATAAGCCTCAGCAATCGTGGTTGCGTCGCCGCTAAGGTCAGCCTGCCCTAGTGCTGCTGCGTAGCCAATTTTAGCTTCCTCCAACTCACCCCGCTCGAGATGAATCATGCCCATGTTGGTCAGAGTTTTGGCGGCAACGATGTGCGATTTTGCCCGCACCGCAGCCTCGCTGCTGCGCTTATAATAATTAAGTGCGCCGCTAAGTTCGCCCTGGTAGTAACTGATATTACCCAGTCTGCCAAGTGTTGTCGCCAGCAATTCATTATCTTCGTGTTGCTGCTCCAGGTTCTTAATAGCGAGCAATAGTTCGGCCCTAGCTTCGTCCATGCGGCCATTTGCGTAATAAATATGGCCCTGGATCTCGAAGGCACGAGCGGTAAGCAGATAATGGTCGCGCTCGGCTTGGCTAAGGGCAAGCATCTCCACATCAGCCTGGCTCAAGTGCGCGGTGGCTAGGTCATAGCGGCTGTTGTGCGCCGCCGTCGTCGCCCGCTCCAGGTAGAGCATTGCTCGTGCCGGGCGTAGCGATACCGCGCATCTCACACAACTGTGCGCCTCTTCAACATTGGTGGCTTTACATTCCAGACATTCCATTTTGCGTTCTCTTACGTTACGCCGTTGGGCGAGTGGGTACCTGCATTATAGCACAATATGCGCCGCAAGAGGACAAATTGAACAAAAAGATGGTTATACAACCTTCGTGGCGTAACGCTTGCTATTGCTCTGATTACAAATACACACTAAAAGGGGAGAAAATGATGAGCAAGAATCGCAAGTGGGGGATCGCTTTGATTGGTGGGATTGTCGGCGGACTGTCTGGCACCTGGGTGATGAGCGAGGTACGCACCGCGATGCTGCCGCCGGGGAAGCCTACAGACTGGAGCAAGCGCGAACATGAACTGCGTGGACGGGGGACAGCATCGGATGATGCTACCGAAAAGGTGGCGAATCAGGTTGCCAGGACGGTGCTGAAGCGCAATCTACGCAAGCAGGAGAAGCCAGTCGCTGGCCTACTGGTACATTATGGCACTGGCACCAGCGCCGCGATCATCTACACCATTGCCGTAGAGCTTGTCCCACCGCTAGATGCCAGCTTTGGCCTGCCGCTAGGCCTGTCTTTGTGGTTGGGCGATGAAACCCTTATTCCCGCGCTGGGCCTTACCACCCCACCGCAGCATATGCCCACATCCAGCCATCTCTATAACCTCACCAGCCACCTTGTCTACGGCTTGACAACCGACGCTGTGCGCCGCTTTGTGGTCAAGCTGCTAGCCTAGCCTAACTGAAATGTCGCCGCGCCGCCACCCTGATGCAGTCTTAGCGCGTCAGGCACGCGATAGTTGTGGCTGCTAAACAGTGGTGGCAATTCGTCAGAGGCGAAGTAGCCGTAGCCAACCGTTTCGTTGGTAGTGGTCAGTGCGCCGCTCATGATAACGCACTCAAAGGTGAAGTGGTAGAGATGTCGTGGGCCGCTGCCTCCCGACTTGCGCGAGTCGTACACTCCCAGCAAGCGAATCGGCCGCACTTGCAGGCCGGTCTCCTCCCACGCCTCGCGCGCCGCGCCTTCAGCGGCGGTCTCGCCAACATCGGCGGTCCCACCTGGCATTGCCCATAGGCGGCAGTCGCTGCGCTGGATTAGCAGGATACGCCCTTGCTGGTCGAAGATGGCGGCATCCACGCCCAACTTCGGCGTATGCACCAGCAGCGGGCCGCTCTCGCTACGCTCGATTGCAACCACCCCATCATCGCTGCTGAGTCTGCCCAGTTCAGCCGCCAGCCGCACCATCCGCACGTAGCGGGCATGATCGTATTCGTCTTGCGTACCACCTAGCCCGGCCTCGGCGATAGCCGCCATGTTTGACGCAATCTTTTGCAGATGCGCGCTTATCTCTGTGCCTGCCAAGTATCTATCTCCTCAAGGGACTCCTCACTGGAAGAATGGTCCATCATCCTCACTACGCTGGTAGCGAAAGGCATCGCCAATGCGGAGATTGCTGCCGGGATGTATCACGGCGGGCAACTCGTTTTCGGCGAAGTAGCCGTAGTCGGTGGTTTCGTTGCTGGTGGAAAGTGCGCCACCAATGATCTCGCAGAGAAATACGATCAGGTAGACGTGGTGGGGATTGCGGCTACCACTCTTGCGCGAGTCGTAGACACCAAGCAGGCGGACCGCTTTAACCTGCAAGCCAGTCTCCTCGAACGCCTCGCGCACCGCCGTCTCGCTAGGCGACTCACCAACATCGGCCCAGCCGCCGGGCAATGCCCACATCCCATTGTCGCGGCGCTGAATGAGCAGGATGCGGCTCTCAGCATCGAATATCACTGCCGTCGCGCCCACTTTGGGGGTATAAACGTCAATATGGCCGCTGTAGATACGCTCAATCTCCTCGGCGGGGCGGGTATCAGTCAGGGCCATAATCTCCGCCGCCAGCTTCATCACCTGGTGATAGCGGGCAATGTCGTACTCATCGTGACCGAAGTGCAGCCCGTTGCTCGCCATCGCCCTCAGTTCCTCGGCAATCTCCTGCAAGCGGGTATGCAAGTCTTTCGCTTCCAAACTCTTCTCCCCTCTCCTTATGCTATAATTAACCGCACGTAAGTATAACCAACCAGCCGCCACAATGGTTGCGGTGTTATTCATCTTTAATCTATAATCAATCATCTTTAATTTCGGGAGGAGTATCACCTTGACCAGACTGCTTATCGCCACCAACAACCAGGGCAAGCTGCGCGAGTATCAGCAGATGCTCGCCGACCTGCCCTACGATTTGACCACCCTCCGCGATGTGGGCATCGATGACGAGGTGGAGGAGACCGGCACCACCTTTGTCGAGAACGCGCAATTGAAGGCTCGTACCTATGCGGCACAGAGCGGGCTACTCACCCTGGCCGATGACAGCGGGCTGGAAGTCGCCGCACTCGACGGCGCGCCAGGGGTCTACAGCAAGCGCTTCGGCAACATTGACGGCGATGGCGAACGCTACCAATTTCTGCTCGACAAGATGGCCGCTGTGCCGCAGGGCCAGCGTCAGGCCAACTTCCGTTGCCTGATCTGCATCATTGCGCCGGATGGCCGTGAGTGGCTATGCGACGGTCGGCTCGACGGCGAGATTGCGTTCGCGCCACGCGGCAACAACGGCTTCGGCTACGACCCGGTGCTATACCTGCACAACCTGGGCAAGATGGTCGCCGAACTTAGCATGGAAGAGAAGAACCGCATCAGCCATCGCGCCCGCGCTACGGAGTGCGCGAAGGCCATTCTTGCTGAATATGCCAAATCCTAAATAGCGCAAAAATAGCAGACTTTAACAAAGTTATGCCAGATAAGCGAAGGAGGAAGATATGCCCAAGAAATCAGCTGTCGATCTATCAACCCCCAAGGTCTATCAGTTGAATGTGTCGCTTGCAAACATCGAGCCGCAGATTTGACGCAAGGTGCAAGTGCCAGCCGATATTACCCTCGGCAATCTCCACCGTGTCATCCAGGTAGCGATGGGCTGGGAAGATGATCATCTGCACGAGTTCACCATCAAGAAAGTGAACTACGGCCCACCCCAGGGTTCTGGGATGTGGCCCATGCTTCAGTTCGCGTCCTCAGCAGCCGAGGATGCGGACGTACTTGAAGCCGTTATCGTGGACGAAGATGAAGAGGAGGATATTGACGAGGGCGAGGACGACGGGGAGGATGAGTATGGCACCATCAACGAAAATAAGGTGAAGCTGAACTCGGTTGTGACGCGGGTGAGAACCAAGCTCCGCTACCTGTACGACTTCGGCGATAGTTGGCGACACGAGGTCGAGGTGGAAAAGATACTGCCAGCCGAGCAAGGGGTGCAGTATCCCATCTGCATAGCAGGAGAGCGCGCCTGCCCACCAGAAGACATTGGCGGGGTATGGGGGTACGCACACCTACTCGAAGTGCTAGCCGATCCTAACCATCCTGACCGCGCTGACATGGCTGACTGGCTGGGGGATTGGGATGATGATGAGGACTGGGACGAGGACGAAGATGAGGAAGGCGACGAGGAAAGCGAAGATGGCGAGAAAGATGGGCAAGCCGATGAAGCCGACACCGGCGAGGAAGAAGGGCAAGTCGATGCAGACAACCCTACCGCTGAGGAAGGTAACAGCGCCATTTCCACCATCGGCTTCGACCCTGATGCCTTTGATATCGAGGCGGTCAATCGGCGGCTGGTGAGGGTGGCATGAGCATCACAATGTTAGCCGCTTTGGGTGTAGTTCATCAAATTGCAATCACGCCTGGTGCAGGAGTGGGCAACGCTCATTCCTGGTTGGAGATCTCAATACTGTGAACTGCACCCAGCCGCTTTGACTCTGGCCTGGTTTGTGGTATAATTCAAGCGCATATTTATGTATCAGGGTTTAGGGTTAGGAGCGCGGATGAAAATTTGCCTGGTGTCGCCATACGACTTCCCCTATAAGGGGGGGGTTAGCGATCACATCAGCCACCTGGACGAGCAACTGCGGGCGATGGGACATGAGGTAAAGATCCTCGCACCTAGCTCCAACGAGGCCGACGATGCCACCCAGGCGAAGAACTTCTACCCGGTCAGTCGCCACATCATCAGGTTGCCTGCCAACGGCTCGGTGGCGCGGATTAGCCTGTCGTTCTGGTTGTGGAACTATGTCAAGGAGATCCTGGCGGCGGAGCAGTTTGATGTCATTCACCTGCACGAACCGTTCATGCCCACCGTGCCACTGGCGGTGCTGCGCCATTCCAAAACGCTAAACGTCGCTACCTTCCACGCCTTCGGTGAGGGCAATAGCCCCTATCGCTACGGCAAGCCGGTGCTGGATTACTTCAACGGCAAGCTCCACGGGCGTATTGCGGTATCGAAGTTTGCCAAACAGTATGTGGAGCAATACTGGCCCGCCGACTATACGGTTATCCCCAACGGCATCGAGTACGAGCGCTTCAGCCTCCCTGCGCCGCCCGTACCGCTGATGCAGGACGGGCGCATCAACGTGCTGTTCGTGGGCCGCTTCAGTGAACAGCGCAAGGGTTTCCGCTATCTGCTCAAGGCTATGCCGCTGGTGAAGGAGTATTTCCCCAGCGTGCGGCTGGTGGTGGTGGGCAAGGGCGATCGCGAGGAGTTCGCCGATGAGTTGCGCGAGCTGGGGCGTGGGGATGTTGAGTTCGTCGGCTTCGTCCCTGATCAGGACCTGCCTCGCTACTACCAGAGCGCAGACGTTTTTTGCGCCCCCAGCATCGGCGGCGAGAGTTTCGGCATTGTGCTGCTGGAGGCGATGGCTGCGGGTACGGCGGTGGTCGCGGGCAACATCGCCGGTTACGGTAGCGTCTTGCAGCACCAAAAGCAGGGCTACCTGGTCGAGCCTAAGAATGAGGAGGCATTGGCCCGCGCCCTCATCCGCCTGCTGCCCGACAAGGAGTTGCGGGGGCAAATGGGCGCGGCGGGCCAGCGCCATGCCGAACAATATTCCTGGGACAAGATTGCACGGCGCATCGTGCAATATTATGCTCAGACCGCCCAGCGGGTATATGGTATGAGCGGTGAGTGGGCCAGGGCGTAAGGGTTACAGATTATTGATCGCAGATTACAGATTGTATTAAGTAGTGGCCCACAATCTGCAATCAATAATCTGCAATCTGCAATCCTAACAGGAGGGACATTTGTTCAACGAGGGTGTACAGGAATGGTCGCGGGGGATTGCGCGGCGGGTGATGGGCGTGTTTGCCAACACCGGCCTCACTCCCAATATGCTGACTATGTTCGGGCTGGCGCTGAACCTGGTGGTGGCTGCGTTGCTGGCGAACGGCTATCTGGTGGCCGGGGCGTTGCTGCTACTGTTCGCCGCCGCTTTCGATATGGCCGACGGCGCGCTGGCGAAGGTGACAGGCAAGACCAGCGTGTTCGGCGCGTTCCTCGACTCGGTGATTGACCGCTACTCCGACGCGATCATGCTGGGTGGGCTGCTACTCTACTACCTGCTGCTGCCCGGCAACGCACACATTACTGAAATTATGCTCATCTTCGCGGCCACCATCGGCGGCATGATGATCAGCTATGCAAGGGCCAAAGCCGAGTCGCTGCAACTAAAGGGCAATGTCGGCTTCCTCGCCCGCCCCGAACGCATCCTGCTGCTAGCCGCCGGGCTGCTGCTCAGTTCGCTAGGTTGGCCCTTGCCCGCCGCGCTCTGGATACTGGCAATCGGCACCCAGCTAACCGCCATCCAGCGTATCTGGCACGTGTATCGCACGGTGGGGCATCCGAGTTGAAAGTTGAAAGATGCAAGTTGAAAGTGATTGTTGTAGGGGCTGGTTGCACTCACCCTGGTGGATAGGAGACGGTAGAGGCGGCCTGCGTTCGCTCAGGTGTGGCAATTTGGTAGGGACAAGCTGCTCTCACCCTGAAGCAATTTACGCAGTCACCATACCAAATTGGTTTAAGATTAAGGGGGATAAAGATGGACGATCAGAGGGATGAGAGCGTCAGTGCGAACCAGACGCGGCGCTCTGGGCTAGGGTTGCATGAACTGGGCGAGGACTTGCAAGACCTCGGTCAGGTGACGGTGAACCTGGCAACCGACCTGATGCAAGTGCTGGGTGCGGTGATCAAACTACCGTTTCTGCTGCTGCCGGAGGAGACCCGCAGCCACCTGAAGGCCGCTGCCCACGAAGCGGGCCTGGCGGCGCAAGCGGTGGTGGAGGGTACGGTCAGCATGATGAATGAGCGCGTGCAACAGTTCAACCAGAACCTGCGTGATACCGCCAACCCCGCCCACGACGAGCTAGACGATAGCATCGTGATCGAGGATGAGCCGGTAGAGCTGGGTGCGGTCGAGCAGGCTGGCGAGGGCGGCACAGACCACGAAGTAATTGACCCCAACCTTGAGGGGTAACTAACCGCGCTCCAATCGGATCTACCTTCTACCTGCTACTTACCGTTACAGCAGCGGACTCTTGCCGCCCCAGTGGGCCACGAAGTGGGCGCAGAAGAGGTACTCTTGCGCCCAGCCCGCGTGGTTGCCAAAGCGTTCGCGGAAGGCGGTGATGACGGTGTTGTAGGCGGCATCGGTCAGGCTCTTGGCCTTCAGGTCGGGCAGATAGTGTTCCTTCGCCAGTTGCCAGACGTGGGTATCCACCGGCACCGCCTCGAACTTGTCGAGGCTGAACAGGCAGACGCAATCGGCGATCTTGCGGCCTACCCCCGCTAGCTGGGTGAGGTCGTGAACCGCCTCGACGTAGCGCACCTCGCGCATCGCTTCCAGCCAGCCCACCGATTTCTCCACCAACTGCTTCGCCACCTTGACCACGTTGACCCCGCGCCAGCCCAGACCAGTCTGCTGACCCATTGCATCCAGATCGGCGCTGGCGAGCGCGGCGTTGGTGGGGAAGGTGTAATACTTGTGGCCGCCGGTTTCGCCAACGAACTCGCCGTAGAGCGCGCTGAACTTCTCGATGCCCTTGGCGATCTGCGGCACGCTGTTGGCGGTGGAGGCCACGAAGGAGAGCAGGCACTCGTCGGGCTGCTGATGCAGGATACGCAAGCCGGGGAAAGCATCAATCGCCTCGGCGCAGAAGGGGTCGCGGCGTAGCACCTCTTGAATTGCCGCCAGATCGGTATCAAGCCCAAAGTAGCGCTCAATCAGCGCAAAGTTGTCGGAGGTTGGGTAGGTGCCATAGGTGAAGACCCCACCATCCTGCTTGATCTTCACCACCTGACTATCCACCACCCCCACCCACCAACCGTCGCGCTGGTGTCGCCAGCGGAACACCTGGCCGCAGGCGAGGGTGTTGTCGAGGTTGAGGTATTGGGGGTCGTAGTCGAAGGTTTGCATAATCAATTTTGAGTTTTGAGTTATTGGGTGAGCGCGATATTGCTGTTCGTAGGGGCGTGATTTATCCCGCCCTGCCAGGGCTAACTTGCTCAACGCCTCGATAATCGTGCGGCAGAAGGCGGGTAGGTCATTGGGGTTGCGCGAGGTAATTATGCCGCGATCGTTGACCACTTCCTTGTCCACATACTCCGCGCCCGCGTTGATCAGGTCGTCCTTGATGCTGAAGAAGCCGGTGACGGTACGGCCTTTGCACAACCCCGCCGAGGCCAGCATCCACGGGCCGTGACAGACCGCTGCGACCACACGACCGGCCTGCCCTGCCTGGCGCACAAACTCGACCATTGCGGGAGTGCGGCGCATATGGTCGGGCGAGTAGCCACCAGGGATGATCACCGCATCGAAGTCGGCTCCGTTC
>JANXYP010000318.1 GCA_025355955.1 Chloroflexota bacterium
TATATTCTTCACGGATTTCATCTTGTATCACAAGATACTTGATATAAAGAATATGGACAGCATAGAGTGGGTAGAGGACGAGGATCACAAGAAAAGGGTGATATTTAACCGTCCCTTTAACTGTGTTAACGTGTGGTTTGGGGCTTCTACCGAGGTTATGGCAGACCCCGGATTTTGGGGCGTTAATGGTCGGACCATCTTTTGGTTGGATTATGATAAGAAGCTGGAGGAGTATATGCTACAAGATGTTGACACAGTGTGTTCTAAGGCGGTCTCTGGCAGTGTCGTGCTAGTAACGGTTAATGCAATGCCCTACACATATGCCGGACCCCAGGCAAGAAGTAGAATAGAACAAATGAACGAATTCCTAACGGTGACTAAGCTACCTAAAGATATTATTGACGAAAACAAGCTGGGGAACTGGGGAACTGGGGAAGTTTATTGGAGAATGATTACAAACAGGATTACGAAGGCTATTGGAGACCGAAACAAGGCTGACGGTACTAATTTCGTTTATGAGCAGCTTTTCTACTTTCAGTACGCCGATGGGGCAAAGATGATAACAATGGGTGGCGTAATTTACGAACAAGCTGAAGTGGATAAGTTGAAGAAGTGCGATTTTGAGAGCCTTCCGTTTGTTACAACGAAAATCAGAACAGATACTAATATGTCCGATGGCAATCCGTTCCTAATAGAGGTACCAATACTCACATACAGAGAAGTCCAACATCTGGACAAGTATCTACCTTATGAAGACCCAACCGAGCTTGCTGCTCATGGCGTACCAGCAAAGTTCTGGCACCAGTATTCAAAGCTACATAGATACTACCCGAACTTCGTTGAAGGTGAGATATAACCAAGTACCTAAGAGCCGATTTCATAAAGGCTCAATGATTCATCTGCTATGGATACCTTGTTTGTTACCGAATCTAACTGTTCGAGGGAAATGTGGGAACTAATACTAAGACAACCTCTTGGCTAGCGCGCTTCGGCATACCCGCTTGGCACAATGACAACGGCCCAGTGGTCGTTGAGCTTTGTGCTGGGGCCGGGGGTCTCGGACTTGGCTTCCATGCAGCTGGATACCGCATGGCTGCAGCCGTGGAGATAGACTCAGCCGCAGTAGCTACCTACCATTACAACTTTCCCAATGTCACCGTTCTAGGACCTAAAGAAGCTGGTGATATTAGAAAAGTGAGCGGTACAGATATACTTGCTGCGGCCTCTCTCCAGCCCGGGGACATTGACCTCGTGATAGGTGGGCCTCCTTGTCAAGGGTTCTCGGTAGCTGGCAAGCGCAGGCTCGATGATGAAAAAAACACCCTGTACCTTGAGTTCATGCGTATAGTTGAGGAGCTAGAGCCTAAAGCCTATCTCATCGAAAACGTCCCCGGTTTGATAAACTTCAACAATGGCAGCGTGTTTGAACACTTGATTAGCTACTGGCAAGGAAAACAGGCTAGGTACCAGGTAACTAGCTCTCTTATAAACGCTGCTACATATAGGGTACCACAGCTGCGTACTCGCTTGTTCATATTTGGAACGCGGGAAGAATATCCTACACTGAAGCTAGCTGGCGGTAATCTCAGCGAGGCTGATTATACTACCGTAGCCGATGCGTTGGCAGATTTGCCCCTCAAGCTAGATGACGCTGGCGAGGCGAACGAGTTTGCATTGCCTTACAAAGAGACGGCTGAAGAACTTTCTTCTTATGCGAAACTACTGAGGGGCGCAAGTACGAAAGCATTGAATTGCATCCCTACGCTTCACTCGTCCGATCTGCAGGCACGCATAGGCGCTCTTCTGGAAGGCAAAATTGATGAGCGAACCAAGCACCGCCGTCTGAAGCGCAACAGCCCTGCCTGGACGCTAAGGGCTGGAACACGAGAGGATACAACTGCAAGGCCGATTCACCCAACCGAAGCGCGTGTTATTAGCATCAGGGAAGCGGCGCGACTCGCCTCATTCCCTGATGAGTTCGAGTTCCCAAACAAGAAGTCAACATCTCATATGCTGATTGGCAACAGCGTTCCCCCACTTCTTGCGTACAATCTAGCTATGCAGATTGCTGAATGGTTCTCTAAACAAGGGGTAACGGAGGCGAACCATATACCAGTAACTAGCACTCCATACTCCTATGGAGTGGACATATGTCAGCCATCAATGCTAGCAATTAGCTAGCGCCTAACCTTCATGAGTTGTATTGCCCCGCCAGCCAAAAGCCAGCGGGGCATCGTTTATTCACAAGGTTGGGTTGTATGCTTAGTGTTCCGCCGCCGCGACCGCAGCCTTGTGCGCCTCGACTACCTTGGCGGTGATGTTGCTGGGGGCTTCCTCGTAGCGGTCGAAGTGCATCGTGTAGGTGCCGCACCCCTGGGTGATGCTCCGCAGCTCGGCGGAGTAGCTCTGGATCTCGGCCAGCGGCGCGGCGGTGATGATGGTGTTGCCGGTTCCCTCCGGGTTCGGGCCATGGTGTGACTAATGCAATTACATATACTCCGCCTTCAGGCTCTCGTAGTCATAGTCGCTACGCATCGCCCGCTCGGAGAGTTCCAGCAGGCTGCCGCGTTGCAAAAGTGGCACCTGATCCTCGTAGGTGGGGCGGCTGGGGTCGGCGTAGATTACCCCCAGCGGGATGCGCGTTCCCCACTCCTGCGCCTTCTGCCAGGCGGCATCGCGATCGGTCGAGTCGTAGTTGGGGTTCTCCGCCTCAATCTTGTAGACTCGCTCCTTGTACCACTCGTTAGAGTTGACGTGGTTGTAGGTGATGCACGGCTGCAGCACGTCCACCAGCGAGTAGCCCTTGTGCTGCACCGCCAGCATAATCATCTGGGCAAGGTGCTTGGGGTCGCTGCTGAAGCCGCGGGCGATGAACGATGCGCCCATCGCCATACCCAGCGCGATGGGGTTGATCGCTACCTCGATGCTGCCATCCGGTGAGGTGCTGCTTAGGTAGCCATGTTCGCTGGTGGGCGAGTATTGACCTTTGGTCAGGCCGTAGACCTGGTTGTTCTCCACCACGTGGGTAATGTCGGGGTTGCGACGCATGGTGTGGATCAGGTGGTTGCCGCCGATGCCGTAGCCGTCGCCGTCGCCAGTTACTGCGATGACCTTCAGGTTGTGGTTAGCCAGCTTGATGCCGGTTGCCACCGCCAGGGCGCGACCGTGGATGCTGTTGAAGGCGTTGACCCGCAAGTAGTGGGGCAGCTTCGAGCCGCAGCCGATGCCCGATACCACCAACGCATCATGCGGCGCGAGGCCCAGGCCGACCAGCGCCTGCTTCAGCGCGGCAAGGATGCCGAAATCGCCGCAGCCGGGACACCAGGTGCTTTTCTCCGGCGATTGATACATCTTGATGTCAACCTTGTTTACCATCATGATGCCCTGGCCGGTGGTGGGACGAACTAGTGTATCAGCCATTGATGTTTACCTCTTTCTTGACCGCCGCGACCACATCCTCCTGGGAGAAGGGATGGCCGTCGTAGCGCAGGATCTTGCCATTGGGTACGCAGCCGGTTTCCACCCGCATCAGACGGGCGAGCTGGCCGGTGAAGTTCTGTTCGATTGTAATTGTGTGCTTGGCTTTGGCGAACAGCGCCTCGGTCTCCTTCGCGGGGAAGGGCCAGAGGTCGATATAGTGGAAGAAATTGGTCTTGATGCCCTCGGCGTTGAGTATATCGGTCGCCATCTTCATCGCGCCATAGGTGCTGCCCCAGCCGATCAGGGTCAGGTCGGCATCTTCGGGGCCGTGGAGGGTGGGCTTGGCGATCTCTTGCCGCGCACCCTCCAGCTTACGCATTCGCTTGTCCATCTGTGCGACGCGGGTGGGTGGGTCTTCGGTGATGTAGCCGCGCTCATCGTGTTCGTCGCCGGTGGTGATGTACACCGCCTTGGGGTGGCCCGGCACGGCGCGGGGCGATACGCCGCTGGGCGTAACCGCATGGCGCAGGTAGGTCCACTCCTCGGTCATCGCGTCTAGCTGCTCCTTGCTGATGTACTCGCCGCGCTCGACCTTCACCTGGCTGAAGTCCATATCCTCCGGCTCGATCGTCTCCTGGGTGGTGGAGAGCATCATATCGGTGAGGACGATGCAAGGCATCTGATACTTCTCGGCCAGGTTGAAACTGCGATAACCGGCGTGGAAGGCTTCCAGCACGTTGCCGGGGGCCATCACCAGGCGGGGGAACTCGCCGTGACCGGCGTGGATAACCGGCTCTAGATCGGGCTGCTCGGTCTTGGTTGGCAGGCCAGTGGAGGGGCCGCCGCGTTGCGCCTCGACGATCACGACCGGCGTTTCGGTCATCCCCGCTAGGCCCAGCGCCTCGGTCATCAGGTCGAAGCCGCCACCCGATGTATTGGTCAACGACCGTACGCCCGCATGAGCCGCGCCGATTGCCATCAGGATGGCGGATAGCTCATCCTCAGTCTGCTTGGTGAGAATGTCGTACTTGCCTGCATGGGCGGTCATCCACTCGATGATGGTGGTGCCAGGGGTCATGGGATAGGCTGCATTGAAGCGGCAGCCCGCCGCCACTGCGCCCATGCAGAACGCCTGGTGTGCGGTCAGCACCATGCGCTGCTTGGGGTTGGGCATCGGCTGCAGCTTCCACTGGTAGTCGGCGGCGTGGTTGTCCGCGCCGAAGGCGTAGCCGCGCTGTACTACGGCCAGGTTGGCATCGACTACCGCCTGACCCTTGCGCTTGAAGTTGCGGCGGATTACGTCTTCCATAAAGCTGATCTCGTAGCCAGTGATACCCGCCAGCACACCCAGCGCGGCAGTATTAGCCATAATATCGTCACCGGCCACCTCTTTGGCGATCTTCTTCAGCGGCGCGGCGATCAGCTTAACCTTGCCTGCATCCACGTCGGCGCGGTTGAACTTCAGCCCCTCGTCGAAGATAATTGCCCCACCCTCGACCAACTCGTGCGCGTGTTCGGTAACTGTTTCATTGTCGAAGGCCATCAGCATCTGCAAGTTGCTGCTGAAGCTGCTGATCGGGTGTTCAGAAGCGCGAATCTGATAGAAGTTATGCCCGCCACGGATGCGCGACTGATAGTCCTGCAAGCCGTAGATGTACAGCCCACCCTTAGCCAGCGCCCGCACGAAGCCCGCGCCGCTCGATTCCACGCCCTGGCCGGCCTCGCCGCCCATCTTGATGTTGATATCGTTAACTTGAACCATTCTTTTATATCTCCTCATCCTACCTTGCGGAATTACCATGCGGTTAGTTTGTTCACTGTTCAAACACAGGGCATGGCGAGGTAAGGTAATGCTTATAGGGTGAAAATATTGAACCCGACACTGGGTTGAGCAGGGGTCGTTCACGTCTTTGGGGACGGCCCGCCAATTTACCTGCGGCAAAGCAGGGCGCACCTTGCGCGATTTAGCGGTCGTGGAGGGGTCTGCGTGGGGCAGCCTTTGCGCGGCCACCTTCATTATATAACTTTTGCGGGATTTTGCAAGTTTTTGGGTGACGTGCTTGCTAAATGCGTGGCTGGGGCTGAAGTATATGTCGCGGTTGGCGTGGGCGTGCTGGTGGGATAGACCAGCGTGGGGCTGACTCGCTGCTCTACGCACTGATCGGAGAATCGTTGCGTGTTGTTAGAGGGGTAGAAGTTGGAGTTGTTGTTACCGTATTGATAAACCAAACCCCCAACCGTGTAGAAGGAGTTTCCGACGATTGCCCCACCTCCCAACATACTACTGGTCGGGATGTCGGCCAGATTATGCCAGACGTTGGTAACAGGGTTCCAGCTTATCACGCGGTTGGCGTATATATTGAGTTCTGAGCCATTGGCGATCAGCCACTCTCCGTTG
>JANXYP010000350.1 GCA_025355955.1 Chloroflexota bacterium
GCACGCTGCGGCTGGGCGCGTTCAACATCCCGTTGCACTATCCCTTCCGTGCCTACCCCGACAACCCGGTCACTCTCAGCCAGGGGCAGGTGGTCAACGCCAGTTGGACGCTGGTGCAGTGGTAGCCAGTCCCAGGCACGAGGCGCGAGTAATGAGGCATGAATAGAACGACCCCTCCCTTTGCGGGGAGGGGTTTTGTTTATCTGCCTAAAGGGTTTGTCACTCCTGCATAGACGATCTGCGCCATCTCGTCGCGGCGAATGTTGTTGTTGGGGAGGAAGGTGTGGTCGGCGTAGCCATTGATCACGCCCTTGTTGTGCGCGGTTTCGATGCTGGCGTAGAAGATGTTCGTGGGCGGCACATCGTTGTAGGTCTGTGTCCCTGGCGTAACCAACGGGTAGTGCGCTGCACCGACTACCAGCTTGGTTAGCTGCCCCCGCGTGATGGGAACGTTGGGCAGGTAGCAAGGGTAGCCTGCGCCGTGGGCGCTACAACTATTGCGGTCGAAGCCGCTGAGGATGCCTGCATGGTAGCCGCTCTCGATGTAGGCATAAGCGAAGTAGCCGGGCGGCACGTCGCTGAAGTCCTGCCCGCCGGTGGGGGTGTAGGCGGCCAGCCCAAAGCCGAGTACCACCACTTTTGCGAACTGCGCTCTGGTCGAGGTGCCAGCGGGCGTGTAGTGGGTCGCGTCCGTGCCATTGACCACGCCATTAGAGTAGAGGTAGGCGATTGCCCCATAGAAGACGTTGTGGGTTATATCAACGAAGGGAGCTTGCGGCCCAGCGGGTGTGTTGGTCGGCCCAGCGGGCGTGTTGGTCGGCACGAGGGTGTTAGTCGGCGCGGGCGTGCTGGTTAGGGCTGTGGTGGTTGGGGTTATCGTGGGAGTAGCTGGCGGCGCAGTGGTGTTGAGCAGCACTGATACGCTATTGTCAACCGCGTTGGCGACTACCAGGTCGGGCTTGCCATCGTTGTTGAAGTCGCCCACTGCTACTGACAGCGGACCGTTGCCAACCGTGAAGGTTTGTCGGGTCTGGAAAGTGCCGTCGCCATTACCGAGCAGCACTGATACGGTATCGCCACCGTCGTTCGTGATCACGAGGTCAGCCTTGCCGTCACCATTGAAGTCGCCCACCGCTACTGCGTAAGGATAGCTGCCTGCCGCGAAGTTGTTTGCCGCGCCGAAGCCGCCACTCCCATTGCCGAGCAGCACTGATACTGTATTTTGAATGTAATTGGTGGTCACGAGATCGAGGTAGCCGTCGCCATTGAAGTCGCCCACTGCTACTGACTCAGGATTACCACCCACCGCAAAGCCGTGCGCCGTGCCGAAGCCACCATGCCCAAAACCGAGCAACACTGATACTGTATCTTCAGTATAATTCGTAGTCACGAGATCGAGGTGGCCGTCGCCATTGAAGTCGCCCACTGCCACTGAGGAAGGGTTGACACCAACCGTGTAGTTTGTCGCTGCGCCAAAGCCACCCCCGCCTGTGCCAAGTAGCACCGATACGCTATTGCCATACTCGTTAGCGGCTACAATATCTTCGTCGCCACTGAAGTCGCCTACCGCCACTGAGACGGGCTGGTTGCCGACGGAATAAAGGCTTTCCGCGCCAAAGCCGCCGCTGCCGTCATTTAGCAGCACTGACACGTTATTAGTACCGTGGTTTGCGGTAACGATGTCGGCATAGCCATCATTATTGAAATCGTCCAGCGCCACTGAGGAGGGGTTGGTGCCAACCGCATAGTGGCTCTCCGTACCAAAACCACCGCTGCCATTGCCGAGCCGTACTGATACGGTATTGTCAGAGTAATTCGCAGTCACGAAGTCGGCGTTGCCGTCGTGGTTGATGTCGGCCACCGCCACTGCTCCCGGCCGCATACCAACTGGGTAGTCAACATGAGGGGCAAAGCTTATATCGTTGGCGACTTGAACGCTGCCCGGCTGGTTTGATTGCATGATTGGGGTGGCCTGGGCCGCATTGGCGGTCGAGATGACGCTGAGAAGCAGCAAGGCGGCGATTGCGCCTGCTAGCCAGCGGGATATTGGGTGATGGTTCACTGTTTGGGCCTTTCTACGTTCTTTGGGGGTAACGTTGATTGTGTCGGCCTTGCTAGCATCTTCAGCGGGGCGGGCCAGCGCCCGCCCCTACGCAGATGGGTGACGTTGATTGTGTCGGGGTGGGTAGCATCTTCAGCGGGGCGGGCCACCGCCCGCCCCTACGCAAATGCGAGGTCTAAAGCTTCAGCGTTAATACGCCTGGCCGTAGGCAAACAGGTCGTACTTGGTGGCTTTGACCCCGGAGGCGCTGCTGACATGGCTGTAGGTAGAGGTCAAGTTTATATGGAACTTCATCGTGCTATGCGGTTGGAGTAGGATTCCTGATCTGTTTCCATCGTCGGTGCTATCGTCATTGCTCACATCAACGATATTGCCACTGTCATCGTAGAAGGTAGCGTTGACCCTCCCCACACAGGTCAGATCGCTATCATTCTTCACCTGGCCTTCAAGGGAGAGCGCACCGCTGGCCGAGGTTGTGAACTGACTGCCGGAGATGGTCAGTTGCGCGACCTGGGGAGCATCTGAGGGCCTTGCGCTGCCACTTGCCTTGAACTGGGGGTGCTTTATATCCGCACCGCCATATTCCACGCTGAAGCCTGCGCTCTGGCCGGGCTGCAGGATCGCACTCTCCAGCCCTTTTATGTTCTGTCCATCCAGCAGCTGGCCGCTGTCGTTCATCAGCAGCACAACCGGCGCGATGGCGGTAGTGTTGCCAACATTCTTCAGAATGCCCAAGATGTGATCGCGGTCTATGGCGACATATTTGATTACGGTCAACTTAATATCGCCGCCGTTGTCGCTGCTATTTACGGGGTTGGCGGTGGCGCTAATGCCACTCGCTGCGGTGGGATTGGTGGCTGCGCTGCTGGCGGTAGCGCTGGTCGGCTGGCTAGCCACGCCGTTGCCTGCGTTGTTCGCGCTGCCACCACTATCGCAGGCCAACAGGGTGACGCTGAGAAGCATGACGAACAGCAGGGTGGGTAGCAGCTTTCGGGTTTTCACGGTTTAGTTCCTTTCGGGTGGGGCATATTGATAATATTCGGCCTTAATCGGTAGGTACAGGTGTCAACATCACGGATCCTGGTAGCCGGAGACGAACAGGTCGTACTTGGTGGCTTTGGCCCCGGAGGCGCTGCTGGCATCGGCGAATGGTTGGGACACGCCGATATGAAACTTCGAAGTGCTATGCGCGGCGAGTTTGAGTTCTGAGCCGCCTGGCCCCATATCATTGTTACTGCCATCGTTCACATCCACAATGCTGCCACTAGCGTCATAGTAGACGACGTTAATCATCCAATAGGTAGCGCTGTGGTCGCTATCGTTCTTCACCTCGCCCTCCACCGCCTGCACCCCCGTAGACGAGGTGGTGAACTGGCTGCTGCCGACGCTGAGTTGCGCGGGTTTGCCAGCAGCGGGGGCAATCGCAAAGCCACTGGCCTTGAACTGGGGATGCTTTATATCCGCGCCCTGATATATCAGATTAAACCCTGCACTCTGACCCGGCTGCAGAATCGCATTCTCCAGCCCGTTCGTGTTTGGTATGTCCTGGGTATGACCGCTATCGTCCACCACCTGAAACATCGGCTGGAGGGCCGTGGTGTTGCCATCGTTCTTTATGATGCCGAGATACTCAGTGCTGGTGCCGGGGTTGACGTTGGTGGCGACATATTTGACCACCGTCAATTTGACATCACCTACGCCACTTGCGTTTGCATTGGCGACGGGATTGCTGCCCGCTGCAGTGGGGCTTGCGGTGGTGACGTTATTGCTGCGGGGAGGGTTGCTGGCGGTGGCGCTGGTCGGCTGGCTTGCTGCGCCGCTGCCAGCGTTGTTCGCGTTGCCCCCACTATCGCAGCCAAACAGGGTTATACTTAGTAGAACGGCGAACAGCAGGGTAGGTAGCATCTTTCGGGTATTCACGGTTATAGTCCCTTTCTCATCAGAGTATGACTCATTACTACCATTATCCTTGAGTTAGGAGCAGAAGGAAAGAGGTTTTGTGCGGAGTATTGTGCGGAATATTGTGCGGTTAGTGCGGTTTGTGATGCTAGCGTGAAGTTATCACGGTCGGATCGAGGATGCGGGAGGTGAGGGCATATTCGATTGCGGCGGGGGTATCGAGGGACTGGCCCGCAGCCCAGGCGCGGCTAAACCCTGCCTCGCCCAACTGCTGGCGCAATGCGGTAACTGCCTGCTCGTGTTCGCTCAAGTCGGCGGAGTGCAGTGGCGCGTTGAGTGCTTTGCGAAGCGCCTCCGCTGCGCCGAACAGCCGTGCGCCCCGCTCTGGCTGCTCCTCAGAGGTGGCGACAAGGGCCAACCCCTCGATTGTGACCGCTACGCCCAGCTTGTAATCCAACTCTTTGGCAATAATCAGGCTCTCTTTATAGCGGGCGGCTGCCAGCCCAAAGTTAGCGCATTGATAGGCGACACTCGCCAGGCCAACCAGCGACTGGGCCACACCAGTCTGGTCGCCCAGTTCGCGCATCAGCGCGAGACACTGCTCAAAGCGGGTGTTGGCAGCGGGGTAATCCTTCTCCAGCAGCATCGCACTAGCAAGATTGAGCGAAGCCAGTGCAACACCATCTTTATCACCCAATTCGTGAGCCAGGCTCAGGCATTCCCCGGCGGCAACCTGGACGGTGCGGTAATCGCCCTGATAGAGCGCAACCGCCGCCAGGTTATTAAGCGAGGCGGCGACCCCATACTTGTCGCCCAATTCGCGTTGGATGAGCAGGCTCTGCTCATAGATCCTGCCTGCCGCAGCATAATCGCCCTGTTCCGCCGCAACAATCCCCAGGTTGTTAAGCGCCTGGGTCGCGCCCCAGCGGTCGTCTAGCCCCTGGCGTAGCATCAGGCTATCGCCCAGTAGCCGCGAGGCTTCGGGGTAGTCGGCCATGTTCATAGCCCGCACTCCCAGGCTGTTGAGCGCTCTAGCCTGTATGTCTGCGTTGTCAATCGCATTCGCCATCGCCAGGCTCTGGTCTAGTAGCGTCTGGGCGGCCGGGTAATCGCCTTGTATCTCGGCCAGCCAACCGGCGGCATGAAGCAGCTTGGCTCTTACTGCGCTGGGGGCGGGGTTGCTCTTGATCAAGGCGGCCTCGAGCCAGCCGCGCCCCTCGCTGAGGTAGCCGCGCATATTCCAGAACCGCCAGATTGCGCTTGCCAGGCGGGCGGCACCCTCCGGGTTGTACGCCAGCGCCCAGGTGAGCGCCGCCCGCAGGTTGTCGTGTTCCGCTTCCAGGCGCAGCAGCCATTCCGCCTGCCTTGCGCCGTTCAATTCCGGTTCAGCCGCCTCAGCCAGGGTAAGATAGAGCGCGGCGTGCAGCCTGCCCGCCTCCTCAGCCTCACCGTTCGTCCGCAGTTGCTCATCTGCGAACTGGCGGATAGTTTCTAGCAGCGAATAACGCATTGGCTCATCGGCAGCGGCAACCACCAGTGATTTGTTCACCAGTTGGATCAGGCCCGCCAACACCTCACTGGATTGCAGATTGTAGATTGTAGATTGCAGATTAGGCTGGTGTACGTCAACAGATTGGGATTGAGTTGTGGGCGGCTCTTCATTCAATCTGAAATCAGCGATCTGCAATCTGAAATCCCCAGTGCAAACCGCTTCGGCGGCTTCGAGGCTCCAGCCACCGGCAAATATGGAGAGCCGCCGTAGCAGCGTCTGTTCGCTGGGGCGGAGTAGCGCGTAGCTCCACTCGATCGAGGCGCGCAGCGTTTGCTGGTGCGGCGCGGTGGTGCGGAGACCGCCGGTCAGGATGGTCAGCCGATCGTCCAACCGCTGGGCCAGCTTCTCCACGGATATACCCTCGACCTGGGCGGCAGCCAGTTCGATTGCCAGGGGGATGCCGTCCAGCCGGGCGCAGATCTGCGCGATTGCCTGCGCGTTCTGTCGCGTCAACCTGAAGCTGGGGCGCGCCGCTCTAGCCCGCGCCACGAACAGTAGCACCGACTCATACTCTGCCAACTGTGCGACTGCTTGCGATGCCTGAGGGTCGGGAGTGGTAAGTGGGGGCAGCCGCTGCCGACTCTCCCCCGCCAAACTGAGCGGCTCACGACTGGTCGCCACAATCGAGAGGCGGGGGCAATTAGTGAGTAGCCGTTCCGCAAGTTCGGCTACGCCATCGAGCAAATGTTCGCAGTTGTCGAGGATAAGTAGTAGGTTGCGCGGGCGCACGTAATCGTCGAGGGTTTGAGCGATTTCGCGGCCCGCTTCCTCCCGCACGCCAAGCGCAGCAGCAACCACCCCATTGATCAGGTGGGGGTTGGTTAGCGGGGCCAGTTTGACCAGCCAGACTCCATCGGCGAAGCGGTCGAGCAGGCTGCTAGCCAGTTCAACCGCAAAGCGCGACTTGCCCACTCCACCTACGCCGGTGATGGTGAGCAGGCGGTAGCCAGAGGGTACTTCAGTTAGCAGTTGGCGACACTCGGCAAGCTCGGCCTCGCGGCCAATAAAGCTGGAGAGTGGCGCGGGCAGATTGTGGGAGCGCTGCCCCTGCCGCGCCCGATCAAGGGAGTCGCGGGGGGTGAGGCGGTCGAGGGGGGGTGCTTGCCACTCGGCGCTGGTGAAAGGGGGGCAGGCCAACAGGTCGAGCAAGTCCTGCGCCTCGGCTTGACTCTGCAGCGCACCCCATGCGGCCAACTGCTGGATAATGGCGCGGGCATTAGCGCAGGTCAACTCCACATCGCCCTTACCACTTAGCCGACGGCTGAGTTCGGTGCGGCTGAAGCCAAGTTCGCGGGCTAGGTCACTCTGGGTAGGGCGATGGCCGTCCTCGAACGGATTGGCGGCATGATAAAGATCCTGCACCCGGTTACGAAAGGTCTTGAGATCGAACATTCCGGTTTGCCTCTCTAGGGCTACATCTTACTCCATTATAACACACCACAGAAAAGGACGCTGCACCCATTTGGGTTAGCGTCCTCTCCGGTTTCCTCTTTACCTTGTTTGTACTACGTGACCGTGCAGACCAGTTTGGTTTCATGGGGATTGACCCCCATGTTACGTGCGTGGGTTAATTGCTGAGGCGAGTCGCACCGTAGTAATGAGCGCTGTAGTATGAGTTCCACAGGTCGCTGATGACCACGCCGGTGCTTTCGTTCTCCGCATGGATGAACCGACCACCGCCGATGTAGATGCCACCGTGCGAGAGGCCAGCCTCATAGGTGTTGACGAAGAAGACCAGGTCGCCGGGCTGCAGTTGGCTGCTCTTCACCCGCGTGCCGAGGCCAATCTCCTCGTATAGGCTGTGGCCTACGCTGTAACCGTTGCGGTTCAGCAGGTAGGCGATGAAGCCACTGCAATCGAAACCACGGGTCGACTCGCCGCCGTAGACGTAGCGATAACCCAGGTAACGCTCGGCCTGAGCGACGAGGCTACTACTGACCGCCGCTGCTGGGGGGTTGCTCAACACCGCCTTCGCTACGGCTACTTGCTGTGCCAGAGGCTGAGGCTTGGCAACTGCCGGGGTCTGAGTATCACGTGCGCCGCCACGCGACGTGACGCTGCTGCGCGAGGCACTGCCGATCGCCAGGCTGGGAGCAGCGGCACTGCTGGCAGCCACATAGTCTGCTGACACCCAGCCGGTGGTGTACTTGCCACTGACCTGGTACCAGGTATTGCCCGCCTTGTCGGTGACTGGGCCATCGGTCACCTTCAGCACGGTGCCGCCATCAACCGTCGCCAGCACGCTGCCGCTCTTGCTGGCCGTGCTACGGATGCGTAGGTTGTCGTCGGTTACCCGTACCGCTCCGCCAATCTTGATTTTCGCCGCGCTACCAGTGCTGCTGGCCTGCTGCGGGCTACTCGTTGTGGAGCTAGTGGTCGCCGACTTGCTGCCATTACCTGCGAGGTACGCGCTGCTTACCCAACCGCCGCCGTTCTCGTTGCGTACCTTGTACCAGAGATTGCCGTTGCTGTCGGTGCGCGGGCCGTCGTAAACTTCTACCGCTTGCCCCGCACCCAACTGCACGTTTACGTCGTAGATGGTGCCAGGCCCGCTGCGGGCGTTGATGTGGTCTCCCGCGCTGCCTGCGATATGGCTGATACCACCGACTGTTACTGAGCTAGCCGCCGCGCCACCCGTGCCAACGGTCATTACCGCTGCGAACACGAGCGCCGCTACGATCAGGCGGTACAAAGCTCTTGTTTTCACTTTAGTTGACAACTTGGAAATCCTACCTTTCTTGTGTTTGTATGTTTGGTCTGGTCTGCTTGGTCTAAACTTCGCTTAGACGGCATTGATCACCTCCTTTCCTGTGGTAAGTACCGTCTTCTGCTGCCGTTGGTGTGGGCCGCTGGCTTTGTCTGGCAAATAAACGAGGGCCGTGCGCCGCATTCATCAACCTGGAACATCAGGGGCATGATGAGCGGGCTACAGGCCCTCTGGGGTATTTCACTACGCACGCTGAACGCCCAGCACCGCCTGCTGGCGACGTACTGGGGTGAAGAGCGCGTTCTTTTGGCGGGTGTGGCGCTGGGCGGCGGCCTGCTTGACGGCCTGCGCCGCAGTGGGCGCAACGCTGGGTGGGCAAACAGGAATGGCCCGATTGGAGTGCAACGTGAGTAGGGATAGGAGAGGAAGCTTGCTGGCGCTGGTTAGCCAGAAGCGATAATCGAGGGCGCAGCCCGCCCAGGCGAACGCCTGAGCAGCATACCGAAACAGTGTGGTGATGAAGGAGACTGCGATTGAGCTTATCAGTTGGGCGTAACTGTCTGGCCCTGCTGACTGTTGATTGGCTGATGACAAAACTTGCCCCTCCGTGCTACCATCCCCTCGGAACCAAGAAGCCTTTGAGGCGGACTGACTAGTGGCTGAGTGCTTTCGTCAGTTGACCCCCACCGTGCGTATTGCTGATACGCTCGGCTTCGCGTGGGAGGTAGGGTATCGCATTCGGGGTTGGGCCTTATTGCCCACCCGCGCAGAGCGTTGGTCGTTCCGGTTTTGGAAGCATTTCCAACCTGTTCGCGTGACGGGGCTAAGGATAGCACAGCCTGCGGCACTTTGTCAAACTTTCGACTATGCTGAAACGCGAATCATTTTAGGCCGAAAAAGGGTGATCATTGTTGTCACATTCTTGGACAATCTAAGAGCTTATCCGAAAAACCGTCCCTTGTTCGTAGGGGCGAACCGCTATTCGCCCATTTCGGATAATATTACAACCGTAGATGGCAAGTTGATGAGGTCAAGCCGATGCACGCAATCCGTTTTCTCCGCTTCTCCGTTGAACCTAATCCGCTGGCTGGTTTTCCTATCTACGGTTGTAATAATAAGCTCTAATATTACAGCCTCACTTGCTGGGCAACATAGCATAGTTACGATTGGCTTTGACACAGGGCGGCAGGGCGTATGCGATTCGCCCCTACACCATTCTGGTGCATTAACGCCAACTGAGGCTGTAATACTAAGCCCCCAGCGAGG
>JANXYP010000357.1 GCA_025355955.1 Chloroflexota bacterium
GGGCCTTAAAGGTGTCTCGTACTCTACCCTTACCATGTCTGGTAAGGTTCACCCCGCCAAGCCTGCCCCCGCCAAGCCAAGTAGCTGGACCAACCCCTTCGCCCCCCTGCTCAATATTGTGTGGGGCGCGGCCACCCAGACAACTGCCTCCGCTTCGGGTGAGCCTGCCACGGGTGTCAACCCCACCAACGGCCAGTATCTGCTGGTCAGCGGCAATTTCAGCCTCGACAACAGCACCAACGGCGGTACCACATGGCAGACCCGCAATCCCCCTAATCCCGCCAACTCCGGTGATGTAACTAACGCATGGCTGGAAGGTGGCCCTGGCCCCGCTGGCGCCAACGCCCTCGAATTGGCAATTAACAACAACGGTGGCGGCTACGATTATACCTGCGGTCGCTCCACCGATTTCGGGGTTTCCTGGGCTACCGATGCTGCGTGCGGCGCGAGTGTCAGCACCCCTTATTTCGATGACCGTGAGTACATCTGGGTAGACCACAACCCAGCCAGCCCTTTCTATGGGCGCGTCTACGTAACCACCGCCCTGTTCGATGCTGGCGGTAGCGGCAGTTTCAACACGGTGAGCAATCGCTGGTCGAGCGACAATGGCACTAGCTGGAACCCGCCCGGCAGCGTTCCACTGGCGCTCGTACCCAACAACGAGTTCGCCACGGGCGCAGCCCACAACGAGTACCCCTCGCTAGGCATATCACCCAACGGTACGATCGGCTATGCCTGGCATCGTGGCCTATGCTGTGGTAGTTCTCACACGGTCGGCACCAACAACAAGGTAATGTTTGCCCGCTCCACCGACGGCGGCGTGTCCTTCCCCTTCTCTAACACCATCGTTACTGTGCCAATCACTCAGGCCATCACGTTCAACGACACCTCACCCCTGGGCGTGCGCTGGAGCGACACTCCGAACATCACTGCCGACCTGGGCCAGAACGGAACCTTCTACGCCGTATGGACCCAGTATCGCACGGCCAACACGGCCGCCTCGGCGGCGATATACCTCTCGAAGTCCACCGATAACGGCGTAACCTGGAGTACCCCAGTCATCCCCTTCAACAACCCTAACCCGAACATCTTCCAGGGCTTCGGCTGGGTGAAAGTAACGCCAGATGGCACCGTCCACGTTACCTACCTGGGCGGCACCACCAGCAACACCACCGTCGCTCAGTTCTACGTGCAATCCACCGATGGCGGCGCGACGTTTAGCGCACCGTTCCAGTTGAGCGCCCACACTTTCGGCGCATTTGGCACCACCACCGACTACGAGTCCAACGATGTTGGTGGCTTCAGCGGCGGCGGCGGGACGATCCTCGCTGGCTGGGCCGAGCAGAACCACTGGGCACGGGTCGGCACGTTTACGCTAGCCACCCCAACCCCGACCATCACCCCTGGCGGGCCAACCCTAACCCCGTCCAACACCAGCACGCCGACCAACACAGCCACCAGCACGCCGACTGCCACCGCTACCCCCTGTTACGGACCCAACCCTATTGTCAACGGTGGGTTCGAGACTGGCACCTTCGCCCCCTGGGTGATCAGCGATACCAACAACACCCCCACGGTGGTGACCACCCAGGCGCATAGCGGCACCCACTCCGCGCTGCTGGGCGCGCTTGCCGCGCCGGAGCCACTGGGCGATAGCACCATCTATCAAACCATCACCGTACCAGCGGGTACCTCGACCCTATCCTACTGGTACTACCCCACCACTGCCGACACCATCGCCTTCGACTGGCAGGATGCCTATGTCGAGAACACCAGCGGCACCATCCTCGCCACGGTGATGCACGTTGACGAGAACACCCAAGCCTGGACCAATAAGACCTTCGATATGACCCCTTATGCGGGCCAGACGGTACGCATCGTCTTCCTAGTGCATGAAGATGGCTTCGGCGATGTTACCTCCATGTACGTTGATGATGCAGCGATCCATACCCCAGGCGTTTGCAGCACGCCAACTACGACCGACACGCCGATGCCTCCCACTGCAACTGCCACGCCGGTGCCGCCTACTGCCACTAACACGATGACCGCGACTAACACGCCAATGGCTACCAGCACCATGACCGCCACCAACACGCCGATGCCCAGTGTCACACCCACCGACTGCCCCAACGTGTTCGTGGACATCACTGGCAATATCTTCTACACCGCCATCCACTACCTGAACTGCCGTGGCGTGGTCAATGGTCTCGACCCCTCCCATTACGGCCCGGCTGGCACCTCCACTCGTGGACAGTTCGCCAAGGTGGTGGTGCTAGGCTTTGCCATACCACTATACACGCCCACA
>JANXYP010000385.1 GCA_025355955.1 Chloroflexota bacterium
GGCGAACAACGGTTCGCCCCTACGGATCGCTTGCTCCGCAAGAACGTGACGCGCGCCCTTACCCATTGGGTGTGATACAAGTTATTGGGTAGCTTATTCGCTCACCAGGGCGGGCCACCGCCCGCCCCTACGTTTACCCAATAACTAGTAACACACCCTTACCCATTTGCCGATTTGACAAGCAGATCGAGAAGTGCTACTCTTTAGCAGCAGAAAGAGGAAGGTTCAAGAAAGGTAAGAGAATAGCTAGTACGTAACTATTCAAAGTTACTGAAAATAAGCTCTAATCGGCGCAGGCAAGGCTATCGAACAACCCTCCGACTCAATCGACTAACCACCCCATCGTGCTTACAATAACACCCAAAAGGGAGAGACACATGATACCTAAGCGGCGAAGTACCCTAGCGGTACTCTTTGTGCTTATCAGTGGGCTGGCAATCGCCACCACCGCGTTCATCGGCAGCATCGTGCAACCCTCAGCTACCCTCGCTAACAGCGGCAATCTGGCCGGTAACAGCCGCGCCCTCTACGCCAGCGCCTACGGTGCGTATCCGCTCTCCGACTTCACCACGGCGGTCGGCAATGGTGTGCTCGTCGGTCACGACTATCATCACGACACCAGCGGGCCACTGCGCGATATGCCCCAACTGCCCATCGGCAGCCATGCGGAACACGAGGCCAGCCCCAATCCGCAGACAGGCATCGCGCACAAGAATGTGGCGGATGGCTCGGTGGCACAGCACACCCTCAGCCCCCTGGCGATGCCCGCGACCATCCTCAACTTCGACGGCATCCCCTTCCCCGGCGTGATCTGCAGTTGCGCCCCGCCCGATACCGATGGCGCAGTGGGCGCAACCCAGTACGTGCAGATGGTCAACGAGGGCTACCAGGTCTTCAACAAGGCCACCGGCGGTTCGCTACTCGGCCCCTCCTCGATTACCAGCGTCTGGACCGGCTTCGGTGGACTCTGCGAGACTGGCGGAGCAGGCGACCCTATCGTAGTTTACGACAAAATTGCCAACCGCTGGCTAATCAGTCAGTTCGCGGGTGGCAGCACGATCACCGATGAGTGCATCGCGATCTCCGTCACCAGTGACGCGACTGGAGCTTGGCATCGCTACGGCTTCCATCTCGGCAGTAACTTCTTCGACTACCCCCACATCGGCACCTGGCCCGACGCTTATTACATGAGCGACAACGTGTTCAATGCAGCTGGTACTGCCTACCTCGGCCCCCAGCCGTTCGCCTTCGACCGCACCTCGATGTTGGCAGGCGCAGCCGCCACCTTCGTCTCGCCGGTCGGTCCGCTCGGCTCGACTATCGCTCCGATGCTACCTGCCGACCTCGACGGGTCGAACCTACCCACCAGCGGCGCACGCGAGACCTTCGTGGGCTGGCCTTCGGCCGGGGCCTATAACATCTACCACTTCCATGTAGACTTTGCAGTACCCGCCAACTCGACCTTCACCACCTTCGCCACACCAGCGGCGGCGGGCTTCACCCAGCTATGCCCCAGCACCCGCGCTTGCGTACCAGAATTGGGCGCACCCGCCTCTCTGGATGGCATTGGCGATCGATTTATGTTCCGCGCTGCCTACCGTAAGTTCGCCGACGGTCACGAGGCGCTGGTCACCAATTACACCGTCAGCTCTGGCGGCGTGGCGGGCGTACGCTGGATTGAACTCGACAACGTTACCGCTGGCCCTGTCACGGTGGCGCAGGAAAGCACCTACCAGCCCGATACCACCTGGCGTTGGATGGGCAGCGCGGCGATGGACCACAATGGCGATATCGCGGTTGGCTTCAGCGCTTCCAGTGCCACCATCAACCCGCAGATCCGCTACGCTGGCCGCCTGGTCACCGACCCGATCAACACGCTGGCTCAGGGTGAGGCACACCTGTTCGATGGCACTGGTTCGCAGACCGGCACCGGCAACCGCTGGGGCGACTACAGCGACATGACGGTCGACCCGGTGGACGACTGCACCTACTGGTACACCCAGGAATACTACGCCGCCACCGGCACCTTCAACTGGCGCACCCGCATCGGCAACTTCAAGTTCCCCTCCTGCACGCTGGCTACGCCCACCCCGACCATTACCCCCGGCGGGCCAACCAACACGCCCACTCCCACTCCGACCATCTCGCCGACCCCCTGCCCCAGCGCCAACCTCATCGTCAACGGTGGGTTCGAGACTGGAGCCTTTGCGCCCTGGATAATCGATGGCAACAACAATACGCCGGTCATATCTACCGCCCAGGCGCACTCCGGCACCCAGTCTGCCCTGGCTGGTACCATAAGCGGTGCTGAACCCACTGGCGACAGCAGCTTCTACCAGACCGTGGCCGTGCCTGCCGGTGGTGGGATGCTCTCCTACTGGTACTGGCCGCTAACCACTGATACCATCACCTTCGACTGGCAGGATGCCTACGTCGAGGACAGCAGCGGCACCATCCTCGCCACCATCATGCACGTCGACAACAACACCCAGGCGTGGACCAACGTCACCTTCGACTTGACCCCCTACGCTGGGCAAACCGTGCGTATCCGCTTCCTGGTGCATGAGGATGGCGCCGGTGATCTCACCTCTATGTACGTGGATGACGTTGCTCTGAATGTTCCGCTCTGCACCGCGACCAACACGCCGACCAATACGCCGCTTGCAGCGACCAACACGCCAACCCGCACCAACACGCCGGTGCCGCCGACCAACACGCCAACCCGCACCAACACGCCGGTGCCGCCGACTAGCACGGCCACGCAAGGACTGCCGACCGCCGTACCAACCGCCACGGACACGCCAGTGCCGCTGACCAACACCGCGACCAGCACTGCCACGCCAGTGCCACCGACCAGCACGGCAACCCGCACCAACACGCCAGTGCCGCCCACTAACACCGCGACCAACACCGCTGTGCCGCCGACCAGCACCGCCACCGCCGTGCCACCGACCAACACCGCCACCGCCGTGCCACCGACCAACACCGCCACCAGCACCGTCGTGCCGCCCACCAATACCAACACGCCAGTGCCGACCGACACCCCTACTAACACTCCCACTGACACGCCGGTGCCGACCGATACCCGCACTGACACGCCGGTGCCAACCG
>JANXYP010000390.1 GCA_025355955.1 Chloroflexota bacterium
ACGTAGTGGACGTAAGTGGTCTGTTGCTGGCGCTGGCTGGCGTAACCCAGCGACAAATTGGCAGCGGGGGTGACGCTGCTGCTGTCTTGTGGAGGAGCGACCGTCGCCGCTATCTCTCTGATGGTATGCAGGTTGAAGTGATATTGACCGTGAATTGGATCTGCCGCTGACACGGCGTGGGATGTGACCTGGGGCTTCTTACCAGTTACAGAGGCAACTTTGCCCGCAATTTCGGCGCTGATGATGCCCAGATTTTGGATCGCGGCGGTAAACTTGATGTGGTTGAAGACGGTTAGCCGCGCTTCGCTGGTATCGAGCAGTTTGCCAGCTTTGTCGAAAGGCAGGCGCAGGCCGCGCCCTAGCACCTGGGCAATCAGCAGCTTGGAGTTGAACGCCCGCGATTCGTGCGGCACAATCTGGAACACATTCTTCACATCCCAGCCCTCGGTCAGCATCGAAACCGACACGATCCACTCGGTCTTGTCGTTATATTCATCCACATACTTGAGGCGGGGCAGGTTCTTCTGGTGCTTGCTGTCGGAGGTGACTACCAGGATGCGCTCTTTGGCCTCAGCCTCGCTGATGTTCAGTTCGCCGATCAGGAAGCGGGCCAGTTCCTCGGCAACCGCGTTGCACTCCTTGACGCTGCCTGTGACGATGATGGTCAGCGGCTTGATGCCGCGCGGGCGGTATTCATTTTCGTTGCGACGATGGTTGTCGTATACTAGCGGCCAATGCGCGTCGGCATTGCTCTTGTCGTCGTCTATATACAGCACATCCTTCACGTAGCGATCGCGGGTCGCTTCGGCGAGAGAGTAGCGATAGATCACATCGCTGAAGTAGTTGTCGGCGTTGGCCTGGGTTTTACCGGAGTATGGGGTGCCGGTTACGCCGATGATGTAACGGAAGTCGTGGTTGGGATCACGCAGGAAGCCGCGCCACTCTTCCGCATTGCTTTGCAGGGAGGCGACGTGGTGTACCTCGTCGTTCAGCACCAGCACGTTGCGACCCTGGCCGCCATCGAGGCTAGGGCGCACCGACGATTTGTTGCGCTTGTAGGTTTGGTGAACGTTGGTTATGCAAATCGCTTCGGCGGTGATGGTGCTGTCGGCGTTCAGGATGTTGGGGGCAAGCTGGGGGCTGGTGGGCAACAGGCGGCGCAAATCGTCGCGGGCGGCCAGTGCGGTGAACTTATCGTATAGCCCATCCTTGATCGTCAACGAGGGACAGAGTACCAGCACTTTGTCCACCACGCCGAGGGCTAGCATAATCTGGGCAATGCCGTACAGCACGTAGCTCTTGCCCGTGCCGGTGGCAAGGTCGAGGGTGGCATATAGCTTGTCGGGCAGTTGGATGCTGCGGACGAAGGCATCTTCAGTATGGTGCAGGATTTGCAGATTGGGGTTTTGCTGGTAGTTCTCGCGGGCAAGTTGTTCGAGGTCGGTATAGTCGCCATACAGGTATGTGATGGCGCGGCGGATCGCGGCGGCCTGATAGGGGCGGCCCTGGCACAGCGCGGCGATGAACGGCTCGAAGCGGTCTACAATCGTTTGTTTGGCGGCGCTGAGGGGCTGGACTTCCAGCACAAGTTGGCTGGGGTCAAGCTCTACGGTGGTGGACATTCGGCGTGGCTCCGTTGCTTTATTTGGCGTATGCTAGCTGTTCGGCGTTGGCTGATGCCACTTGGAACGCGCTGCTGGGCATCTGCTCGATGTACTCGTTGCCGTAGATGTCAACGTAGATCAGCATCAGCCGTTCGCCCACATGAGCGCCAAGTGGTAGGCTGATGGTATAATCGTTCTTCTTGTTGAACTGGTCGGCGTAGAAGCGATGCACGTAGCGAAAGGGTTGGCCCTCGCCACCGAAATCGGGATCTACCAGCAGCATGGCAAAGGTGGGGAACTGGCGTTCGTCGTTGGCAGGGGTAGCGTTGCGCTCGATGCTGGGGCTGCTGAATGTCTCCAGCTTGATGCTGTATTCTGGGTACATCGGCTGGCTGGTCGGCTTGATCTGGTAGCGGGCGCGCACCTCCGGCATTCGGATGAAGTCGAAGCCGACGGCGCGGGCGGGATCGTTGATGTCGTCCGCGCTGCTGGGCTGGCGCAGCGGCTTGTACTCGCCCTTGCGGATGCGCTCCAGGATCGAGTGTGGCACCTTCAGCATATAGTAGGCGGTGTCGCCCACG
>JANXYP010000264.1 GCA_025355955.1 Chloroflexota bacterium
AGGGCCGGGGAACTCGTAGGTGCCGATTACCCCAGCGTCAATGTGCAGCATCGGCCACACCTTGTCGCCAGCCTTGACCATCGTCTGGTCCAGGTTGATCTTCAGGTTGGCGGTTTCGCCAGCCTTGACCAGCATCTTGCCCAGCACAGTGCCGCCGAAGTTGCCGTCCGTGCCAGTGTTGTGAACCACAACCCAACCGTCTTGCGCCGCGACGACCTTGGCAACGGTGAGGCTGCTGCCATAAGCCTGGTCGCTAACATCGATGCTCGGAGTCGCAGTCATTGCAGCGGTGAGGGTGATTTGCTTCATCACGATGTTGCCATTGACCACTACGGGAGCGTCAGGGCCGGGGAACTCGTAGGTGCCGATTACCCCAGCGTCAATGTGCAGCATCGGCCACACCTTGTCGCCAGCCTTGACCATCGTCTGGTCCAGGGGAATGCTAAGATTGCTGGTCGAGCCAGCCTTGACTAGCACCTTGCCCAGCACGGTGCCGCCGAAGTTGCCATCCGCGCCAGTGTTGTGAACCACAACCCAGCCGTCCTGCGCCGCGACGACCTTCGTCACCGTCAGGCTGCTGCCATAGGACTGGTCGCTGGCATCCAGGCTGGGGGTTGCGCTCTGGGCATAACTGTGGCCGCCGCCGATAAAGGCCGCTGCCAACATCGCCAGCAGAGCGAATGTGATGAGTACGTTTACCTTCTTCACTAATTTCCTCCTTAAAGGATGTTTGGTTAATTTTGACTAACAGTCAGTTATTGCTAGTCTGCCGTGAACTTAGCAGCCTAGCTGACCGCTTTCACAAGCAAACTTACGCAGGGTGCAATGCTTTGGATCTATTAGTTTTGCAGAAACCTTGACAATTTTGGTGTCATGCCTTAAGGATGCGAGTATAGTAGGGCAAAAGCAGAGGGGCGAGCCGCGTGGCTCGCCCCTGGTGGGTAGTAATGGATTAGTTGGCGATTGTTACCTTTGCGGTGTCATAGGCTTCTACCCCATTAGGGAAGGCATCAGTGACATCGCTGCGCTGCAGTGTGCCAGTCTTGTCGGTGGCACGGGTCTGGATCGTGTACTGGCCGGGGCCGTTTGGGGTCCAGGACCAGGTCCACAGCACCCACGAGTAGGGCGACTTAGGGGTACGCAGATTGGCGCGGTGCCAACTCTGCCCACCGTCGGCGCTGACCTCCACCTTGCTAATCCCGCGATCGCCCGCATAGGCAATACCGCCGATCAGCATTGGCTGGTTCGGCTGGGTCGAGTCGCGCTGCGGGATGAATAGGATTGACATAGTGCGGGTGGGCGCGGCATTATCCCAGCCCTGCGCCTGCCAGAAGCCCTTGTAGCCCGCATCGTCGGAGAGGATGATGGTATTCAGCCACTTGACGTTCTTCATCCCATAGATGCCGGGGATGAGCAGGCGGGCGGGCGCACCGTGGTCGTCGGGCAGATCTACGTTGTTCATGCCCAGGGCCAGCAGGTTGTAGCTGTGCATTGCCACATCGACGGTAATGCTGTCGGTGTAGTCATCCGCCGCCTTGAACACCACCCGCTTCGCCCCGCTTTGCACCCCCGCCTTCTGTAGCAGGCTGGTGAGCGGCACCCCACGCCATTTGGCGGAGCCAATCAGGTTGCCGCCCACGGGGTTGCTGATACAACTGAGGTTGAGATAGCGCGTGATGGTCGGCAAGGCAGCAAGTTGGGCATAGGTAAGCGAATAGGGATGATCCACCAACCCCTGCACTGCCAGCGTCCATCCGTCGCGGCTGACGATCGGATCCTGACTATTCTTAGAGACGTGGTAGAAGGTGCGGTTGGAGGTGACTTCCGGCGGCATCCCGGCATCGCTCAAGGCCAGCGGAGTCGCGGTGGGCGCAGGCGCGGGCGTGGGCGATGGCGGCATGGCGGTGGCAGCAGGCAAAGCGGTATGGGTGGCAGGCGCAGTGGTGGTGTTGGTGACAACAGGCAAAGCGGTGTTGGTGGCAGGCGCAGTGGTGGTGTTGGTGACAACAGGCAAAGCGGTGTTGGTGGCGGCAGATGTGGTGGTGTTGGTGGCGGCAGGCAAAGCGGTGTTGGTGGCAGGCAAAGCGGTGTTGGTGGCGGCAGGCAAAGCGGTGTTGGTGGTGGCAGGCAAAGCGGTGTTGGTGGCAGCCAGGGGGCTGGTTGATTGCGGTGTATTAGTCGCGCCTACGCTGGTATCAGGTTCGGGAGTATCAGTTGGTCCGCCAGTCGCCTGAATATCACCAACGCTACTCCCACTTGCGCCTTCAGCGGGCCGGCCTGTACCCACGCTGCTGCTCCCAGCCCGACCCAGGCCGAAGCCGGTCTGGTGGAAGATGCTACCCATGAACACTGCCGCTGCGGCAGCGGTAAGGCCGCCAAATACGTAGCGCAAGGTGCGGCGACGGCCCACCGAGGGCGGGTGCGGCGCAGCAGCGGCCTGGCCGCTGGCGACCAGCTTCGCCCGCCAGGCACGGGTGGTGGCAACCACATCCTGCTGGAAGACAAAGGCGTTGACCAACCCAAAGCTGAGAAACAGCAGCAGGGTGAGCAGTGAGTAGGCGATCGGCCCGCCCGCGGTGAAGAGCGCCCCATTGGCATTGGAGTGATAGCTGCTGCCGAACACGCCCACTCCGCGATAAGCATACTTGTCGCTGGTCGCGCTCTCAAGCAGCGGAATGATCACTGCGAAAAACGCTACCCACACGGCCACCCCATAAACAAGCGCATTGCGGAGCAAGGTGCGGTCACGGAACATTCCGATAGGCTGATTAGGATCGTTGGCGGCGATCGCACTGTGTTTGCCAAACAATTTTACGTAGAGTACGCCGAGTATCCCTCCAAAAAGGATGATTACCAGAGCAATAATGGCTAGCTGAATTGGTTTGGCCGCCTGCCCAAAGTGTTGGATGCCGTACTCGAAGAACTGGCCTGGCAGAAACTTGATGCTGATCTGCTGCAAGCGATCCATCAATGTCTCCAGACCAAACAGCCAACTGAAGAGTACGATTAGCGCCACCATCACGGTCGCGCCAATTACGCCGCTCCAGAAGCCACGGGCGTAGAGCGCCCGACCGTTCAGGTAAGGCCCACCGGGTGGTATTGCCTCAACCTCAGCCCTTACTGTGCCCATTGTCACAATCCCTTTCCATCAGCGTGATCACAAAAATACCCGCCGCAGTCTACAGACAACAAGTTAACAATTTTCATCCATTTGAATTACGCCAGTGGCGCTTCGCTTGGATCTCACAGTCGCGCAACAAAGCGCAGTTGACAACTGTCTAACCTGTATCGGACTATCACAAAAGCCCTGGCCGCAGCCAGGGCAGACAAAAGGAGAACCCTAATGGCTAGCATATTCGATGTTGCCCGCTTTGGCGAGTTCGCTGTCGTTGCCGCCACCGGCTGGATGGTCGAGCAACTAACCGTCAATGCCGAACCGCAGGACAAGGCTCTGATCAAGAGCGTGACCCAGGGCGCAACCTGGGGTGCGGGCATCGGCAGCTTCGTGCCTGTGGTCGGCACCGGCGCAGGCGCGCTACTCGGCGCGTTCTATGGCCTAATCATCAGCGCCAACCAGCCACAGGTGATGGAAGGGGAAAAAGCCCGCACCAGCACTGACGTTTAGGGCCGCAAGCTAAGGCTGCTGCGCCCGCCATTGGTCAACCAGCCGCTCTACCGTCCTGGCGTAACCGTTGGGGTCGTTGTTGTCGCTGCTGGGCGCATAGCGGGGGGTGATAAGGTGGGGGGTGGTCAACCCCGCGCCGATGTAGAGTGGGCCGCTGATCAGCTGGTACCAGTCCTCCGCTGCCTGCGCGTAGCTTTCATAGGCGCGGAAGCGGCCAATACACTTACCATCCCAGCCCGCGCAGATGATGTTGCCAACCGATTTGGTCGCCACCGCTGCGCCAGCCGTGCCAGCTGCCGACTCGTGGACGTAGAAGGCCAGCATGAAGGCGGGGTCTAGGCCATACTTCACGCCCAGGTCGTAGAACACCTGCCCGTTGCCCACCGCAGGCGAGTGGTATTGCTTCAGCGCCTGCTCGATGGTCGCCACGCTAATGCTCGGCTTGCCCGCCAGATTATAGTCGCCAGGTAGGGCCTTGCGCTGATCTGGCGACGCAGCGGGTGCCGCGGTGGGGGTTGCCGCAGGTTGCACCGATACTGGCTTTGACGATGGAACGTTTACCAGCGCCAGTGAGCCAGCCCCGCTCAAACCCGCCACCAGCGGGTAGCTGCCGCCCACACCCACGTAGCTGCTCAAGGCCGCTCTGCTACTCTGGCTACTGAAGACAAGCAGAGCCACGACCAGCGCGAAGGTTAGTCCCGTCGCCGCAATGCCCTGCTGCCAACCAATGCTGCGCCGCTGCTGGCGCAACGGCGAATGCGCCGCTGCGGTCACGCTTGTCAGCGCCGTCCGCTGCCAGCGACCTCCGCCCAGTTGATTTACCTCGTAGCTGATAACGCTGCTCATCATTATTTTAACCTTATAGAAATATGGTATAGTTCTAATATTACAGCCTCAGTTGCTAGACAAGGTGACGTAGTTACGATTAGCTTAGACACTGGGCGACAGGGCATATGCGATTCGCCCCTACACCATTCTGGCCCCATTGTGCCAACTGAGACTGTAATACTAACAGGGCCCAAGAGCTTAGACACTGGGCGACAGGGCGTAAGCGATTCGCCCCTACACCATTCTGGCCCAATTGTGCCAACTGAGGCTGTAATACTAACAGGACCCAAGAGCTTAGACACTGGGCGACAGGGCGTATGCGATTCGCCCCTACACCATTCTGGCCCAATTGTGCCAACTGAGGCTGTAATACTAACAGGGCGCACCTCGTGCGCCCTGTCAACCGTGCTTACAAGCGGCAAGCGGCTATTACTTGAGCGCCGCCCGCTCGGCGGCGGTCATCAGGTGGAAGTCGGTGCCGGAGTTGATATAGACTACCTGCTCGCTCTTGATCTCAACCAGCAGGTCTGGCTTGTTGTCGCCATTCACGTCGCGCACCTCCAGGCGCACCGGGGTCAGGTTCTCGCCATTGCCGAACAGGTAGGGGCCACTGATCGCCCGTGCCTTGCTCACATCGCCGCCGGGCAGTTCAATAATGTCAACCTGATGGTCGAGGTTGATGACGATGAAGTGGCTGGGGTTAGAGACGGTCTCATCATGGCCGACATAGGCATCGAGCTGGAAGGTGCGAGGGCGGCCGTACTGCAAGTCGTCGGCCTTGGTGCCGAGCCAGCCAACTACCGTGCTGGTCAGCAAGTAGAGCAGCAGAACGGCGATCGCCACACCAACCGCGATAGCGAAGGGGTGGGCCAGTGGGGAGGCGGGCGTGGCCCTGGTCACGGCGGGTGCTGGGCGCAGCGGGCGGGGTGGGATACGCAGTGGCTCCGCACTGGGGTGGTCGAGTTCCAGTTCGTCGAGCGGCACGTTCCAATTTGTCGCCCGGCGGCGGGGAGATGGCGCAGTCGATTCACGCTGGTCGTTCAGGTTGCTATTGACTACCATCTTGATTACTCCTCTCTGGTATGTAGGGGCAAATATAGAACAAAGCTAGAACACAAAGGACAGGGAGTGACCGCAAAGCGATCCGCCGCCGTGCTAAACTCTGGTTATGTGGTTGCTCTATGCGGTGTTGGTGTAATTATAACATGGAACATTTGTTCTTGTCAAGCCCATTTTAGCACTTTTGTTCTATATATTTTCGGCGAAATCGGCGGATTTGGCAGATTTACATAAAATACGTGCCTCAAACTATTGACCTCACGCCCAAACGGTTGTATAATCGTGGGTATGCAACCTGCAAGCGTGCGTGGAAGGTAAGCGCATCCTGAGGATGCAAGCCAAATCAACCGTCACTCAGTGATAACAAAGGAGATCAAACCCATGGCGGAAACTCACAAGGCATACTGCGTGAAAGATCGCGAGATGGTAGAGATGAAAGACCCGCACGAGATCACGATGAAGAATGGGCGCAAAGCAATGCAGGGCGCTTGCCCCAAGTGCGGCACCAAGGTCACGCGCATCATGGGTGGGAGCGGTGCAGCAACAGCGGACAGCGCAGCAGGTGGCGCAGCCAGCAGCGCGAGCAAGGCCAAGACCAAGTAGCCCACCACCGCGAACAATTCAATAGGGAGCGCCAGCAAGCTGGCGCTCCGTTTGTTTGCCTTTGACGGCTATTGACAACCGATTGTAAGTGGCTTATAATTTGCTTACTTAGATTATTATCTAATACTATACCGCTGCAGAGATGGTGTGTTTTCTGTAGGGACGAACCATTGTTCGCTCTAGCCTAATACCAATAAGCAGAGACGGTACTATAGTTCTGTAGGGGCGAACCGTTGTTCGCTCTGCCTCAAATCTATAGCGGCACCACTGTTAAGTGGTATAATTTACACCTCTCTAATATTACAGCCTCACTTGCTGGGCAAGTGGACCTGGGCGGTGGGGCGCATACGATTCGCCCCTACACCAATCTGGCACAGTTATCCGAACTGCGGCTGGAATATTAAACGTAAGCAAGGAGTGACGATTGAGCGAACAACCCGACGGCTTCAGCGGTGAGGTTAGCTGGGAGATGGGAACAGGCTACGACTTGCTGGTTAGCGCTTACGTGCTGCACCGCCCCCGCCAGTTCGGTTTGCCTGCGCCTTGGGCGGCTGGCGTGCGGGGTAAGCTCTCGCCAGAGGGTCGCATTGCGCTAAAAGAGTTTTTTGGTGGCGAGTTGAGCTATGCCTTCACCCTGCCTTTGCACATAGTCCACCAGTTGCCGCCGCCCCGCGATGCCACAATGGTCATCGCCGCACTAAAAGCTATCCCCGGCGAACACTTCATGCGAGATACCCACCACCCCTTTGACACCGAGGATTCCGCGGATAATGATGACTGCATCGGCACCGTGGTGAAGGCGCTGGCGGGTGAACGCATCAGCGCCAGAGAGCAGCATGAGTTCTATGAACGCGCCAGCAAGGACTCAAAGTACAAGGTCGACCCGCAGGAGGTGGATGCGCTGTTCGCCATGATCGCCGACCAGCCTGCCACCAAACAACGCTACATCGCCGCGCTGGAGGAATATTACCATGTCTACTTCGCCGACGAGGAGCAACGCAGCGCCCCGCTGTTGGCCGAGTCGCTGGCAAACGCTGAGACGGAAGCCAGCTATCGCTCACCGCTGGAGCTATTGGAGGAGCTATCGCACGGCTTCACCTTCAGTGCTGCTACCACCATGCTGCGGCGGCTGACTATCGTACCCTCGTTCTGGACCAAGCCCTGGGTGTTTCACTATAGACTGAGTGAAGACGAGATCCTGCTGCTCTATGGCGCACGCCCCGAGTGGGTACGATTGGTGCCGGGCGTGGAGGTGCCGGATGCCGCCATTCGCACGCTCAAGATCCTGGCCGATCCCACCCGCCTGCGCCTGCTGCGCCTGCTGGCCGAGCAACCCCGCCCACCACAAGAGATGGCTCGTGAAATCAAGCTGTCGCTGCCTACCATCCTTCATCATCTGCACGAGCTACGCCTGGCCGGGCTGGTGCGCCTGGAGGTGGGCGACAAGGGCGCACGGATGTATTACCTGCGTTGGCAAGAGGCCGAGGCCGCCCTCAGCGCTCTGCGCGGCTTCGTCAAGCAGGGCGAGGGGTTAGTTTGAGTTTTGAGTTTTGAGTTTTGAGTTTTTGGTTCTTCACCTATTCGCTAAGGAGAGCGTGGGTTATCCGTAGGGGCGCAGCTTTATCACGTCCATCCGTTTTATAGAAGCACCATAGCGAATTGGTATTAATTGGAGTCGTCGGTTGACGACCACCTTCCTCGAAACGGCGCATGGGGTCGGGTCGCATTACGGCAGAACGCCCTATGCGGTCTACCCCATTCGCCATATGTGGGCAGCAAAGCAGGCGAATCAGGCTTCGCCTGCTTTGCTGTCGTTTTTAATTCCAACAATGATGCTTGCACTGAATCGGCTGTTTGGAGTACAATACAATCATAATTAGTAACCAGTCGAGGAGGACTAACGGTGGCGCACGCGACGGTGTTGTACCTGGGAACTGATCAAGGGCTGTGGACACTAGGTAGCGCGGGTGGTAGCTGGCGATTGATATCGCGCGGGCTATCCGACAGTGCAATAACCAATGTGATACTGCACCCCAGACAGTTGCTCACCATTTACGCCACCACTGAGGGGGCGAACGCGAGCGGCCTGTATCGCAGCGAGAGTGGCGGGGCGGACTGGCAACTTACATTGCCCGGCGCGGTGACTGCTGCCACTCTGGCGGTGGATGAGGTGAAAAAGCGGCGCACTCGCCAGCGCGAGGACGATGCGAGCGAGGTTGAGGACGAGCCATTCGCCTTGCTGGTCGCCACTGAGCCACTGCACCTGCACCGTAGCGATGACGGCGGAGCAACATGGCAGACTCTGACCGCGCTGACCACGCTTGCAGGGCAGGATGAAGCGATCAGCTCCCTGATGGCAGTAAATCGCACCATACTATATGCGGGTCTGGCCGATGGCCGCTTGTGCTTCAGCGGGGATAGTGGTGCTAGCTGGGAGCAGCGGGCGCAGCTAGAGGGCTACATTTACTGTCTATTCGACCATGCGGGCAGCATCTATGCCGTGACCAGCGCGGGCATCCTGCACAGCAGAGATGAGGGCAACACCTGGCACGATTGCAGCGGTGATTTCATTGCCAGCGGTGGGTTGACCGCTTTTGCCCCCACTAGTGATAGTGATAGCGGTGTGCTATTGGCACATGGCCGCGCCAGCGATGGGCCGGGCGTGTTCCGCTCCGCCGATGGTGGCATTAGCTGGCAGCGCTGCGCCGAGCTGGATAGCAGCGAAGACTTCATCGCGGTGCTGATCCATCCCACCGTGCGCGGCGCAGTATATGCGGTAAGTCTTCACCATGCCTACGCCAGCGATGATAAAGGTCTTACCTGGGAGCGCATCGTCGCACCAGATCTCGCGACTATCAACGCGCTAGCCGTAGCGAAAATCTGAGTTTTAAGTTATACTTCGCGTATCTTATTACTTACCAACGCATTGACAGGTGGGCGATTAGATCACATAGTAAGAACAAAGGGAAACGACAATGACGCAAACCAGCAAGGTGCCAGAAGTGGGCGAAGCTGCCCCAGATTTCACTCTGGCTGATTACTCAGGCAAAAGCTATAGCCTACACGATGCGGATAGGGCCGAACCAACTCTGCTGATCTTCTTTCGTGGTACCTTCTGCCCCGACTGCCGTCGGCAGATAGCTTTTCTGCGGCGCAACTATGACCAGTTGGAGCATCAGGGGGTCAGAGTGGTTGCAGTGGCGCGGGAACACCCCGAAGCGGCACGGGGCTACTTCAGGCTGGAGCCGCCGCCCGTCCCTTTCCTGCTTGATATGGAATACAAGGTACTGAACACCTACGGCATGATTTACGAAAATGACTACAAGCCCCAAGAACTGGGCAGGCTGATGGCTCGACCATCGCTGTTCGCAATTGACCGCGATAGGATGATCCGCTGGCGGGTAATAGACTCGCAGTGGGATAACGATGGTTCATTGGAAAAGGCGCTAGCGTCGCTGGGCATCAAGCTAGACAAGCCGCAAACAGAAGCGGAGTAGAGCCAGGCAAGATAACTTGCCTGGCTCATTCTCTGTCTCTAACCCATCCACTGGCTCACCAGTGCTTACCACCCTAGTAATGCCGCTGAGGTTGTAGCTCTTAATTGCTGGCTTTGCCACCCACACCATCTCGCCACTGCGCCCGGCCTTGATCTCGGTCGGGCAAATCGCTTCGCCAGTGTGCGACACGCCAGCACGTGAGCCGTCGGGGTTGTAGGTGTAGTCAATCCGTACTCGATGCTGGCTTGCAATCGCCTGTTGCAAGGCAGCGCGGATCGCTTCAGGTTGCTCGGCAACGATGTGCAGCTTGACGAAGCTGCGCGAACCCTTCTTCACCACCATGCCCGGCATAGGGATGATCTGGGCGGCTATATCGGTCACTTTCGCGCTATCCACACTAACCCCACCCCCATCCACAAGCTGACGCGCCTGCTTACGGCTGGGGGCTAGCCCAGTCTGGATCAGCAGATCGAGGATGCTGCGCGGTGCATCGTCCTTTAGCAGGATAGCAGGTATCTCCCCTGGCAGGGCGCGCTGCTGAAACACCTTCTCGAACCCGGTGCGGGCTTCCTCAGCGGCAGCAGGGCCGTGGTAGAGTTTGACTACCTCGCCCGCCAACCGCTTCTTTGCCTCCATTGGGTGCAACTCTCCCCGTTCGATCGCCTCCTTGATTGCCGCCACCTCGGATAGCAGCAGGTCAGTGGTCATCTCGAAGTAGATGGGCATCTGCTCGTCGCTGATGCTCATCAGCTTGCCGAACATATCGGTGGGGTCGTCTACGATGTTGGTGGTGTTGCCCCAACTGCTGCTCATCTTGCGCCCATCCAGACCAGGAATCAGCTGGTTGGTGAGAATATCCTGGGGCTGTTGCCCGTAAGCCTTCTGGATGGTGCGCCCCGCCAGCAGGTTGAACAACTGGTCGGTGCCACCCAGTTCCACATCGGCTTCGATAGCAACGCTGTCGTAGCCCTGCAGCAGCGGGTAGAGCATCTCTTGCAGGCCAATCGGCTTCTCATCGCGCCAGCGTTCGGCGAAGTTCTCGCGCTGCAACATTTGCGCCACGGTGAACTGGCTGGCGAGAGCGATGATCTCGCTGAAGCGCAGCGCGTCTAGCCACTCGCTGTTGTGGCGGAACTCCACCAGCCCAGCATCGAGGATGCCTTTGATCTGGTCGCTGTAGGTTGCCATGTTGGCCCGCACCTGTTCGCGGGTCAGCATCGTGCGCATTGCGTCCTTGTCGCTGGCATCGCCAAGCATCCCGGTGAAGTCGCCAATGATGATGATGATCTGGTGACCAAGCCGTTGGAACTGGCGCATCTTGCGGATAGGCACGGCGCGACCGAGGTGGACCTTGCTGCTGGTGGGATCGATGCCGAACTTGACCCGCAGTTGCCGCCCGCTATGCAACGCTTTCTCCAGATCGTCGCGCACGATCAAGTCCACTGTACCACGGGTCAGGATGTCGTGGATGATCTGCTCATCCACAAGCGCCTGGGGCGTGGTGGGTTGGATGCGTGCGCGCACGTCGCTGATAATCGGTAGGCCATGCGGCTCGGTGATACGGTCGCTGGCACGGCGGCGTGCGCCGCTGTCGGGCTCGCCCTCGGTCCAGCTGGCGTGCTGGTGTTCAGCATCCAGGTGGAAGGTTTGCACCTGAGCATCGAACACTTCGCGCACCAGGGTAGCAAGCGCATCGGTGGCTGCACGCACCGCATCGTCGTTGACCCCCCGCCAACCGTCAATCGGGAAGAAGACGGCGTTGGTATCTTCCTCAATCTTGGCGTTGTTGCCCTGCCGCCACACCCAGCGACGGGTGCGTACCTCGCCGCTGTCGTCAACATAGACGAACTCACCCGCGTCGGGTCGCTCCGGCTCCGCCTCCGACTCATCGCTGCCCAGCGGGGTGAAGAAGTCGCCCTCATGCGCGGGGCGCAGGTAGAGGTCGCCCTCAATGCGATTAAGGTCGTGCGCGCCAATTGGCAACAGATACTTGAGCGCCACACTGTTCGCCACGTCCACGATGGGGCTAACTCGCGGCATCTTGCCCTTCAGCGCCCGACTTGCCAACCCCTCGATTGAGGAGGAAAACTTATTGGGATTGTAACCCAGCGTGGTAAAAGCCTCGCGCCATGCTTTGATGCCAGGGTCAGCCCGTAGCGCATCACCACTCTTGAACCTTTGGTGCAAATCGTCGAGCGCATTGTCCAGCAGCACTGCCACTGCCTCATCATCCACCATATCCAGGTTTAGCCCATAGGCTGCTACCACCCCGACGTAGACGTTGGGGAAACGCTGGAACACTTTGGGGTCAACCGTGAACTTCATCACCGACCTCCTTACACTAATTGCAGTTTGCAGAGTGCAGTTGGGCTTGGCAGATAAGCGCAACGCGGTGCAGTAGGGCAAAAACAAGACCCGCCGCCCTCTCTTTAATCCATCCTCACTCCCGAAATGGGGAGGGCTGGAGTTAGTGAAAGGACGGCGGGCTGCGATTTAGCAATCGTGGGCCAGCGCGTGGTACCACCCTTCTTCGTTGCCGCAAGGCGACAACCTCGTTGGTCGCTGTAACGGGCGCACCCGACATGGCCTACTTGTCTGATTGCAGATTGCAGATTGTAGATTGTAGATTGTAGATTAGGTAAGGGTGATGCTTCGGCTTTTAATCTGCAATCTGTAATCTTAAATCTACAATCCCCATCGCGCTCGGCCTGTGGCTCAGGAGGGTAATTCGGTTGCGGGTGTGCGGCAGGCGCTTGCACCGTGCGGCCTGCTCTCTGCGGTTGTCACCACGCGCAATCTACTGCATCTCCGTCATCGCCTCTTTTATCTTGTGGGCGTAATTATAACCAACGCAGGCAGCGGCTGTCAATACATCAACAGTCGTAGAGTGTGTTACGAGTTATCGGGTAAACGTAGGGGCGGGCGGTGGCCTGCCCTGGTGAGCGAACAAGCTAACCAATAACTTGTATTACACCCACAGTCGCAGGGGCGTAAGGCATACGCCCGTCGCTACGGCGTGTCCACCCGATAGTAGTCCGCGCCGGAGATACTGACGCGCAGCGCCTTGCCGTCCACGATGGTGTCGAAGCGCACCCGCTCTGGCGAGTAGTCCTCTACGTCGAGGCGGAAGCTGCCATCAGGTAGCGCGGTCATCGGTCGTCGCCAGGTGCCCAACGATATACTCTGCAACTCACCCTTGCGCACGAACACGCGGAAGTCCTGCATCCAGGGGTTGTGGCTGCGATAGTGGCCGAGGTAGGCGTTCCACTGGTTGGGATAGGGGAAATCGGTTGGGCCGCTGTAGTTGTCGTTAACGTACCAGTATGGACCGTGGAACGCCTCCACCACCTTGCCTTCATCATTGCGGGCGAAAAGCAGATTGTAAAGAGCGAAGTCGGGGTGAGACGTGTAGAAGGCATCGCCGCTGCGCCGTTCCAGTCGGGTGCGCCCATCGCCATGGGCAATAAACAGGCCGTCGCCATCGGCAACGATGTTCATTACCTTATCGCCAGCGTGATATGCGCCCGCATAGTCGGCGGCATTGCCAATGATGGCGGGGTCTTCGGCTGTCGGCAAGTCGGGCATGGGTTTGCCATGACGCACGGCGTGCAGCAGTTGCAGCGCGTAGGTTGACTCCTCGTAGCCCTCGAACGGCCCGTTGACGAAGATAGCGACACCGATGCCATCGTCCAGGTCGCCAACTATCCGTGCGTGGTAGCCAACCATCTCGCCGCCATGCCGCACCAGGGTATGACCGTCCAGCGCCTCATCCTGCGAAGTGAAGATGCCGTAGCCGTAGAACTTCCCATCTTCCGCGTCAACAACCCGCTGGATGAATAGGGCGAAGCTATCTTCGGTAATGACACGCTGGGTATCGCCCTGTCCGCGATTGAGCATCATCCGCAGGTAGGTGGCAAGGTCGGCTACGGTGCAGGCGATGCTGCTGTCGCCAGCGGTGTATTCGATACAGTGAGTTGGCAGCAGCGGCTGGCTGCGGTGCCAGGGGCGATCATCGTACAAGGGCAGGTAGGGAACCGCTAGCCGCGTGCGCGTATCATGGGTGATAATCGGTTCGCTAGCACTCATCCCTAGCGGGTCGAGGATACCGCGCTGCAAGGCTTCGGCATAGAGCATACCGGAGATCTGCTCCAGCAGCAAGCCGAGCAGCATATAGCCGACGTTGGAGTACCAGAAGTGCGTGCCGGGGGCAAAGCCGGTGTGCTGCTCACGCAGCGCAGCCACTTCATATGCAGGCGAGGATGGGGTAAAGTTCATCCCCATCGGCAGGCCCGCGCTGTGGCTGAGGACATCGTGAACGGTGATGGGGGCGAACTCCGATTGGATGCTGAACCAGGGCAGGTAATCGGTAATCGGCGCGTGCAGGTCGAGCCGCCCCGCCTCGTGCTGCTGCAAGAGGGCTAGGGCGACAAATGACTTGCCGATCGAGCCAACCTCGAACCGCGTGTCGGGTGTAACGGGAGTTTTGGCATCAAGGTTGGCGTAGCCGTAGTTAGCGAGATGGAGCAGACGGTGGCGATCGGTGATGGCGATGGCGAGGCCGGGGCCGCGTTGTTCGCCGCTAGCTAGTCGCTGGCGAATGTACTGGTCGAGCCGCTCGAACGCGGCAGCAAGGTTAGCTGGGGGATTGACGGTTGCGCCAGGCTGCGCCCCTATTGGTGAACTCACTAGGGTCTCCTTTTCACTGATATAGCTCAAGCCTTCAGGTTGATTAGGTTATGCGGTGAAAATATCCGGCATCGGTGTGAGACCCTTTCTGCACTATTGATTGGTGTAACCACGTAGAGTGTAGCAAAAAGATGGGAGGTTGGATAGGGGCTAGGGATGTATGTTGCGGATAACCTAGTGTTTGGAAGGTATGTCTATTATTACAGCCTCAGTTAGCATAAATGGGCCAGAATGGTGTAGGGGCGAATCGCATACGCCCTGTCGCCCAGCGTCCAGGCCAATCGTAACTACCGCACCTTGCCTGGCAAGTGAGGCTGTAATACTATATGACATCAATTAGCGATGACGCCGCTATAGATTAAACCAGGGCGAACAACGGTTCGCCCCTACAGAACTATAGCATCGCCTCGGCTATTTGGTATGAGAGCAACGCAGCTTACCGTTGACACCCACCGCCCATTGCCGTATACTCACAGCATGGACAAGCTGCCAACCGCGCTCATCTACGACCCCATCTACCTCGAACACGACACCGGCGGCGCGCACGTGGAGCGGCCTGAGCGGCTGACCGCTATCCGCACAGCGCTGGCGAATTATGATCTGGCCGGGGAGGGCGACTATATACGCCCACCCGATGCGACTATCGCGCAGGTTGAGCGCGTCCACGATGGCGATTATATCCGCCAGGTGCAGAGTATCGCTGCAGCGGGCGGGCGCTGGATGGACATTGATACCGTCATCTCACCGCGCACCTGGGAGGCTAGCCTGAAGGCGGCGGGCGCAGCAGTGCTGGGGGTTGACCTGCTCCTCAGCGGCGCACACCAGACTGCCTTTGCGCTGGTGCGTCCACCCGGCCATCACGCCAACGCCAACCACGCGGGCGGCTTCTGCATCTTCAACAACGCGGCAATAGCGGCGGCGCACGCGCTGGCAACCGGCATCGAGCGGGTACTGATTGTGGACTGGGATGTGCATCACGGCAATGGCACGCAGGACATCTTTTACCGCGACCCACGGGTGCTATACTTCAGCACGCACGAGTATCCCTTCTACCCTGGCTCTGGGGGGCGGCACGAGCGGGGCAGCGGTGCCGGGCGCGGCTACACCTTGAACGTCCCTCTGCCGCATGGGGTGGGCGATGCTGGCTATCTGCAAGTCTATCGCGACATCCTTGCCCCCGCTGCCGCTCGTTACCGCCCACAGTTGGTGATCATCTCTGCGGGATATGACGCACATCATAGCGATCCTATTGCCTATATGGGCCTGACCGCGCTTGGCTACTACCAGATGGCGAGTATGGTGCGCGACATCGCCAACGCATACTGCGATGGGCGGGCGCTGGCCGTGTTGGAAGGCGGCTACAATCTGCCCGCCCTGGGCGACAGCGCTGCCGCCACCCTGCTGGGGCTGAATGGGTTGCCCTTGCCCCTGGCAATTGAGGGGCAACATAACATTGACGAGGAAAAGCTCGTGCCGGTATGGGCGGAAGCAGCTCCAAACATTGACCAACTTATTGCCCAGCTAAAGCAATTGCACGGAGTCTGAAGCTAATCACAAACATTTTACCTTCTACCTTTAGTAAGGAGCGAGGACGATGCCCGATATTATTACCAACGTGCGCGACGATGAGCGACGCAAGCGCGAGGAATCGCAGATGTTCAACGTGCAGCAGCAGCTAGACGAGTTGCGCCGTCAGCTGCGCGAGGGGATGGCGCGCCAGCAGTGGCTGGAGGATGCGCTGAAGCAGAGCGAGAGCCGCACTGCCCAGTTGCAGTTGAGCGTAGACAAGCAGAGCCAGGAGGTCAGCCAGTCGCTACAGGTACGCCAGATTGAAGATCAGCGCCTGCGTAAGCAGATCGCCGAGCTAGAGGCGCACGCCGAAGAGCCGCTCAAGCCGATTAAGGAGATGCGGGCGCAGATTATCGAGTTGGGCGAACGCTTCCGCAGCAGCCAGGGCCAGGCCACCGTCAGTGTGCAGCAAATGGAGGCGATTCAGCTGCAGATGCGCGAGATAGCCGCCCAGGTGGGGATGCTCGGCGAACAACAGCGCCAGCTAACCGATGGCCTGCACGAAACAGGCAACGCGATTATCGATAATCGCCAGGAGGTGGTGCGCGTGAGCGAGGCGCAGCGCATCGAGGAGCAGCGCCTGCGCCGCCAGGACATTGAATTGCAACAGGGCATCGAGTCGGTGCGTAATGAGTTTGGCGCGGTAGTAGCCCGTATTACCCAGATGGAGGAGACCCGCAAGCGCTTCGTCGAGGAGATTGACGCGCTGGCGAGCAGCCTGACCACTATCCACGCCGAGTACAACAAGCTGGAAGAGTTGATCGAGCGGATGAACCGTGACCATGGTGAGCGCTACCTCGCGCAGCAGGAGCGCATCGAAACAGTGCGCTTGCAGCTCGAGGCTGATGCCGCCGACCTACGCCAGGTGAGCGACCAGCGTGCCGAGCGGCTGTCCAGCCGCTTGCAGCAACTCGAGGATCGCCTACGCACCGTCGAAGGTGATATCTCCCTAATTCCGTCGCAGATCGAAGGGCTGAGGCAGCGCGACGAGTTCCAGGTGGAGCAGGCCGAGGATTTGTACGAGCAGTATATCGCCAAACAGTTCGAGTTCGCGGAGCAACTGTTGCGCCAGACCCGCAAGCAACGGCAGCGGGCCGGGGAGGGCCAGATGGTAGTGGAGGGCGGCGGTCTGATCCGCAGCGCCCGCGAAGCTCGTCCGCCCAGCGCCAAAGATAGTAACGATTACGAATTAGTTGTGCATAGCGGCGGGTGGCACTCGCCCTAGGAGTGGTTAAATGAAGGCAGTAGTATTGAAGCAGGCGGGCGGGCCGGAGCAGCTAGTCTATGGTGACTATCCCGACCCCCATGCCGGGGCGGGCGAGGCGGTGGTGAAGTTGAAGGCCGCTGCGCTGAACCACCGCGACATCTGGCAGCGGCTTAGGCCGACGCATACGCCGGTCATCCTCGGCAGTGATGGCGCGGGGGTAGTCGCTGAAGTGGGCGCGGGGGTGAGCAACGTGCGCGTTGGCGACGAGGTGATGATCAACCCTTCGCTGGGCTGGCCTGCTGGACTCTCCCAACCGCAGGGCTGGCGCATCCTTGGCGACCCCGACGCTGGCACCTACGCCGAGATGATTTGTCTGCCCGCTGTCCAACTCTACCCCCACCCTGAGTATCTGTCCTGGGCGGAAGCTGCTGCCCTGCCGCTCTCTGGCCTGACTGCATGGCGGGCGCTGGTCACTAGAGCCGCAGTTCAGCCAGGCGAGATCGTGTTGGCGCTGGGAGTGGGTGGTGGTACTGGTCTGGCCGTGCTGCAGTTGGCAAACGCGCTGGGCGCAACTGTGTGGGTAACATCGGGCAGCGATGAGAAGCTGGCGCAAGCAAAGCAGATGGGCGCAGCGGTGGGCATCAACTATCGCAGCAGCGATTGGGCCGCCGAGGTGTTGCGCCTCAGCGATGGGCGCGGCGTGCCAGTCATCATCGATGGCGTGGGCCGCGACACCTGGGCGGGCAGCCTCAAGGCGCTACAGCCAGCGGGTCGCCTGGTTAGCTACGGTGTAACCAGCGGGCCGACCGCCGAAGTCGAAATTCGCACCGTTTTCAGCCGCCAGCTTTCCATTTTCGGCACGATGATGGGCAATGCGGTCGAGTTCGCCGCGATGCTAGAGTTCTACACCGCCCATGCGATCAAGCCGATCATCCACACCACCCTGCCGCTTGCCGAGGCCGCTGCCGCCCACCGCCTACTTGAATCCGCGCAGCAGTTCGGCAAGATCGTGCTGGATATAGAGGCGTGAGCTATCCCGAAGTTTAGCACAAACTAAGCCCCCAGCGGAGTAAACCACCAGGCAAAAAGCCCCCAGCAGGGGGTGGGGGAGAAATACCGCCAAGTTAATAACCCTGAAGCAAGCCGCGAAAGCAAAAAGCCCCAGGGGAGAAATGCCGAACTGCTACCAGGCAAAAAGCCCCCAGCGCGGGTTGGGGGAGAAATGCCGACTAACTGCTAACTTGAAGGAAAAACCAATGCTCGAAGACAAAGGACACCGCAACGACCCGACCATCATCGCCAATGCCCAGCACCTGCGCCAGGAGCGTCCGCCTGCCGAAGCAAAGCTGTGGGCGCAGCTACGCGACCAACAAATCGGCTTCAAGTTTCGCTATCAGCATCCCATCTACCGCTACGTCGTTGACTTCTGTTGCCTGTCGGCGCGGTTGATTGTAGAGGTGGTGGTGACAGTCACGTCGAACAGGTGCAGTATGATAGCGCCCGCACCCTCTGGTTGGAACAGCGTGGCTGGCAGGTGTTGCGCTTCACCAATATGGAAGTGCATGAGTCGCTTGAAGGGGTGGTAGAGGCTATTATAGCTGCTTATGAGGCGCGAAGTGGGTCTCGCTAGCCTGGTAGCAAATCAGCTTTTCTCCCCAAACCCCCGCTGGGGGCTTTTTGCTAGCGGGTACCCGCAGCCTTGATCACTGGCAACATTTCTCCCCCAACCCTCCGCTGGGGGCTTTTTGCTGCTCCACACAAAGAAGGACGCACATCAGTGCGTCCCTCGTCTTTATTCTGCCTTCACGGGTGGAGGTGAAGGGATTCGAACCCTTGACCTCTACAGTGCGATTGTAGCGCTCTCCCAGCTGAGCTACACCCCCCGCTGCGGCTTTTATTATAACATAAGGGCGGCTAAATTGCAAAGTTTATTTGCCCATTGGGTGAGCATCACGTTCTTGCAGAGCAAGCGTTCGGTAGGGGCGAACCGTTGTTCGCCCTGGCTAGGGATGCAAGAATGTGTCGCACATATGTGGCATTTACAGCAATATATGATATGTTGTATAATGCGATCAGCCACCGTGAGAGGGTGGTCTTCCGCAGAGCAGCAGCAGAAAGGGGCCAGCCGCAATGGACATCTATGAGCAGAAGATCCGAGAACTCCTTGCCGATATGGTACGCAACGGCCAACCCATTTCCGATCGCTATCTCCCCTTGCTGTTCCCCAGCGCCGCCAACCTCAAGGGCGAATATGAGCTAGTCTACAAGGGCAAGCTGCCGATCAACATGGTGGATGCTCAGACCCTCGCTGCCCCCTTGCAGCGCGTCCGTGAGTTCCCTGCGGTGGGCGCGGATTAACAAGACCACCCCCGCCGCATAGCAACCACCCCTCTATATATTCTTCTTTCTCACCCCCAACGACTATAACGCTTTCTTCGCCATGCTGGAGAAGTGCAGCATAGCCGAATTGCAGCACTACCGCCCCGGCCTGGAGGCCGACCTCTTGCAGCAGAGCAAGGCGTTATTTTGCGCTTCT
>JANXYP010000013.1 GCA_025355955.1 Chloroflexota bacterium
CTGCCGCGAGATGTCCGGCCCTCCCGGTGTACTCGTCTACTCGCGCACCCCTGAAGGCAATGATACCCTCGCATGGACTAATGAGCAGGGGTACATCGTCAAGCAATCGCCCCTTGACATTCTACAGGCAGCAGCCTGCAAACCCGACGAGCCTGCCGTCGCTCGCCTTGCCAACCATCACGAGCTGGTGCGTGATACCGTCGAGCAGATTATCGCCGAAACCAGCGCTGTAACCTCTGAAGGTCGCCTCGGCCCCCGCAACTCTCCCCGCCGCCGTGCCTGGCTGCGCCTCACCGAATACGCAATCAACCTGCATACCACCGCGCCCCTGCTCTACACGTCTGAGCTTGGCGCGGTCATCAAGCAAATCTACGACTACCCTCTCCACCCTGATGCCATCAACAGCCTCAACCGCCAGCTTCGCGCCGGTATCAACGACCGTCAGCTCGCTGAACTCTGCGGCAGCCTGTATGACGAACACCGCCTCGCCATCACCAGCGAAACCAGAGTGCAGCAGGAGGCCCAAATTATATGCTCCCTCGGCCTCGCCGAACAACTATAACCCTTATTTCACAAGGAGCTGCCCATGCCTGCCAACGTCAGCTTTGCCCGTATCCACGACCTGCTCGACCAGTTTGACTTCGCTACCCTCTTTATCGAAGAGCTAGGTTGGCTGCAACCCACCCCCGGCAGGCTGCGCCCCATCAACGTCGAAGGCGTTCTCTACCAGCCTACCATGATTGCCCAGTCGGGCGGCGTTGGTGTCTACGAGATGCAGGCGGCCAATGGCGAAATCCCTGCCACTGACCGCGCTCGCCGCGCCGCCTACGACGAGATGGCAAATCTCCGCGCCGAAATCCTGCTCATATTCGTGGACGGCTCCCGCCGCCGTAGCGTCTGGTACTGGGTTAAGCATGAGGGCGGCAAATCATTCTCCCGCGCTCACTACTACTTCAGCGGCGCAATCAGCGACCAGTCTGTCGCCAAGCTCATCCCCCTCTTTTACGACCTCGGAGCCTATCAGCTTGTCAAGGGCAAGGCGGTTGGCCCCGACATCACTCAGGTTGCCACCCGCCTCCGTGAAGCCTTCGACTCTCAGGCGGTGGTCAAAAAGTTTTACACCCAGTTCAATCAACTGCATAGCGAGTTTGTCGCCCTCATCAGCGGCGTTGACGACCCTCACGACCGCGCCTGGTACGCTTCGGTCATCCTCAATCGCCTCATGTTCGTCTACTTCTTGCAGAAGAAGGGCTTCATTGACGGTGGCGATGTTAACTACCTTGCCCACAAGCTGGCGCAGAGCGAACAGCGCGGCCCTGACCGCTTCTATTCCGAATTTCTCACTGCCCTCTTCTTCGAAGGCTTTGCTATCCCTGCTGCACAGCGAGGCTCTGCCACTGGCACCCTTATCGGTGAAATCCCCTACCTCAACGGCGGCCTTTTCCTCCCCCATCGCATTGAGGAAGATTACGCTGGCCGTATAACCATCCCCAACCAGGCATTCCACAACGTCCTCACCCTATTCAAAGATTATACCTGGAACCTCAATGATACTCCCGGCGGTGAGGTCAACGAGATGGATCCCGATGTCCTCGGCTACATCTTCGAGAAGTACATCAACCAGAAAGACTTCGGTGCCTACTATACTCCCCCTGAAATCACCACCTACCTCGCCGAGCGCACCATCCACAAACTCATCCTCGACCGTATCTACGAGCGCACCACTCGCCGCTTCGATAGCGTCGGTGATCTCTTGCTCCGCCTTGATGCTGGCCTCTGCCGTGAGCTGCTCGACATCCTCGATAAGCTCACTATCCTCGACCCCGCCTGCGGCTCTGGCGCTTTCCTCGTCGCCGCGATGAAGGCGCTATACACCATCTACCTATATGCCTATGGCCGCATCGCCTCAGACTTCCGCCACGACTCCAACCTCGTCCGCAAACTAGAGGAGGCCAAGCCTCACCCCTCGCTCAACTACTTTCTCAAGAAGCGCATCATCACCAACAACCTCTTCGGCGTAGACATTATGGAAGAAGCTACCGAAATCGCTCGCCTTCGCCTCTTCCTCACCCTCGTCGCCGCCACCCATACCGTCGCCGACCTTGAGCCTTTGCCCAATATTGACTTCAACATCATGCCCGGCAACTCGCTCATTGGCCTGCGCAAGGTGGACGGCACCCGCATGAGCCTTTTTGCCGCAGGTCGCGCTGAGACTTTCGACCGACTCGTCGAGGAGCGCGATACCCTCGTCCGCGCCTATCGCGATGCTTCCTCCTACACCCCTGACCTGCAACAACTCCGCGACGACATCATCGCCCTGCACAACCGTGTCCAGCCCGAACTCAACCGCCTGCTCCTCCACGAGTTCCAGGAGCTGAAGATTAAGTACGAGCAGTTCGCCCCCAACGGCAAATCCAGCAAACGCCCCCTCACCGAAGCCGACATCGCCGCCCTCGAACCTTTTCACTGGGGCTACGAGTTCTACCACGTCCTCGCCCAGGGCGGCTTCGACATTATTATTACTAACCCGCCTTGGGAGACATTTAAGCCCTATGCTAAAGAGTTTTTCAATAAATACAGTAAGATTGTGGGTGGCGTAGCTGTAGGTAGAAGAGTCACAGATATAAAAGACTTTGAGGAACAGCTAGAGAAATTGCTAGAAGCTCCAGATATAGCCTCCGCTTGGCAGGAGTATCGATCGAGCTTTCCTCATATCAGTAGCTACTATCGGAGTAGTGAGCAGTATGTCAACCAAAGTGCCATTGTCAACGGCAAGCGCACTGGCACCGACATCAACTATTACAAGCTGTTTACCGAACAATGTTACAACCTGCTTCGCGACGATGGCGAGTGTGGCCTCGTTATCCCTAGCGGCATATATAGTGACCTCGGTACTACCAAGCTTCGCCAGATGCTTTTTAGCCAGACCGAAATAACGGGTCTGTTCTGCTTTGAGAATAGCAAGGGCATCTTCGAGAATGTTCATCGTAGCTTCAAGTTTGTCGTCCTAACCTTCCGCAAAAGTGGAAGCACCATCAAGTTCCCAGCGGCCTTCATGCGCCACTATGTGGAGGAGCTTGACAGTTTCCCCAAGAGCGGTGGCATCCCCATCTCTGTTGAGCTAGTCAGCCGCCTCTCTCCAGATACCTACTCAGTGATGGAGTTCAAGGAAGATATAGACGCGCAGATTGCCGAAAACATGATTCGCTTCGACCTGCTTGGTAAGAAGCTACCTGACAAATGGAACTTGACACTTACCCGCGAATTTGACATGACGAACGATAGCCACCTATTTCGTAAGATGAATGGCACAGGGATGTTGCCTCTATTTGAAGGTAAGATGATGTACCAGTTTACACACCTCCTGTGCGACCCTAAGTATTGGATTCAGGAAACAGAGGGCCGTAAAGCTCTACTTAGCCGTCAGAAGGATGAGGGTCAAATACTTGACTACCAATCATACCGGCTTGCATATCGTACTGTGACGGCAAACACGAATGAGCGCACCTTGATAGCTACCGTTCTGCCATACAACGTATTCTGTGGTCATTCACTAACTGTAAACGCTATATATGATAAGAAACATCAAAACGAGAAACTAATCCAACTCGCTGAAACTCTGTTTGTAACCGCTTGTTTCAATTCTCTGGTTTGTGATTTCCTGATTCGCCAAAGAGTAAGTGTTAATATGACAATGTTTTACCTATACCAACTCCCCATCCCCCGCTACACCAGCGGCGACCCCTACTTCGATGCCATAGTCGAACACGCCGCCAAACTCATCTGCACCTCCCCTGAATACGATGCCCTCGCCACCGAAGTCGGCCTCGGCGACCATACTGCCGGAGTAACCGATCCTGCCGAGCGCGCCAAGCTCCGCGCCGAACTCGATGCGATGGTCGCACACATCTACAACCTCAGCGAAGCCGAGTTTGCTCACATCCTCACCACCTTTCCACTCGTCGCCCAGCAGGTGAAGGATGCCACTCTCGCCGAATACCACAGCCTCGCCGCCACCCCCGGCGACGATCCCGCCCTCGTCGCCCTGATCAACGGCGGCGAAACATCTCACGTCGAGTTCAAGATTGCTGCTCGTCTCCACCCTGTCAGCAACACACTAGACGGCGAACTGATAAACACCATCGCCCGCGCCGCCGCCTGCTTCCTCAACACCAGTGGTGGCACCCTGCTCATCGGCATCGAGAACGGCACCGGCAAGGTCATCGGCGTGGAGCGCGAATATGCCTCCGCCAACCCCCAGAAAGCCGACCACGACGGCTACACCCTCTACCTCACCGACAAGCTAGGCGCTCGCCTCGGCCAAGCCAACCTCCACCTCCTCGACATCACCTACGCCCGCGCCTCCGACCACGATGTCTGCCGCATTAGCATCCCGCCCGCCCCTCACGCCGTCTACCTCGACGGCGACCTCTACACCCGCGACGCCGCTGGCTGCAAAAAGCTCAACGCCCAGCAAGCCGAAACCTATCGCAACACCCACTGGCCCCGCTAGCTCACCCTGTAATCCCCTATTATCCAACCGCGCCATCAGTGCCAAACATCGCGGCCAGTTGCTCGCCGTGCGGATTATCACCGGCGCGGGGGGCGGCGCGGTAGCGGCCAGTAGTCTGTAGCGAGGCGTGGCCCAACCGAATCTGAATGCCCTGCACCTTCGCGCCAGTATCTTCCAGGGCGCGGGCGTAGGTGTGACGTAGCGCGTGAAACTTCGACGTACCCAGCCACTTCTCGCAGATCTGCTGCATTGCCCGCATGGTCAAGGCATGGCCGTGCGTGCCGCCCAAGCTGCTGAAGGCTGACCCATACCGGCGCGGCGGCCTCGAGCGTACCCAGGGCCGCGCCGTGTAGCTGGTAGAGGTAAGCCATCAGCGACCGGCTCACCGCGAGGGGTAGGGTATCGCGCATCACCTTGCCGCCCTTGCAGTGGGGGAAGGTAACGGCCACGCGGCCATCATTCAGTTGGCGCACATTGCCGTAGACCATTGCGGCAATCTCGGCCAGGCGGCGGCCAGTGTGCAAGGCGATTGCCAGCAGCGCATAGTCGCGCAGACCGGCGACCGTGTGCTTAGGTATCTCGGCCAGCCGCGCCTTTACCTCGGCGGGAGTTAGTGGCGCGGCGGCGGCATAGGCTTGCACCGGCCTGCGCTCGACCAGGGCGATCGGGTTGGCGGCGAGTAGATCGTGTTTCACGGCGTAACTGTAGAAACTGCTCAGGATGGCAAGGCGCTGATTATAGGTGGTGGCCGCCGGTGCGCCGCGCCCGGCCCAGCGCTGGGCGGCTAGGGCGAGCGCGGTTGGCTGGCTATCCAGGTCTGCGCCAGCGGCGACAATCGCGGCCCTGAAGCCTTGCAGCACGTCGCTATACGCCCGCGCCGTCTTCTGGCTGCCGCTGCGCCCGGTCTTCGCTTCCAGCCAGGCGGCGATTGCTAGATCCAGCCGCGCCTGGCCTGTGCCGCCGTCGCCCTCGCCGTAGGTAGCTAGGCCGCCGGTGGGTAGTATCATGACCTCAACTGCGCCCATTTTTGCCCCTCGCTAACCAACAAAATAACTACGTCTAAGGAGCATTAGAAGTAGTTTACTCCTGCTTACTTGTTTCCTACAACGCCTAGCAAGCGGCTGTACCCCTAACTGGCACGCTGGCGGGTAGGGAGCCGCTAAATGTAGCGAGCAAGAAGCTACCCGCCAGCGTAGGCGGCAGCGGCAAGTTATGTCAATTTCATACTAGCTCAGGCAAAGGTAGCATACCGCCTAGCGTGATAAGCGAAGTAAAAGTGAAGGTTTAAGTAAGATGGAATCGAAGCAGATGCACAGCTCATCGGCTTGATTGTTGGCTAGGTACGATGTTTGTTGGCAGTGGCACAACCCTTGGCTCCATTGAGCGTTGCTATGTTGTTGCACTGGTCATGCTGGCGGTAGCAGAAGCAGCACGTAGCGAAGCAGAGTTATTACCCTCGCCAACAGCGGGACATCGAAGCGCAGCCACTTAGCGTTGGGGACAAATCAGCCCCTTCCAGCCGAGGTTGTAATACTAATACCTTGTGGCTATTTTGGCTTGAGACCCCAACCGCCGTTGCCGAGGTGCAGCGTCAGGGTACCAGCCTCGTCGTAGCCAGCCGCCCACACATCGGTACTGCCTATCGCTGCTACTCCATACAAGTAGTTATTATTGCCGGGGCTGGGGCTACTCACGACACTCCAGGCGTTGCCATCCCAGTGCAAAGTCAAGGTACTGCTAGTGAAATCATTCGCAGAATATCCAACCGCCCATATATCATTGGCCGCAGTTCCTGCTACCCCTAGCAGAGATCCGCCACTAGGGCTGGCTATTTGTTGCCACGAAGAACCATTCCATTGCTCGGTGAGAGTCTTGGTGCAATTGCAGATTGCATCAATGTATGATCCCACCGCCCAGATACTGCCATCAGGTGTCCTTGTTACTGCATTCAACTGGTTAGTCCTGCCAGGATCAGGGCTGGTGTACTGGCTCCAAATCCCGCTACTCCAGCGCAGAATCAGAGTGTGAACTACGCTGCTCGTATCAATATAATACCCGACTGCCCAAGCATCAGTGGGTGACACAGCTACTACGCCGAGCAACTCATTGTTGTTGCTACTTTCATTGGGACTGGCAACTTGACTCCACGTGGTACCGTTCGAATGAAGTATTAGGGTGCGGTAATTCGTGAAAGTAGTCTGGTAGTAACCAACTGCCCAAACATCGGTGATAGTAGATGCAGAGACAGCCTCAAGCCTGTTGTCGCTATTGCCAGGGTTGGGTGTATTTACCTGATTCCATGACCCATTATAGTGATCGGCAAGGGTGAGGAAACCAGGCATTGTGGATGAGTAGTAACTACCCACTGCCCACAGATCGTTGCCCGGAGTTGCCGCCACCCCAATCAAATAATTGTAGTTTGGGCTAGGGTTAGGCGTGGTGTATCGCGTCCATGAGCCGCCATCCCAGTGAAGAGCCATTGTGCTATAACCTGTGCCAGTCGTGGTGTAATAATTTCCTACCGCCCAGACATCATAGCTGTTTATCTTGGCTACCCCAAAGAGCTGATTCTGGAAAGTGCCAGGGTTGGGGCTGGGAGCAACCGTCCATGTTGGATTGGGCAACAGTACCGCATACATTCCTCGCCCAAACGTCCAGGCCGCCAGGGTGGTGTTGCCATTACCAGAGGGGCTGCTATCCACGGTGAGCTTGTAGATGGGGGTAACGGGCAGACCAGTTTGGAACTTGTACCAACCCACATGCAATGCAGTGATATCATCGGTGTAGAAGAAACCGATTTCGGTGCCAACAAATACCTGCTTGACGTTCAGGGGGTTGACCACCACGCTATAGGCGGGAACATTGGGCAGGATGGTACTCAGGTTGGTCCAAGTGTGATTCGCGCAAGAGGTGTCAGTGCAGGTTACACGGTATAGATGCCCTGGGGTAGAGGGCGTGTTTTCATCGAAGCCATCGAACGCTACATACGCGGTCATCGGGCTGGTGGTAGTGATTGCGCTGTCGGGTGTAACAGCAATATCGTTGATTGCTCGGTTAGGCTGAGTCGAGTAGGTCAGGGTAATCCATGTCGCCATGCTGCCGGTATCCCCGTTATTCGTATATGTCATTTGCCCACCACTGCTGCCGGAGTAGATGATCTTTGTGTTTTTGGGCGCAAAGGCAAGGGCGCTTATTACATCGTTCCCACCCTTGGTCAAATCGCCGCTGATCGCGTTCCAAGAAGAGCCAGTGGTGCCGCCTGTAGTGCTTTCCCAAACTCGATAGGTGCCAAGGATTATATGGGCGCAGTTTGTGCTACAGTTTAGATGGTCGAGAACGAAGGGAGTGTTGAACCCTGTACTCATAAGGTCATTATTGAAACACTGGTTATAAGTACCAGTGGGACCAGTAGTTGAGCAGTTGAGTTGGCCGTGATCGTACTCCCAATACCAGTTTGTTTGCGAAATAGGTTCGATTGCTGTGTAAAACCCATCCCCGCCACCGGGACGCTGCCAAGCAAGCGTCCCTGTATAGTAACTGCTACCATTGTCCTGCATCCCACCAAAGGCTTTGGCCGATGGGTCGTTGGCAAAGTTGGGGGTTAGGTCGCCATTATAGAATGTAAGATTGGACAGTGTATTGTTGAGTTGGGAGAAGGTTGAGCCGCTGTCGCCGCTATAATATAGCCCGCCATCATTGCCAACAACAAATTTGCTGGTGTTGGGCAGGAAGGCAATAGCGTGCTGATCAGGATGAACGCTACCATAGCTACTGCAAGCAGTAGCGTAAACATTTGTCAGGTTCAGGAAGTGTTTGCCGGAATCAGTGGATTTATAGAGATTTGTATTGCCTACGTAAACGGTAGTAGACAAGGTGGGGTCTACCTTGATGGTAAGGTCGAACCAGGAGAAAGAAGTATGATCCTGCACCGCATGGCAATCCATATATGCAGAGTAGTCCGATGCCTGCAACCAGCTAGCGCCCCCATTAGTGGAGGAATAAACACCCATCGTTATGGTGAGAGGTTGTGCTACAACTGCATACAAGGTGTTGTGATCGCTCGGTGCAATAGCCATCTGAATACGCCCCCAGGCAGGGCCAGAGGTAGGCGCTGGCAAAGAGGGATGCCATAGTCCCGGCGGACAAAGATTATTTGTAGGTACGGTAGCGGTGTAGATACCTTCAGTGCTACCCATAGCAATAGGGTTGCCAAGAGCAACATACATCACGGTTGGGCTGATCGTATAATCAAGTGAAATGTCAGAGACGATCTCATGGGGGTGAAAGCTAGTGCTGGCGATCGCGCAGTGCTGCCAGCTAGTACCGGAGTTAAAGCTCATGTAGAACCCAGAGTTGGTACCCGTGGAGAGAGTACCGACCATTACCACGTTGTTGTGGTTCTTGTCCACTGCGATTGCAGTAATGCGCTGTGGATCACTGCCATTAGCGCCATCAAATACGCTACCGCCCACCGTTTTCCAGTTTGCGCCGCCATCTACACTATTCAATATGCCGCGACTGCCAAAAACCGGGTAGAAATAGCTATCGTGGTCGCCGCTGCCAGCATAAATTGTGGTGGAAACAACGGGGTCAATTGCAATTGCGCCAATCACCGAACTGGACAGGTAAGGATCGTTGCTACCCAGCGCGGTCCAGGTAGTAGCCGTGTAGCAGCAGTTGGTAGATTTCCAGACACCACCACCATCTGAGGCGGCGTAAATAGTAGGACTGATCGAACCACTTGCGCTCACTACTGCCAGGGCATTTATCCTGCCCCCCACCAATCCCCAGCGATAGTCAGCGTGTGTGCCTGCGCTGCTATCAAGCGGCTGCGGGCCGAGGCTGGTCCAAGCAGTGGAAGAGAGTGATGACGTGGTGCTAATCTTGGCTGATGACGTATATCTAACGCTGCCAGAGGGCAACTTATCCTGGATATGAGCTGTACTCCAATCCAGAGCATTCTTGATCGCGTGGGGAGGAGCTGAGGTGCTAGGGTATAGATGCCTCGCCATTTGCTCGTCACCTTCCCCTCTAAAATTGTCGCTCTCGTTTTGCTTACCGATCTCAGGTATAGATTCGTTGCTAGGGAACTGTGTAGCAAGCAGTGGAATGCTTGAAGTGTGTCCCTGGCCGATACTGGCGCACAGGTTGTAGATACAGCAGGTGATCAGTGTGACTAGAGCAGCAAATACTAGCATATGGGCGAAACGCTTGCTTATCTTCATCTTAGTCCTTGCCTTAGCTATTTCTACCGCCATTGCGATAGATCACAGCATCTAATCTAGCGCCACCGACATCTCTACTGAACCCTGGGTGGCAGTGGATCGCCTTGCTCACTTAGAAACGTAACTTGATTGGCGGAATCGATATGAAAGCGCCAACTATGCTCCGACTGCTTCGCGCCTGATCCCTGCCAGTTCGCTAGAAATGTGACATCTTGGCCGTTATTATTGCTATTCGTATCAGTTAGAGCGGTAGTAAGTGTAATAGGATGCATACAAGCCTCAGCAGGGCCTGCTACGCCACAGCTATTATAGCTAGCTACAACTGAGTTCGATGCATCAGGCCATTGTTCAACATAGCTAGTGGAGAGGGCATAGATTCGTGGAGGCGATTGAAGCTGGGCCGCCGCCCCCTTTGCCAGCTTGATCGCCTCGGACTGGTTCAATGGTGGTTGGCTAACGCTATTGTTGCACTGCCCCAGCATCAGTGGCAGAGCCAGCGATAGCAGCAGAATCGTCAATACTCTCGGCTTTAGCATTACACACCTTCTCTAGCAGCCTACGTTACTGCGTTAACATTACCATCGTACCACTTAGCTTCTTCCTGTCAATTATATAGCTTGCCTGGCGAAGATACCTAACTGATAAACGATGACCATGGGGTTAGAGTTCCCCTTATCTTCACCCGAAGGATTGCCCCAGCATCAATGCCACGATGATGAGCGACTTCTTCTGGAACGCTCTCTTCACAACCACTCTCCTTTTAGAACGCTGTACTTGCCCCTCGGTCTCAACTCTCTAGCAATACAAATGAGGCTGCCTAAAGGTTGGGGTTCCGCGCCTAATCCCAGAATCTGTCTGTCTGACCACTATCAAGCACTTCTTCTGATTTGCTATGACCATTATAGCACCTAAGCAGTGGAGTGTCAATTAAGGCAGTGCGATCGCTTGGTTAACGCTTGGTTAACGCCAGCCAGCTCAACCTTCACTGCGCCAGGCCAGGCGGAGTCGCTGCGGAGGTGGGAACAACCCAGCACTAGTTATCGCCACTTTCTGTGGTCTGCGCCGCATTGCACCGCCCTGTCACATCGGCAGCGATGCGCAGTGGATTATCAGCGCTGATTGTAGGGTAGCGTAGCCGCTGCTAGCGGTTCTTCTTACGCCCCTCGCCGCTTCCGCTGGCACCAGCCTGATCATTCTTCAGGTCCTGGAGGGGTGCAAGTTGCACCTGCACACCTCAGCGTTAACGCCCATATGATATAATCCCCTGCCCGCGCTCCGCGTGCGTAGGCAATCAGCCGGGTGAGCTTTGCCTGGCTTTGTTATTAGTTTCACCCTTGTCCGCAATGTCCTCCTTACCACGCCGGTGTGCTAGAATGTCTGATGCACAACTTCAAGGAGGATGAAACAGTGACGAACCAAGAGGTTATCGAGAGCAGTGAAGAAGCCGCCGCGACTAACACGGACAGCAGCAAGATGGTAGAGCCACTGCGTAGAAGGGTAAAAGCTCCTCGGCGAGAGTTTGAGCAGCAGATATTGGCACTGCTAGGCGAACAGCGAGAGATGAGCATCGGCGACTTGCACCGAGAGCTTGTTAAAGAAGTGGGTGTGTCGTATGGCCTTGTGCAGTTGATAGTGAAGG
>JANXYP010000017.1 GCA_025355955.1 Chloroflexota bacterium
GTGCTGATCGGGCAGTTAGCTTGCTTATGCCCCTCCCGCCGAGCTAAACGTTACCAACTATGGTGAAAGGCAGTAGAAGGAGGGGATACGCCGCTGCGTGCCAAGTTACCGAGGGCTAGGAGCGTAGCTCCGATCGGTCAAGCACCTCAATGCTTATCGGAGGCAACAATGCTCCAACACTGGTCCCATGTTAGCGTTTGCCAACCCCCTTCCCTTCTGCTATAATCGCTGCGTAATACGCAAGCGAGGACAGCAGCGATGGTAGTCAACCATACTTCATCTACCAACCGATCGGACATAGACGCAATCTGGGCCAGCCTGATCAGCGCTGGCGAACCGCTGTGGCTGTCGCTAACCGACGCGCCCGCCGACTTTGCAGCATCAGTGGATGTCCAGGATGAGCCATACGCCCCCACCGCACCCGTTTACCCCCTCGCCAACGACTGGGATATTGATGAGCGCCCCATTGCCGAGATTGAAGCCGACTACCAGCAGCAGAATTGGGCAGCGCCCGCTTATCGCCCCACGCCTACCGATCGCCGCCGCATTGGCAGGGCAAGCGTTGCCGAGGTGCTGGCTGACCTACAAGCGTGTATAGATAGGGCAGGCGGCCTTAGCTGGTACCAACTTACTAGCGCGGTAAAACAGGTGGGCGGCGATGACTACAAGGTGGGGCGTATCGCCGAGGAACTGGCCGAGGCTGGGGCGGTGATCATCGAGCGGCCCCGCCGCCTGATGGCGGGACAGGGTGCGATTAGCGCGAATGAGCAGCTAAGATACGAAAACATCGCTCGGGTTGCTTTTGTCGACCTTGCCCACCGCACTGCTACCTGGCTAGAAGCGGCCGCCCAGTTGAAAGGGCTGCGCCGTAAGATTACACCGGAGCTACGCCCCCGTATCCTTGAATATTACACCATGCACCGACTGAACCGTACTAATGAGCGGATGCTGTTTGCTGAACTCGAATTGCTGCGCCAGAAGTACCCCGGCTTCGACCCCGTTGCCCAACGTATTCAAGCAAGCGCCGACAGCGCACGGCTCAAATCACTATACAGCGCCTACTATCATTGCCACAAGCAGGGAGAGAAAGCCAAATTGTATCACGAATACTGGGCGCTCAGGGAACAATTGGCGGCGCGTGAGGTCGCCATCCTCAGCCGCTGGCGTAGTCTGCCCGAGGTTGCTGCCATCTATGATGCGATTACCAGCGATCAGATGTGGGTTGTAGCCCGCATCGCTCTGCGTTATCAAGGGCGGGGTCTGGAGTTTGACGATTTGTTTCAAGAAGGCTATACTGGCCTCCTGCACGCGGTAGAAGCCTTCCGCCCAATGCAAGGCAAGCGGTTTGTATTGTGCCTCAGCTTTTGGGTAAAGCAACACATCCGTCGTGCTATCGAGTTGCAGGGCAATCCCATCAGCCTGCCAGCTCATATGTGGGAACGCTATCATCAAGCTGACGCAATCCACGACCAGCTGGTGCAGAAGCTGGGTCGCCTACCTTACGACTGGGAGGTGGAAAGAGCAGCGCAACTGAAGCACGGTCTTTGGGGCAGACTGAATGCTGTGCTGCACGTGCGCCCCATCCAGCGTTGCCCCACCGCCAAGCAAGTGGCGGATAGCAGCCAGTCCGCGTATGACTGGATGTGGGACAATTACGCTAGGGAGGTTTTGGCCGCTACGATAGACAGATATTGTACAGAGCGAAACCGAATTATCGTCGGTATGCGCCTGAACCCCGACCAGGGTTTTACCCTTGAGCAGATCGCCAGCAAGTTTTCAGTCACCCGTGAGCGGGTCAGGCAGATAGTAGAGAAGTTCATTATCAGCAGGAGGGTTCGCAACCAGATATGCTGGGCGTTGCAGGTACCCAGGTCAGAGCCAAAGCAGGAGAGCGAAAAAGAGAGCAACGATGCTTGACTTCTACACCTCGATGACCGTGTGCATAAGCGACATACGCAAGATGACCGCGCTGCTACGCGAGGCGGACCAGCTTGCCCCCGCCCTGTCACACATCCTTACCACCCCGCTATTCATGAACCCCACTGCGCTGGCGATGTTGCGCGAGCTACGCACCGAGGTTGGCGGGCAGATTGCGTTCGACAGTGCGGGCTATTATGTGCAGGTGGGCAAGATTGGCTACGATGAGCTATACTATAAGCTGCTCACCTGCTATCGCGCTAACCCCTGGGCGGATCGCTACGTGTTGCCCGACAACGTGCCGTGCAGCCAGGACAGCCCTGATCTGGTATGGCAGAAGGTGCGTCAGACGGTGGAGATGTCCTGCATCTTCTACCAGGAGATGCCCCGCGAGTTGCGCGCCAAGTGCGTGCCGGTGGTGCATGGACACACCGCAGAGCAAATTGAATATTGTCTGGAACGCTATCTGGCCCTCGGCGATATCGCCGCGCTGGGGTTTGGCAGTTTCAGCACCAACGGCAAGGGCAACGGCAGCAACAGCGCCAGCAACCAGTCGAACAGCAGCGTAGGCCGCATCGTGCAGGCGGCGCGACAGCGCGGTCTCGGCGTGCATCTGTTCGGCCTCGGCGTTCCCGCCATGGTCGGGCTGATTGACGCGCTAGAGGCAGAGTCATTCGATTCGGCTAGCTGGCTGAAGTCGGCAGGCTTCGGTCAGGTGTTCCTGCCATTCACCCGCAGCTACAACGTCAGCCATCGTACCACTAAGAAGAACTTCCACCGTGCGGTTAGCTGGGAGGATTTCACTGCAATGCGAGAGAGAACCAGGCACGAATGTTACTTTTGCGCTGATCGAGACCAACTTTCGGACAAGAAGATGTATCGTGCCATGCACAATTTGCTGGTAGTATCCGAGTCGGTCAAGGCAGTCAACAATGGCGAACATGAACACATTGCCAGCATTTACGAAAATGGCTCACCTAATTACCGGAGGGACTTCCTCAAGTGGCAGCAGACAATCAAAGCAAAAGCAAGCGACCTTCCTTTCACATCGCCCCGGATGCCGGTCCCGATGATACACTAGCGCTTCTTGAAACGCTCATTAAAAATCCTGATGGTAAGTTTCAGACGCTCAAGGAACTGTGCATGGCAGCAGGTGATATGTATAGAGGCGGTGGGCGTAGCCGCGACTCGGCCACGGTAGCGCACATGACCTCACTGCTGGATGCACAAGCAAAGCGGCCAGTTACCTTGACTGCGATCGGCCACCGCATTATCTGCGCCCGAGCCGAACGGCAGACCGAGTTGATACATTACTTGCTCTATACTGGCTGGGATGATCAGCAGGCAGGTTATAATGCCCCATTGTGGACTTATCGGCGCGTATGTGAGTTGTTGTGGGACAAAGAGGATGCAAGGATAAACTCCAGTCAAATTGTGGCCGAACTCGCTGCCAGATTCGATGAAGAGCTTGCCAGTAAAGAACCATTCAAGAAGATAAAGCTATCGGTAAGTGGCAAAACCATCAGAGGCGTAACCGTATGGTTGGAGCAGCTTCAGCCCCCCGCGATCCACGACGGGATGTTCGCTCGTCGTACCGCGTGCAGCCGTGAATTGCTGCTGCTAGGCATAGGCTGGGTTTACCGCGACTCGGTAGGCCAGCCCGACACCAATGGCCTGCTCAACAGTGCTGACTTGCCTCTTACCCGCGAACGCCGCGAAGCGCTATACAAGTTGTGCCTTCTTGAACCAGCAGCGCTTGAAAGGATGCTTAGGGCGGTGATAAGCGCCTATCCAAATTACATCAGCGAGGGTACAACGGGCGGGGCGCTCAATCGCTTCATTCGACTTCATCGAATGCCTATGCTGACCGACGAGGCGCTGCTGATATAGATGGTACGCCGAATCGAGGGAAGATCATGCACCGACACGAATACGCGATACAAATGGAGATAGCTATGCTTAACGATGTTGCGTTAATTGCACCAGACCCACTGATGTTTCATGTCGCGCCCGATGCAGGGCCGGATGTCACCATTGGCCTGTTGAAAACGTTGTTTGACAACCCCGCCACCTACTTTGCCAGTATGCGGCATCTTTGCCGAGTTTGCCTGAACACGTATGGGGTAGGAAGCCACTACTTCGACGCTGCAAAGATGGCGCGTCTCACCAACCTCATCAGCGGATCCGGTTCACACTATAGCAAACCGATCCGCCTCACCGAACTGGGTATCCGCATCGTTATGGCGGCGACGCGCTTGCAGGTGGATTTGCTCCACTACCTGCTGTACACGGGCTGGGACGAACGCCAGCCCACCTTGCGCGGCCCGCTCTGCACCTACCGCCAGGTATGCAACATCCTCTGCAACGGCGGTGCGGATAAGGTGAAACACACCGACCTGGTGCGAGGGGTTAGATATGCGCTCGATGCTCACTTCGCTGAAGTTGCCGAGTATCAGCAGTTGCACCTCTCCCTCAGCGGCAAATCCGTGCGCGGCGTAACCGTCTGGCTAGAGCGGCTCTGCCCGCCCGCGATGGCGGAGGGCCAGTTCACGCCTCGCCGCGACTGCCCTAGCGAACTGCTGCTACTTGCGCTCGCCTGGGTCTACCGCGATCAGTTGCCGTCCAACAGCCTACGCTTTAGGGATATGAAACTAAGCCTCGACCGCAGCCACCGCGAGGCGCTCTGCCGCCTCTGCCTGCTGGATGCGGACGCGCTCGACCCGCTGCTCGACCAGGCGATTGACCGCCACCGCCAGTACCTCAGCGATGACGGGCGCGGCGCAGGCGGCGTGCGTAGCCTCGTCCTGCACCGCCTGCCCAGCCTGGCCGATGACGCGCTGCTGGGGCGGGCCAAGCCTGGTGCTGAGTGCTGAGTGCTGAGTGCTGAGTTTTGAATAAGGCAAAAAGCCCCCAGCGGGGGTTGGGGGAGAATACTCCCACTGGTGACCACCCTTAAGGCAAAAAGCCCCCAGCGGGGGTTGGGGGAGAATACCCTCACTGGCGACTATGCTAATCGGAAGCAGCAATCCATATGCTAGGGGAACCAGTTACCAACAGCATAGATGTGGGGGCGGCGTTTCCCCCCCAAACCCCCGCTGGGGGCTTTAGCTTGATGCTGGGTAGGCCACTTACAAGCAGCATAGATGCGGGGCGGCTTTTCCCCCCCAACCCCCGCTGGGGGCTTTAGCTTGATGCTGGGTAGGCCACTTACAAGCAGCATGGGTGCGGGGCAGCTTTTCTCCCCCAACCTCCGCTGGGGGCTTTAGCTTGATGCTGGGTAGGCCAGTTACCATCAGCACAGGTGCGGGGCGGCTTTTCTCCCCCAAACCCCCGATGGGGGCTTTAGCTTGATGCGTATGTGCGAGGGCAATCTGCCC
>JANXYP010000037.1 GCA_025355955.1 Chloroflexota bacterium
TTTCAAGATTGACACCGATCACGGCCTCGGCACAGTGCTGACCAGCTTCAACCCCGGCGACACCGTTACCCTGCACCTGCTACGCAATGGCAGCACCCTCGACGTTACCGCTACTCTGGCCGAACACTAGAAACAAAACCCCTCCCCCACCGGGGGAGGCTGGGAGAGGGTGGATGCCTTGCTAATTCGCCGCGACCCCGCTTCTATGCGGCCATCGTCGAAGCCGCATTCGCCCTGCTGGGCCTGCCCGATGTAGGCTGGCTGCCTGGCCTGGCACTGATGCTCGGTTACATTGTGTTCATCGGCTGGCTGTTCGGCCTGTTCTTCCCCAACGCCCCGCTAATTGGCTTCCCGCTCACCCGCAACATCATCGCTGCTGCTATCTTTGCCGCTGCGCTATATGTTTATCTGCGGCGGCGGTATTATGGCCCCGCCCGGTAACCCTCCTAATTGCCAGCGGCGGCGAACGCGCCCGATAGCGAGGTGTAGAGCGTCTGGTTGGCGTTGAGGTCGGTCCAGATTAGATAATCACCGGCAATCTGGGGCGAGTATATGTCAGGATAGCCGACGATCAGCTGCAGTGCGATATGGTCGCTTAGTTTCAGCCCCCAAATGTCGCACGGGCCACATTCGCCAAACCCGCCATTGCTGCTCCACAGCACATAATCACCCTTGATGGTCGGCGCTTCCGCCCGCTTATCATAGAGCGAGATCGGCGGCGCATCGCTATCCAGATCGGCGTAGAACAGGCTGCTATCGTTGCTCCAAACCAGGTCGCTGCCATCCAGCGCGAAACCTACCGCGTAGCGCGGTGCATCGGAAGCCAGGGTGCGGGTCATGCCGGTTTTCAGGTTGTAGGCGCGCACTGAAGTGGCATCCTGCCAGGCTATATAGTTGGCGCTAATCGCCACCCCTCTTACGTCCAATGTGTTGCTGACAACCTCCGTAACTTGCCCACTATCCAGATTCTCGTACATTAGTTTGGCTACGTTGGAACCCGACTCGTTTTTGTCCGATTTGACCCAGGCCACCGCGTGACCGTAACTGGCATGGGCCATGCCACCCTCACCCAAATCGTAGCGATGGCCGCTGAGTATATCTTCAGCGACAAGCGTAATGGGACAATTGGGGCATTTGATTGCATCGCCATGTTGCTCCCACACCAGCACGCTGTCGTTGCTGTCCACCCCGTTCGCCGCTGCGCCGGTGCTGGTGAACACCCGCTGCGTGCGTAGGTTGTAGCCATATGCTTCGACTGGGCTTTGCGCGTCCGGCTGGTCGAGGTAGAGGATATTTTTGCCGGAGATCTTGTGATCGGCGCGGCTATCGCCAACTGTATAAGGCAGGTTAGCGTTGACTGCTTCGGTTGGTAGCTGGGTAATCGGCGGATCGGCGTTGATGGTGCTGACGAACCCCTGGGCCAGCGGTACGCTGACGAGGCCATCTTTGCCCTGGTATATTAGAGCATCACCTGCTACTTGCGGGCTGTATAGCTTGTCCTTGCTGCTGACTAGCAGATCAGGGATGGCTTGTCCCACCTTCATGCCCCAAATCCCCTGGACGGGATTGTCCCCCAGCCCTAGGCCAGTCCATACCACGATTCCATCCTTAATCATTGGGTCGGAGCCACCTTGCAGATCGATAGGCTGGCTATTTCCATCGAGATTTTGGTACACCATACCATCAAAACCACCGGTCCAGAACAGGTTGCTACCTTCCAGTGCGTACTGGCAAGTCCCCTGCTCATCATTTACGATAAACTCTGCTACTTGCTTGGCACTCCCGCTGCTGCGGTCGAATGCTGACAGCTTGCACCTGGGTATTCGATCACTGCCCGTGCTAGTTTCCGACCAGACGATGTAACGATCGCTGAGTGCCAGGGGGTTGATACTACCTGTTGGCAGCGAAGCCAGCTCATTCACCTGACCGCTGTCGAGATTTATTGTCATCAGCTTGACTTGATCGTTGTTCCATTTAATCCAGGCCAGAGTGTTGCTGGATACAGCAGGGTAGGAGTATTCAGGATACATGGAGTCGGTGGTTAGCTCAAATGACTTGTCGCTGCTCAGGTTCTTGACTACAATTGCCCGCACACAGCCCATGCAGTTGCCGCCCGTCACTTCCTCCCATGCGGCATATGAGCCACTAATAGTAATGTAATCCCTCGCCATGTCGGTCAACTTGCTAACCTCTCCACTACGAATGCTGTAGCTAAAAGCTCTATGGGCATCGTTAGAATCCGCCCTATCCTCCAGCCAGACCACATAATCAGCTGATGCCTGCATCCTGAATATGCGACCCTGTTGTGGCGCGATGGTGAAGCGATGGCCCAGCGTCGCGTCGTAGCGAAAGCGGCCCAGTTGCGAGAGCAGCACATCATTGGGCGGCTGGTTTTCAGGGTGCAACTCGAACACCGCCCGCTCGAAGTATTGCACCGTGTAATGCTTGCCGTTCAGGTCGCTCTTCTCGGTGAACTGATTGCTAATCGGATAGCCAAAGCTCGCCAGCCCACCATTGGCCTGCCAGTATGCGCGGAAGCGGCCACCAATGCTCATGCCAGTTTCGGCGAAGAGGTAGGGGTTCACTGTGTCGGTCTGCTGGTTGGGTGGGGCGGTGGGATACTTTAGCTTGTAGCCGAAGGTGCCAAGCTGGGTGAGCAGTACGTCATAAGGCGCAGTGTTTTCGGGGTGCAACTCGAACTCGGCCCGCTCGAAGTATTGCACGGTATAAGGCTTGCCATCGAGAGTCGAGGTTTCCGGCATTTCATTGCTGATCGGAAAGCCAAAGCGGGCCAGGCCACCGTTTACCTGCCAGTAGGCGAGGAACTTGCCCGCTACGCTGAAGCCGGTCTCGGTGAAGTAGTGTTCGTCACTGTGGGCGCGAGCGGATTGATAGCCGCGGCCAGTCAGTAGGGCGAGGATAAGCAGCAGGGCTATAGTGCGATGTAGCCGCATCGTCACACCTCCTTGTACGCTATGGGCAATTGGTTGTCTGCCTACTGTAACGTTTATCCTACCGTAAGGTTGCAAAAGAGATGAGCGCACCGTAGCGCGCCCATTATTTTTAATTTTTAATCTTTAATCTTTAATCTTGAGCCTACGGCAGCACCTGCACGCTGAGTTGCAGCATACCTACATCCAACGGGGCGAGGCGGGCAAACACCTGGCTGCTGAGGTCGACTACGATGCCCTTGGCGCGTACACTGGGGATGTCGCGGTAGGCGATCACATCGATCAGTTGCGCGTCCACGCTCTTGCTGCCATAAGTGATGCGTACCTTGTG
>JANXYP010000060.1 GCA_025355955.1 Chloroflexota bacterium
ACCGCACCCTTGCCGAACTGGGTGATGAGCTAGGCGTAAGCCGTGAGCGCGTCCGCCAGATCGAGGCCGAGGCGCTAGCCAAGCTCCGCCACGCCAAGGAAACGCGGCGGCTGAAGGAGTATCTGGACTGAACTGAGTAACAGTATATGACGATGGGGCGCACGAAAGTGCGTCCCTTTTTGTTTGTTCGTGAAACCACAACAATGCGGTTTCGTTGTATAATTAGGCAGTCGTTTGTTTAGCGGCTAACCAAAGAGGGACCCGACCATGTCCAATTGTATCCCGCCAGGCTCATGCCCTTGCTACAGTCATCTGCGGCGCTCGATGGCAGCTATGATTGTCGCCATGCTGGCTCTGACAAGCTGTACCTCTACTAACTCCCCTCTTTCTACCTCCACCTGGCCACCTACATTGACGAATGCGGCTACGCAAGCGGCATTGTCTAGCGACGCGCCCTCGTGTGACAATAAAGAAAGCACAAACTTGCCTAAGAACGGGCTTATACGTAGCATCCAGATGCTCTCTGCGGACGAAGGATGGGCTGGCGGCGGAAATGGGCTAATTCACTACCATGATGGCAAATGGTGGTCAGCTAGCAACTATGTTACCAGTGAAGGTGTGGGGGGTTTCTTTCGTGACGAGCGTGACATAAACGGCCTGGCAATGATTTCTTCCACTGAAGGTTGGGCAGTGGGTAGAAGTGGCAATGATGGTCTGCTGCTGCACTTTCAGGCAGGATGCTGGCAGCGGGTTGATTGGCAAGGGCAACCTGGTAACGATTATGCTGCTAACATAACTCTGGAGGCAGTGCAAATGCTCTCTCCTACTGACGGCTGGGTTGTTGGCGTGGGGGCCATTCTACACTATGAGGATCACAAATGGATACAGATAGATGCCCCGGAAGTAAACGACACTCCTCTTTATGCCCTCTCAATGGTTTCATCAACCGAAGGCTGGGCGGTAGGGGGCTACTGCTCGATTTTTCATTACAAAGATGGCAAATGGCAGAAAGTAGATTGGCTCCCGTCCTCGCCGGGCAGCCTTCCTCGCACTGAGAGTGGCGCTATCCCTAATCTGACCGCGATCAGAATGACATCTCCTACCGATGGTTGGGCAGTAGGCGATGCAGGCCTGATTATTCACTACAAAGATAGTAAGTGGAGCGTAGCTGATACTTCCACAAGTGTAAACTTCTGGGGTTTGGCAATGACTTCACCCGATGAAGGCTGGGCAGTCGGTGGTGTGGTTAAACAAGGAGGCTACATTCTGCACTACAAAAATGGTAAGTGGGGCGAACAAGCCAACTTCAAAGATAATTACTTCTTTAGCATATATATGCTCTCGCCAAACGAGGGGTGGGTTGGCGATGATTACCCATCTATGTTGCATTATCATGATGGTACGTGGAGTCAGTAGCATCAGAATGAGAACTCACCGCCTAACTGACCACTACGACTTACCTACAGCCACCTCGCTCTCGTCACCTGATTGATCAGCAACAACACCCCCAGCAAGGTCAACACCACGCCAGAGATTAGCTCGGCGCGTTCGCCCAGGCGCGCACACCCGTTATACAGTGACCTGGACATCGTGGGCAATCACATCTCGTGCAGCGAAAGCGAGTAGCAGGATACCCTCCTCGGTCAGGGCGGCACGGTCTGGCGCGGCTAGCGGGGCGAATGGTTGGATAATCAGGGTGGCAGTCTCGCGCTGACGTGTAATCTTCCACGTTCCGCGAAAGAAGCCGTCAACCAGGAAGGTGCCGATAACCCCGCCGTTGCCAGGAGGAAGTGGCACCGGGCGACCATCGGTGATAATGCGGCGGCGGTCAGCATGGGATAGCAACACGTTGTCGTACTCCGGCAGGAAGCGCGGCGGTGCCGGTGTGTCAGGGTCGGGGCGAGGAGCATCGGGCAGGTCGAGTAGTTCGTTACCCTGCTCATCGCGGAAGGTGAGCAGGTGGGGCCGCAGTCGCGCTGTTACCTCGCGCAGCCCGCTCAGTCCCAACCTGGTGCCGTTAAGTACGTCTAGCCGAACACGTCATTAGCACAG
>JANXYP010000078.1 GCA_025355955.1 Chloroflexota bacterium
TGGCGCGCGGCGCAGCCTGCGGAGTGCGATTGCCGCTAAGAAACGTATTCGAGCAGCTCGCGCCGCAAGCGCGGCATCCGCCGCAGTTTGGCTAGCGCCTCGGCCTCGATCTGGCGGACGCGCTCACGGCTTACGCCTAGCTCATCACCCAGTTCGGCAAGGGTGCGGTTGTAGCCGTCCTCCAGGCCGTAGCGCAGGGCGATAACCTTGCGCTCACGCAGGGTCAGGCTGGAGAGCATATCGGCCACCTCGTCGCGCAGCAGGGTGTGGGTGGCGGCCTCAGCGGGCTGGATGGAGTTGGCATCCTCGATGATGTCGCCGAGAGCGGCATCCTCCTCCTCGCCGATGGGCATCTCCAGCGAGATGGTCTGCTGGCTGGCGGAGACGATCATGCGGACCTTCTCCGGCGTGACCTGCATCCGCACTGCAATTTCATCAGCGGTGGGGTCGCGGCCCAGTTCCTGTTGTAGCTTGTGCGAAGCCTGGGTCATCCGCCCAACCGCCTCGACCATGTGGACGGGCAGGCGGATGGTGCGGCTCTGGTCGGCGATGGCGCGGGTGATGGCCTGGCGGATCCACCAGGTAGCATAGGTGCTGAAGCGATGGCCCTTGCGGTAGTCGAAGCGGTCAACAGCGCGCAGTAGGCCGAAGTTGCCTTCCTGGATGAGGTCGAGCAGGCTGATGCCGCGCCCTGCGTACTTGCGGGCCACGCTGACCACCAGCCGCAGGTTGGCTTCGATCAGGCGGCGGCGGGCGGCCTGGCCGCGGCTATCGTCTACCCGCATCTGCTGCCGCTCTTCGGGCGATAGCAGTTCGCGCTGCAGGCGATAGCTGGCGCGGTTGCCGCGCTGCATCGAGATCGCCAGGTTCACCTCGTCGGCGGCGGTAAGCAGCGACACGCGGCCAATCTCGCGTAGATACATACCAACCGAGTCGTCAGCCGTCTTGTGGTCGATGTCGTTCGGCGCAATGCGGCTGGCCGCATCGTCGTCGAGGTAGCTGGGCTGGGCCTCGGTGTGTTCACGCAAATCCATCATCCGCTCCTCCTCCAGGGCGAGGGCGCGCTCATCCGGCTCTTCAGCATCATCGAGTAGCAAGAGGTCGGTGTCGTAGCCTCGCAGATCATCTTCAGTCAGGTTGATAATCCCGCCCATGCTATCAAGTTCGCCTGCCCAGCCGCGCCACGAGGCCCGCCCGGTTAGCTCATCCAGTTCGCCGTAATACTTTAGCATGGTCAACCACCTCCTAGCTCCACCAGCCCCTTCGCGCAGGGTTGGCGGAAACGGTGCAACAAAGGCGTGATGCCCGGCCTGCTTTACGCCAGCCGGGTTGCCTCTGTAGTTATAACGCCGCAGCGAATACATAGGTTTCAATCCCCACTTTTGCTGCTACGCTAGACGGCACAGGCTCTAATTGAACTCTAATTCGCTTGCCCCCACCCAACCTCCCCCACAGGGGGAGGGGCTTATACTCCCCTCCCCTCGGGAGGGGCTGGGGGTGGGCGGGCGCGAGGTTCAATCCCTGACTGCCTGGGTACATATAATACACGCGAACAGGCATTCAGGTTGCGCCAGGAGGTACTACTTTTAGCCTAACTTGGCCTAGTCATTTAGTCGCATAAAACAAAAAGGAAGGTTTGCACCTTCGCTGGTTCGTTCGGCAACCTACAGGTAACAACCAACCTCGGCTAGAAACGCTCTATCTGAATCCGAATTATAACAACTTTTGGCATCATGTTTCAACTAATGGGGGTTAACATTTTATTAGAATATGTTACCCTACCAAATAGGGTGATACAACGAAAATGCCCTCTGCCGAGGCAAAGGGCTTCGTTGCGTATTACCTGGCCTACTGCTGGTGCACACTCCAGGTGCCGTTCTGGTAGTGCAGGATGGTGCCAGCTTCGCCTACCGCCCAGCCTTCAGTGGGGGAGACCATCTTCAGTGTATAGAAAGCCTTGTCAGTAGGGCTGTTGTATGGTGTCCAATTGCTACCGTCGTAGTGCAATATAGTACCCCCACCACCAGTGGGAACGACCCCACCTACCGCCCAACCATCGTTAGCTGACAGCATCTGAACACCGAACAGGTCTACGCTAGTTGGGCTGGGTTGGTCGTTCCACTTGACCCCATCGTAGCGATAGAGATGACCTCGACCTACTGCCCAACCCTCGTTGGCCGATACCATGCTCAGGTCGCGTAGCACGGGCGAGTCCGCGTTCATATGACCAACCATCTGCACAGGCATCCAACTGCCGTTACTGTAATGTTGGATATCATAGACACCTAGCGCCCAACCCTCCTGAGCCGAGATCATCTTAACTCGAAGTCCTTGTGAAACGAACAAATCAGCGGCATCTAGACTCCAGGCACCATTTGCATAATGAAGGAAGCGACCAGCGGCATCATCAGTGATTGCCCAGCCCTCATCAGCAGAGGCCATACTAATACTAACCAACTTAGGCCAGGGTCTTCCTTGAAAGCGGCTTACTTGTGCAGGGGCATCATTATCCATATGCCAGCTACCGCTGGTATAGTGAAGCATAATACCATCTCCAACGGCCCAGCCGTCATCAGTGGAGTCCATGCTGATACTATTCAAGTAGCTACCATCCTGCACTCGGCTGCCAGCCTGCTGCCATCTCCCCCCATTGTAGTGCAAGATAACTCCTTTGTCACCAACAGCCCATCCCTCGGTAGGAGAGACCATATCCAGACCAAGTAGGTCACTGGTTGGCAAAGGAGCATGATAACGCAGCGTGCCAAGCTGGGTTAGCAGCACGTAATAGGGCGTGCCAGCATTTTCGGGGTGCATCTCAAACACTGCCCGCTCGAAGTATTGCACGGTGCGGGTTACACCGTCAGTACCTACTTCCTGAAACTCGTCAGAGATGGGGTAGCCTTGCTGCGCGATGCCGCCATGCTGCTCCCAGTAGGTGCGGAATTTACCGCCCAGTGACATCCCCGTTTCAGCAAAGAGCAGAGAGTTGTCAGTGCTGGCCTGCTGTCCAGATGCGCCATTGGGGTACTTCTTCTGGTACTGGAAGTTGCCGAGCAGACTGAGCAGCACATCGTTGGGCGGTTGGTTCTCGGGGTGCAACTCGAATACTGCCCGCTCGAAGTATTGCACCGTGTGCAACTTGCCGTCAGTGTCGCTGCGCTCCTGAATCTCATCGCTGATCGGATAACCTTGCTGCGCCAAACCGCCATGTTGCAGCCAATATTGTAGGAAGCGACCTTTGAGCGTGTGGCCGGTTTCGGCGAAGTAGTGGCTGTCAATTTGTGCCACCGCTGGGCTACTGGCTATCAGGATAATAGACAGTAGCGCTAGTAGCGCTATTTTTCGCTTTTTCATGTTGCTACCTTTCTAGCAAGATTACGGGTTCGCCCCTTTGTACCAGGTAAGCCAGCCCTGAGTGTTGCCACTACTATCAATCCCATCGGCGTAGCTTGTCCAACCCCTAAGCATCCACACTTCGACTGATGTAGCATTATGGCGTTCACCAGAAGTGAGGAAGTAGTTGAGGTCGTTTTGGAAGTAGTGTGTAGCGTAGTCTGCTGCATGACACGGACCACTTCCCGGCCATGGCTGCCATTGCCCAATGTTGCAAGTTTGCATAGGGCCAGGTGCCCACCCAAACTCCGTGATTTGAGAAGGGAGCGAACCACCACTTATGCGTGTCTGCTGATCACCATTGAAGCCAGCCCAGCTGGTATTAGGGATGTGGCCACCTGTGCCATCACGGGCTGGGTTGGGGTAGACATTGTAGCTAAGTCCGCCGAGTGTACCAGTTCCATGGCTGGAGTTATAAAGGTTGACCATACCAGCAAGATCGCCGAAGAGCGGCTGCCCATCGGTCAGCGGCGTAAAGTCTGGATCCATCGAGGGAGACCAGTAAGTATAGTTCTGGAGGTACTGGCATTTGTTGCCTGGTGCGTAGCTACAGTTGTTCTGGTAGTAGAGGAGATCGTACCAAACATCTATGTAGAAGGCGTTAATTGCCCCGTATTTGCGATAATCGGTTTCGCCGTTCCATGTATAGAGGATGCTTCCTGGCCAGCTACACCGCGTGCAGGCATAAGGCCATTCGTAGTTAGGCTCACTCTCCATCTCGATGTGCTTTAGCCAGCCCCTCCAGCCAGCAAAGATAAGTACCTTCTGGGCCGCAGTGTCAGGACCTTCGCTACCTCCTGGTTCAATCCCGGTGGTGGGGTCAAGGCGGGCAATTACTTTTAGGCCATAGGTTTCTTGATATAGACGCATTGCATTCTCTACATGGGGACCCCATGCGGCGTATCCGCCTACAGGCCCCCATGTTGAGTAGTTGGCGTGCATCTCGCTGTCAAGAGCTTCGACCGAGCCGAAACGTGGGCTGTTGATGTCAGCCCCAAGAGCGTTAATCGCCGCAACGCGACTGGGATCAGTAGGGTTGCCCCATCCGTTGTAGTTACCATAGATAGCAGCCCACATTCCTTTATACGTGTTGTAAGACGGAGATGCGCCTTTGGTGACAGCCTGATTGGGGGATTGCTGCATCGTAGAGACTTGATGGCTCATCACCTGTTCACGAGCGGGAGCAGTGGCAAATGTTTCAGCCACTGTTGTGTTGGTAACATGACCATCGCCGATACCGCCATCGTTCTGCCATACCAGCAGATCACCCGCAACTACCGGGTTGCGCTTATTGCCTGTATCTGTAACGAGCGGTAGAGGGTTGAGGTTCCGCAGATCCAGACCCCAAACATCCAGCTTGTCGGTGTTGGGGTTGGACATACTCCAAACCACAGTGTTGCCATTGATTGCCGGGGTTATAGAATCGCCGCGATAAAGAACCGAAGTGGTGCCGCTGCTAAGGTCGGCAAAGTTAAGCTGCGTGCTGCTCCAGACTACGCGATGGTCGGCGATAGCATATCCGCCATTCAAGGCAGCATCTTTGGCTACTGTAACTATCGTGCCATCGCTAATCCTGTAGGCGCGAAGTTGGGCGATGCTCCCGCCTTCATTGTTCTTGCTGAAAGGTGGCACTTCGCTCCAGATTATGTATTCATTGCTCATCGCTGGTGGATTGAAGCTGATACCAGAACTGCGAGAAGTGCTTGCCACTACCTTGACTATGCCTGTGTCGAGGTTCTTGACCTTGAGGCTATTAGTGGTCTTGTTCAGTTCGAGCCAAGCAACGTTCCTGCCAGCAATTGCGGGGTGGGCATGGTCAACGATGCCGGCTGCATCAGGGCCAGCAGCAACCGCGAAGGTCTCGCCAGTATCGAGATTCTTGCCGAGGATGTTGGCCTCACAAGTGGCGCATGTACGAGTCATGTCCTGCCAGACGACTAGTGAGCCAGAAATATCAGGCTCAGTTTTGGCCCCTGGCGCGTTGGACACGATGATGGGCTGATTGGTCTTGAGATCGCGGCCCATAATATCCAATACATCATACATCGGGTTGATTTCTGGGCGTTGCGACTGCGCCCTGTCAATCCAGACAATGTAGCGATCAGAGGCGCGGGGGCGAAGCTGGATACGTGTATAAGGAACAGGCTGGTTAGAAGGGTAGACAAACAGTGCTGACGGCGCGGAAGGTGCAGAAGGGACATCGCCCGTGGGTTGAGGCTGAGGCAGAGAGGCAGTGACAGTGCCGGATGAGGGCTGTGCTGAGGTGCTGACCGCTAGCAGACTAAAAGCCAGAACAATCAATACAACAATGTAGTAGTGGGGGGGGGGTAGCACGATGCTGGAACTTCATTCGAGGTCTCCTCTCAGGATTATAAGCGGCTGACTATAAGCTGTGGTCTACTATGGTAAGTATAGCACCGAATCTCACCAAATACAATAGTTTATCCACCAATTTTTCTGGCATTTTTGCAAAAAGGGGCGGCTCGGATGAGCCGCCCCTTTTAATTAGCACTGTTGGTTTCGATATGCGTTGCCGCGCTTCACCATTACCCCTCACCCAACCTCTCTCACACGGGGAGAGGAGTAGGTATGCGTCACTTCTTGCAAGTTCAGCATCCGTAGGGGCGAACCGTTGTTCGCCCTGTTCGGCAGCACTGCGTCGTCACGGATAGATGCCGCGCAGCTTGGTTGCCTCGGCGACGCGGCCCACCGCCAGTACATAGGCGGCGGTTCGCATATCGAGGTTCTTGTCCTGGGCGATCTTGTAGACATCGTTGAAGCTCTTGACCATCACCCGCTCCAGGCGCTCGTTGACCTCCTGTTCAGTCCAGAAGTAGGACTGAATATCTTGCACCCACTCGAAGTAGCTGACGGTCACGCCACCAGCGTTCGCCAGGATGTCGGGCAGCACAATGATACCCTTTGCGTGCAGGATACGGTCGGCTTCAGGGGTGGTGGGGCCGTTGGCAGCCTCGCCAATTATCTTGGCCTTAATCCGATCGGCGTTGCTGACCGTAATCTGGTTCTCCAACGCGGCGGGAACCAGGATGTCGCAGTCGACCTCAAGCAACTGCTCGTTGCTGATCGCCTCGGCATCGTGGAAGCCCTTGACCGTGCCATGCTCTTCCTTCCAGCGCAGCACCGAAGCCACATCCAGGCCGTTCTTGTTGTAGATACCACCCTGCGTATCACTAACTGCCACGATGATCGCGCCGTCCTGCTTGAGCAGCCGCGCCGCAATCGCGCCAGCGTTGCCGAAGCCCTGCACCGCTACCCGTGCGCCGCTCAGGCTCAAGCCGGTGTGCTTGACCGCCTCGCGCACCACGAAGAGTAGGCCGCGGGCGGTCGCCTCGTTGCGTCCCGCCGAGCCACCGATGCTAAGGGGCTTGCCAGTGACAACGCCGGGGATGCTGTAGCCGTGATGCTGGCTGAAGGTGTCCATAATCCAGGCCATCGTCTGCGAGTTGGTGTTCACATCAGGGGCGGGGATGTCCTGGTAGGGGCCGATTAGCATGGAGATTTCGGTGGCATAGCGGCGGGTAAGGCGCTCTAGTTCGGTGATACTGAGCTTCTTGGGGTCGACGATTACGCCACCCTTGCCCCCGCCGTAGGGGATACCGACCACCGCGCACTTCCAACTCATCCACATCGCCAGCGCCTTCACCTCGTCGAGGCTGACATCCTGGTGATAGCGAATGCCGCCTTTGGCTGGGCCACGGGCTACGTTATGCTGCACCCGAAAGCCGGTGAAAACCTTCATCGAGTTATCGTCCATCCGCACAGGGAAATGCACGATCAGTTCGCGCTTGGGCTGGCTGAGTACCTGGCGTAGACCTTCGTCCAGGCCAAGAATATCGGCGGCCTGCATGAACTGCTCGACCGCGCTATCGTAGGGGTTGCGTCTGCCTTCCATGCCCACGTTGGGCTGCTGGTTATCGTTCCGAATCATGGTAGTCACTGCTGGCTTCTCCTCCTTGAGTAATCAGCTATACTGGGCTTCTCGCGGTAGCTATCGCTACGGCAAGGCAGCGGGTTTGCGCCTCGGCTCTGAGGCGAATATAGTATACAACGGTTGGCGCGGGGTTGCAAGGGGCTAGTCAAGCAATTTATGTAGCAACTCCTCCACCACCTTTGCGTCGGCCTTGCCTTTCGTCGCCGCCATCACCTTACCCTTTAGCGCCTGGATGACTGGTGGCTTGATGCGGTAGTCGGCAACCAGCTTGGGATTGTCGGCAATCACTTGGCGGACCACCGCTTCGAGTTCGCCCGCGTCGCTGACCTTCGCCAGCCCGCGCTCGGCCACGATCTGCTCCGGCTTTAGCTGCGGGTCAGGGTTGGCGTATAGCTCGGTGAGTAGCTCCTTGCCGACGCTCTGGCTGATGGTGCCACTCCCCGCCAGGTTGATCAGGCTGGCGAGTTGCGCGGGGGTGACGCGCTCATCCTCAAGCTCGTGGCCGCTCTCGCGCAGTAGGCGGAACAACTCTCCCCGCACCCAGTTTGCCACCCAGCGGGCGGCCTGGCGCATCTTTGTGGCATCGTCGAGGCGGAAGGCAGCCACGGTTGACTCGTAGTAGTCTGCGCCCCCGCTTGAAGCGGTGAGCAGGCTGGCGGTTTCGGCATCGAGGCCATACTCGCTGACAAAGCGGGCGCGTTTGGCATCCGGCAACTCCGGCAGGGTAGCGCGCAGGCGCTCAATCTCGTCCGCGCTGGTGACGATTGGGGGCAGATCGGGTTCGGGGAAGTAGCGGTAATCGTGAGCGAACTCCTTACTGCGCTGCGAACGGGTGATACCCCGCGCCTCCACCCAGCCGCGGGTCTCCTGCTCCACCCGCTGCCCGCTGCGGAGCATCTCGCCCTGCCGCTTGATTTCATACTCCAGCGCATGAAGAACTGCGCTGAAGCTGTTCATGTTCTTCACTTCGGCGCGGTTGCCGTAAGCCTGCTGCCCACGCGGGCGCAAGCTGATGTTGGCATCGCAGCGGAAGCTGCCCTCCTCCATGTTGCCGGTGCTAACCCCCAGGTAGCGCAACATCTGGCGTAGCTTGACCAGGTAGCGGCGGGCCTCTTCGGGGCTGGACAGGTCCGGTTCGCCCACAATCTCCATCAACGGCACGCCACTGCGATTGACATCGAGCAGCGCGTATTGTTCGCCACCGTGTTCGCGGCCCACGTGCTGCAGCTTGGCGGTGTCCTCCTCCATGTGGACGCGGGTAATGCCGATTTTCTTGACACCGCCATCGGGCAGATCAATCTCCAGCCAGCCGCCTACGCAAATCGGCAGGTCATACTGCGATATTTGGTAGCCCTTCATCAAATCGGGGTAGGGATAGTTCTTGCGGTCGAACTTGCTGTAAGGTGCAATCTCGCTATTGAGCGCCAGGCCAGTGAGGATGACCTTCTCCACCACCTGCTGATTGACCGCGGGCAGAGTGCCGGGCATCCCCAGGCAGATGGGGCAGACCTGGGTGTTGGGCCTGGCACCGGCGTAATCGGCGCGACACGAGCAGAACATCTTGCTGGCGGTCAGCACCTGAGCGTGAACCTCCAACCCAATCGTTACCTCGAACTCATCGGCGGGCGCAGCCGCTTCCTGCTCTAGCATACTGCCCATAATCTTGCACCTCGATCTGGTTGGGGTTAGCCAACGGATTGTGACAACCGATTAGCCAACGGATTGTGACAACGGGTTAGCCAACGGATTGTGACAATGGATTAGCCAACGGATTGTGACAATGGATAAACAGATTAAAACGGATGGCGGGTTGTCTCAGTCATTATAGCAAAAAGGCGGTGGACCGTGCCACCAGCCAGAGGGGTAAATCCGCTGGGGGCTTTTGCTTCATTGTTTGCAACCTTCATCACGCCAGTTCGCTTCAAGGGTTGAAGTTGCCGAGTTATGGTATAATATCAGCCAGAGCGAGAGCAACCAGAGGAGTAGCGCTTAGATCATGGGTGAAAATGGCCGCCGCAGCGGTAACGAGCAGAACAAGCGGCGCAAACTGAACAGTGGCGAACTGGCGGCGGAGGACGCGCCGACCAATCGCATACCCGTGCCGGGCGGGCAGGTGCGCCAGGTGCGCCCTGCCACGCCCGCCAACGGCCGCAAGGCGCAGCCGGGGCAAACCCGCCGCGACGCAACCGGCAGCGTCGGCCCCCGCCCCGCTGTGGGAGCAACCCCGCTGCCCAATGTGCCGCGCAGGAGTCAGCAACCACCCCGCGCCACGACTGGCAGCAAACGCGCTGTGTCTGCCCCGCTGGTGCCGCCGTTGGTGGCGCAGCAGGTGGCCGCTCCCGCGCTGGTGCCGCGTCGCACTGCGATGTCTACGCGAAGGAAGGTTTTGCTCGTTGGGTTGGGTATTGTTGTGCTTATCGTCGGTCTCGCGGGCTGGTGGGTGCTGGGTCGCCTTGACGTGGTTAAGAGGGCAACCATAGGTATGTCGGTTACTCCTGCGCCGGAAGTGCCATTCGACCCCAATACCGGAGCAATTACCCTCAAGACCCCGGTTCCCGGTGGCACGCCTGGCGCGGTGGTTGTCCGCCCCCGCCCGCAGCCGCAGACTGAGCCGGTGAACATCCTGCTGCTGGGCCTCGACCATCGCCCTACCGACACGGGTGCGCCTAATACCGACGTGATGATCCTGGTGCGGATTGACCCCACCACCAAAAAGGTGGCGATGCTCAGTGTTCCCCGCGACCTGTGGGTATCCATCCCTCAACTTGATGGACCCAGCGATGGTCGCATCAACTCCGCCTATGGCTATGGCGAGGTCAACAATATACCTGGCGGTGGCCCAGCGATGGCGAAAGCGGTAATTAAATACAACTTTGGCATTCAGGTTGATTACTTCGCCGAGGTGCAATTCACCGGTTTCCAGAAGATCGTGGATACCCTGGGCGGCATCAACGTCGACGTGCCTAAGCCGCTAGTAGACAACCAGTTCCCCACCGTGGACAATGGTCTGGCCCGCATCCTCATCTTCGGTGGCATTCAGCACATGGATGGTGTAACTGCGCTGGAGTACGCCCGCTCTCGCCACCAGGATAGCGACCTGGGCCGTAACAAGCGCCAGCAGCAGGTGTTGCTGGCAATC
>JANXYP010000108.1 GCA_025355955.1 Chloroflexota bacterium
GTTGAGGGTACTGAAACACCGTTGGGTCAGGGTGTGGGGGCATCAGTCATCTACAATGCTTCAATCTACGACCCGATGTTGAGGGTACTGAAACATCGCGGCGCAGGTGGTAATCCACAAAGCCCGCCGGGGCTTCAATCTACGACCCGATGTTGAGGGTACTGAAACTCGAAGTAGTGGAGCGCTGGTTGGCAGGCGAGGCCACGAGCTTCAATCTACGACCCGATGTTGAGGGTACTGAAACCTAACAACGTTCGAGGTAATCGGCCCTGAGTACAGCGGCTTCAATAAATATTGGCAAACATCATCCTTTAGTCTCTGTTCATCAGCAGCAATGGTTCGGTATAATTAGAGGCTAATATCTTCCCCCAACGTGTCAGGCAAGGAGGGTGAGCGAGTTTTATGCGCCTTTCGCTAGCTCATCGTAGCGAAAGTGGAACATCGAACAAAGAGAGGTTTATCGTGGTGTCGAGAATTCGCAGTAGCCTCGCGTTTACCAACGTAAACGTGTTGCTAATCGCCATCGTTGGGTTCGTAGACCTGACTGGCACCGGGCTGATTTTCCCGGTGCGGGCGCTGTATGCGCGGCAAATGGGCGCGAGTATGTTCGAGATTGGCATGATCGCCTCCAGCTTCCTGCTTGCCGAACTCATCTTCCAGATCCCCTTTGGGGTGGCTTCGGATCGCTTCGGACGCAGGCGGATGATGCTCATTGGCATGACGGTGCGTACCATTATGCCCATCCTTTATTTGTTCGCCGCCGACCCCTGGGTGTTCATCGCCTTCCGCTTCATTGACGGCATCGGCGCATCTGCAGTCATCCCCGCCGCCCGCGCCTACCTGATGGATAGCACGCCGGAAGACAGGCGCGGTGAGGCGTTCGGCATATTTGGCATGGGTACCAGCGCCGGTATGTTGCTTGGTCCCGCGATCGGCGGGTTCGTGGCGCAGTGGTGGGGATATAACGCGCCCTACGGCATCGGCGCAGCAATGGCCGCTATTGCCCTGCTGATCATCTACCTACGTATCTTCGACCGCCCTCATGTTACTGTGATCAAGAGTGACGCGCCAGTGGTCAAGAGCGACACCCCAAAGGTGGGCAAGCTGGCGACCTTCCGCCGCTACTTCGGCTGGCCGCTGGCGGGCGCACTAATCATGGCGGTGGGCCTCAACTGGGGCTACGGGGTAATGACCACGCTGTGGAGCGTGTGGCTGGCCGATATGGGTGCGGGGGTCGACTACATCGGTATCACCTTCATCACCTTCACCATCCCCCTGATCATCCTCTCCGGCTACGCAGGTAAGCTATCGGATCGGCTGGGGCGCACCCGCTTCATCATCGTCGGCGGGGTTATCGTCGCGCTGTCGCACGGGTCGTATGCGCTGGCAACTGGCAACAACTACTTCTGGTTCGTCCTCGGCATGGGCTTGGTCGAGGGTCTGGCCTTCGCCTTCGCCCAACCGGCGATTGACGGCTACCTCTCCGACATCATCCCTGCCAATGTGCGCGGCCAGGTGCAGGGCATCTACAACAGCATCGGCCTGAGCGCCGCGCTTGTCAGCGCCACATTCATGCCGATGCTATACCAGGTCGGCCACGCTCTGCCGTTCGTCGCCATAGGCATAATCGAGGTGGTCTGCTTCATCGGCGGCGGCCTGATTGTGGCCCGCCACGAGCGCAAACCGCGCACACCGCAATTGGCGGAGGCTCCCTCGCAAACGACAACTAGCCTGGCCCTTGCTGACTAACTCTGCATAACAGTTCCAGATAAGTTACCCCTAGCTAATCGCTGGGGGTTTTGTTCGCCATTTTCTTTACAGACCTTACCAACTCCTTACCGTCACCTTACCATTCGCCTTACAATTCACGTTTAGAAACAACTTTTAGGAAAAATGGCGATCTTTTTGATGCGAAAACCTATTGACTCCTACCTTCCTTTCTGTTATCATCATTTTGGCACAAGCTAAATCTGGGCTTGCCATGTCCACTATTCAATAGTTCTCAGGCAGAAAGGAAAAGCAGATGTCATTCAAACGTTACCGCATTACCCTGCTACTGATCGCGCTGGTGACGCTGCTGGTCGCCAGTCTAGTTCAGTTCACGGGCAACCTACAGAGCGGCACGAGCGGAGCCAATACTCGGCACAACCCCTTGGCGCTGATTGCGTCTTCCAAGAGCGAGGCGCTCCGCGAAGCGCCCGAGGCCGCCACCGGCGAAGGTGCGAACATCACCGCGCGTAGCACTAGCGCCTGGCATCAGCTAACCTACCCGGCGGGCTATCTCCCCGCCCAGGTAATGCCGCAGGCGTTGGCCTGGCGCAACCTGCACAACCCCGAAGTGCAGCCCGCTGGCCTTAGCGGAATGCCTGCTAACAAGATCACCAACCCCAACTCACCCATCCCGCTCGTCCCCGGCCAGTGGACCTCGCTTGGCCCGCAGCCAATTGTTGGCGGTGCCGCCAGCGATGCCGGGCGTGTCACCGCCATCACGGTAGATCCCACCAATGCGGCAATCGTCTACGCAGGCATGGCCGATGGTGGCGTATGGAAGACTACCAACTGCTGCGATGCCAACACCACCTTCACCGACCTCACTTCCAACCCCACCATCGCCACTGCGGCAGTCGGTTCGATTACAATTGACCCCAACGATCACAATACCATCTATGTTGGCACTGGCGAGGCTAACAACGGTGGTGACAACCTCAGCAGTCGCGGCGTCCTCAAGAGTACCGATGCAGGCGCGACCTGGAGCAACCTCGGCCTCAGCACCTTCGACCCAGTGGGCAATACCACCGTCAACCCCTTGGCCATTGGCTCGTTCGTGGTTGACCCGCGCAACAGTAGCAAGCTGGTGGTAGGCGCAACCGGCACTCATAACGGCAACACCGGCGGGCTATACACCTCCGACGATGCGGGCAACACCTGGACCGGCCCCTGCGCCTTGCCTGGCGCGGTCAACAGCCATGATGTCAGCGATGTTACGCTCGACACTACCGCCAACCCTACCGCCGTCTATGTTGCGGTAGGCACAGTTTTCGGCAGCACGGAGAATGGCATCTACAAGGGAACCCTTTCCGGCGCGGGTTGCCCAACTCTCACCCTGGTCAGCAGCGGCGCACCCTGGCCTACGCCTAGCAGTATCGGGCGCATCGCCCTGGGTATCTCACCCAGCAATCCCAATGTGCTATACGCGATGGTCGCCAATCCCATCCCCCCTGGCACTACTCTGGGCGTGTTCAAGACCACCGATGGTGGCACAACCTGGACTGAGCCTGCGACCGACGCTTCCTTTGTGGATTGCCATGGCACCCCCATCCACAGCAATCAGGACTGGTACGACCTCTACCTCACCGTCAGCCCCACTGACCCCAACACCTTCTATGTCGGCAAGGTGGATGTGTATAAATCCACCGATGGTGGCGCTACCATCACTGACCTCACTAACGTCTATGCCGCTGGCTGCCTGGTTACTGGGGTTCACCCCGACGAACACGCGCTCAAGTTCCTCGCCAACAACAATAGTTTCATCTTCGGCAACGATGGCGGCATCTGGTCGAGCGCGGATGCGGGAGTGAGCTTCACCGACCTCAATTCCAACTTCAACACCCTGCAGTTCTATGCAGGCGACATCACCCCCAACTTCGCCAGCGACACCGCACCCCACGCGCTGGGCGGGATGCAGGACAATGGCGGCGCGCTCTATCGCGGCGAATTGCCCAACCCCCAGCAGTGGACAAGCACCGGCTTCGGCGATGGCTTCTTCGCCGCTATCGAGCCTAACCAGAAGCAGCTAGCTTACGAGGATGCCCAGCATGGCGCACTTTACTGCTCCACCGATGGTGGGGTTACGCTTACCGCCTGCGCTGCAGGCTGGACTGCCGACAGCCCCGACTTTACCACCCCCTTCATCCTCGACCACAACCACTGCGGCACCACCTGCCAGCATCTCATCCTCGGCACCTTCCGCGCCTGGGAGACCATTGATGGCGGCACCACCTGGAACCCGATTAGCGGCAACCTGGTAAGTGGCACCCCTGGTCCATTCGTGGGCATTAGCGCCCTCGCCTTCGCCCCCAGCAGCGGCAGCACTTTGTACACTGGCAGCAGCGATGGCGCAGTCTTCTACTCTGGCAACGTCGGCACTGGCGGGGCAGCCACCTTCGTCAATCTCACTGGTGGTAACGCGGTATTGCCTAACCGTCCCATCAATGATGTCGCGGTTGACCCCACTACCCCACTGGTTGGCTATGCGGCGATCAGCGGCTTCAATCAGTACACCCCCGCCACCCCCGGCCACGTCTATCAGGTAGTTTGCTCTGCGGGCTGCGCTACCAACACCTGGGCGGACAAGAGTGGCAACCTGCCCAACGTCCCCGCCACCGCGATCATCGTCAACCCCATCAACCCATTTCAAGTGTTCATCGGCACCGAAATCGGCTTCTTCTACACCAACAACATTTTCACCGCCAGCCCAGTGTGGAACAGCTTCCAGACGGGGATGCCAGTGACCAACATTGGGAGGCTGGTGATAGATAATGGCAACACGGCGATGGTGGCCTTCACCCACGGGCGTAGCGCCTACGGTATCCCGCTGCCCGGTTTCCCTGGCGCTACTCCCACCCCCTCTGGACCCACCCCCACCCCGACCGACACGCCCGTCGCGCCGACTCCGCAGCCGACTGTCTGTGCCAACCCCTTCGTGGACATCACTAGCAACATCTTCTTCCACGCGATCAACTATCTCTACTGTAACCACGCGGTCAACGGCACCGATGCCACTCACTACTCACCGGCTGGCACGTCTACGCGGGGGCAGTTCGCCAAGGTGGTCGTCCTCGGCTTCGGCACGCCTGCCTATACCCCACCCGGCCAGCAGGACTTCACCGATGTGCCACCCGGCTACTTCGCCTATGCCTTCATCGAGAGCGGCTTCCACGCGGGCATCCTCAACGGCTACGATGCCGCAACCTGTCAGGCCAACAACCAAACCCCGCCCTGCTACCTCCCCAACCGCCCGATTACCCGTGGGCAGCTTACCAAGCTGGTAGTCAACGCTGCGAACTACCCTGCATTCACCCCTACCACCCCGACCTTCAGCGATGTGCTGCCCAACAATGTCTTCTACACCTCGATCGAGACTGCCCATCATAAGGGCATCATCAATGGCTACAACGACAACACCTTCCGCCCCAATAACAACATCCGCCGCGACGAGATGGCCCAGATCGTCTACAAGGGCGTGACCACGCCGTAGCAGATTGTAGATTGTAGATTGTAGATTAAGAACAGCAGTGGGACGCACTTAGGTGCGTCCTTGCTGCTTTTGGCAATGCGATTCCTCACCGTTAAGCTGCCCTACCAACTCGAATCTGCAATCTGCAATCTGCAATCTGCAATTCCCAAATGGTGCATAAGGTACTAGCCAAGAGTGCGCTTATCTGGTAAAATAGGGCTTGCATGGGACATTAGTACCAATTCCCCTTGTCCCGCTACACTACCATTTGGCCCAACGGGAACGTGGGCAAACACAATATCTAGTTTGGGAGAAGCGCCTTGACCACTACTGCAAGCATCAACGCTGGCCTTAACCCGGCCCAACGCCAGGCGATAGAAGCAGGAGACGGACCAGCGCTGATCCTGGCTGGGCCGGGCAGCGGCAAGACGCGGGTACTCACCCACCGCGTCGCTTATCTAGTCGCCGAGCGCGGCATCGACCCCTACAACATCCTTGCCGTCACCTTCACTAACAAGGCTGCCAGCGAGATGAAGGCGCGTCTTGTGCGCCTGATTGAAGAGCGGGCCAAGCAACTGACGGTCGGCACCTTTCACAGCATCTGCGTGCGTATCCTACGTCGCGAGGGTGAGAATGCGGGCATCGAGCGCGAGTTCGCCATCTACGATGACGATGACCAGACCGGTATCATCAAGCAGGCGCTCCTGGCGCTCAAGCTGGACAGCAAGCAACACCCCCCCCGCTCGTTCCAAAACGCAATCAGCAAGGCGAAGAACGAACTAATCACCGCCGCCGAGTACGCAAAAAATGTCTCAACCTACTGGGAAGAGCTTGCCGCTCGCGTCTACAAGAAGTATCAGGAATTGCTCCAGGCCAACCATGCGCTCGATTTCGATGACCTGATTATGACCACAGTGGCGATGCTCGACAGTCGCGCTGATGTGCTGGCCCGCTACCAGGAGCGCTATCAGCACGTGCTGGTGGACGAATATCAGGACACCAATCACGCGCAATACGTGTTGGTCAAGCTGCTGGCGGGCAAGCATCGCAATATCTTCGTGGTCGGCGACCCCGATCAGTCGGTTTATAGCTGGCGCTCCGCCGACATTCGCAACATCCTCAACTTCGAGACCGACTACCCCGATGCCCGCGTCATCCTGCTGGAGCAGAACTATCGCTCCACCCAGAACATCCTCGATGTGGCCCAGAGCGTGATTGTCGCCAACACCCAACGCAAGGACAAGGGGCTGTGGACCGAGAACGCCAGCGGCCTGCCCATCAATGTGTATGAGGCGTACAACGAGGAGGAGGAAGCCCGCTTCGTGGTTGCCGAGATCCAGCGGCTGCAGCAGAGCGGGGGGGTGCAAGCCAAAGAATGCGCGGTGATGTATCGCACCAACGCGCAATCTCGCGCCATAGAAGAAGCATTCATCCGCTACAACGTGCCTTATCAACTGGTCGGTGGGGTCAAGTTCTACGAGCGGCGCGAGGTCAAGGATGTGTTGGCCTTCCTGCGTCTGATGGTCAACCCTTTTGACAGCCTCAGCCTGGCACGGGTGATCAACAACACGCCCTTCGGGCGGGGCATCGGCAGCGCGACATGGAGCGAACTGGAACGTTGGGCGGCCAGCCACAACCTGCCCGTCTACAGCGCCTTGCAGATGGTTGCCGCCAGCGAGGGTCACGGTAGCGGCGGCTTCGAGGAACAGGCCACTGCCCAGGGTATGGCCCAGACGCTCGACCTTAAATCCAACAAGCTGTCGGCGCTTGTCACCCTTGCCCGCACGTTGGATGAGTTCATCGCGCTGAAACATGAAACGCCGCTGCCACAGCTGGTGGCAATGGTGCTGGACCGAGGCAACTTCTTCGAGTCGCTACGCGATGGCAGCGACGAAGGTGATGAGCGCTGGCGCAATGTGCAGGAGCTGCTCACCGTGGCCCAGGGCTACACCCACCTGGAGGGCGCGGAATCGCTCACCACCTTCCTTGAAGATGTCGCGCTGATTAGCGACCTCGACAAGCTGAAGGAGGACAACGATGCAGCCACCCTGATTACTCTGCACGCGGCGAAAGGGTTGGAGTTCAGGGTGGTGTTCATCGTCGGTGTGGAGGACGAGATCCTGCCCCATCGCAACTCGCTCGATCGCCTTGAAGCGCTGGAGGAGGAGCGGCGACTGGCCTACGTGGGCATCACCCGCGCCAAGGAGCGCCTCTATCTTATCTACACCTTCAAGCGCACCCTCTATGGCAACACCTACATGAGCCGTCCCTCCCGCTTCCTGCTCGACATTCCCCGCGAGTTGCTCAAGGGCAACATCACGGTGCAACGCCGCGACGAGGATGATTGGAGCAGCGACGATTACGCTGCGGGCGACCGGCCCGACATCCAAATCGCGGGCGGCCAGCGCAGCAGCGGCAGTTCAAGCAGCCGCACCACCGCCAGCCGCACCGCCAGCAGTGTGAAGCGCAGCGGCACGCACAATGCGGGCAACGGCAACTATCGCACCCCCAACGGGCGCAGCAGTTATCAAAACGAGCGCGCCGAACGGCTGGCTGCAAGCAACAGTGTCACCACCTTCAAGAGCCAGCCGCCTGCCAAACCCAGCGGCCCCGGCACAGCCCAGTTCAGCGCGGGGATGAAAGTCAACCACCCCAGCTTCGGCGAGGGCATTGTGGTGAGCAGCAAGCCAACCAGCAGCGACGAGGAAGTGACCGTCGCGTTCGTGGGCAAGGGGGTCAAGAAGCTGCTTGCCAGCCTGGCGAAGATGGAGCGTATCTAGCCGGCGGTATGTCGTACAAATCGTGCAGACGCACGTTATGATTAGGCTGTAGTAACGCCTATGACATACAGCACCTACGGGGAAGCCGACCATAGTGCGCGGTCACGCACTTTGGATAGATAGTAGTATTTGAACAGCGAATGTCATGGCGGTGAGAGATAGCTGACCATAGTGCGCGGTCACGCACTTTGGATAGGCGATAGTAGAATCGAACGCATCGGTGGCGATATGCCCGAAAACCTGCCCACACCTGAACAGAGCATCCAGCAGCTACAGCGCCAGGAAAGCAAGCGGCTAAACGGTAGCTCCCAAGCATCGCTATTGGAGTCTGAGGGGCTGGAATTAAAGCAACCAACATTCTACATTCATCAGGGTACGCAGTAGCAGCGTCGCTGCTGCGAGGTGTTAGTCTAACCTCAATGTTCTAGTCTTTAGCGTCCAGGAAAGGAGCAACACAGAGTGACGGCCACACTAACCAACCAACCTGCCGCTGCAACGGGGCAGCACCAGTGGGTATACCTGTTTCATGAGGGCAATGCCGGGATGAGGAACCTGCTTGGCGGCAAGGGCGCGGGTCTGGCGGAGATGAGCAATGCAGGCCTGCCAGTGCCGCCCGGCTTCACCATCACCACCGAGGCGTGCAACAGCTACTACGACAACCATAAGCAGTTTCCACCCGCAATGTGGGAGCAGGCTATGGCTGCGCTGAAGACAGTAGAGCAGGAGACGGGCAAGAAGCTGGGCAATGCTGCCAACCCCCTGCTGGTCAGCGTGCGTAGCGGGTCGCGGGTCAGTATGCCCGGCATGATGGATACCGTACTGAACCTGGGCCTCAACGCCGAGACCCTGCATGGGCTGATCAAGCAGACCAGTAATGAGCGCTTCGGCTACGATGCCTACCGCCGCTTCATCCAGATGTTCGCCAAAATCGTGCTGGGCATCGAGGCCAGCAAGTTCGAGCAGATCCTGGAAGCCAAAAAGCACGCGATGAACGCGAAAGCTGATACCGACCTCAACTCCGCCGACTTGCAGGATGTGGTTACGCAATACAAGGCGCTGGTCAAGCAGGAGACGGGCAAGGACTTCCCCGAAGACCCCCTGCAGCAGCTCCGCCTCGCCATCGAAGCGGTGTTCGAGAGTTGGCATAACAAGCGGGCAGTGGATTACCGCAAGTTCAACAGCATCCCCGACACCTACGGCACCGCCGTCAGCGTGGTTTCGATGGTGTTCGGCAACATGGGCGACGATAGCGGCACCGGCGTGGCCTTCACCCGCGACCCTAACACGGGCGAAAAGGCGCTATACGCCGAGTACCTCACCAACGCGCAGGGCGAGGATGTGGTCGCCGGTATCCGCACCCCCAAGAAGATTGCCGAGCTGCAGCGGCAAATGCCGGAGGTCTATCAACAGTTCGCCGACATCGCCCAGAAGCTAGAACTACACTATCGTGACGCGCAGGATCTGGAGTTCACCGTCGAGCGCGGCAAGCTGTATATGTTGCAAACCCGCAGTGCCAAGCGCACTGGCGTGGCCGCTGTCAAGATCGCGGTGGACATGGCGAACGAGGGGCTGATTACCCAGGAAGAAGCCTTGCAGCGGGTCGAACCGACCCAGGTCTACCAACTGCTGCTCCCCCGCCTCGACCCGAAGGAAGTGGCGAAGGCGCACCAGAACGGCCAGTTCCTCACCAAAGGGCTGAATGCCAGCCCCGGTGCGGCCAGCGGCCTTGCGGTGTTCGATGCTGACAGTGCGGCGGAGCGGGGCGCGAACGGCGAGAAAGTCATCCTGGTGCGCCCCGAAACCAACCCCGACGATGTGCATGGCATGATCGGCGCACAGGGGGTGCTGACCGCCCGTGGCGGCGCGACCAGCCACGCTGCCGTAGTCGCCCGTGGCATGGGCAAGCCGTGCGTCGCTGGCGCTGAGGACATCAAGGTCGACCCGGAGCAACGCCGCTTCACCGTCAACGGCGTGACCGTCAAGGATGGCGAACAGATCACCATTGACGGCACCACTGGCGAGGTGTTCAAGGGCAAGATTGCGGTGATTGACGCGCAGTTCGACGAGCAGAGCGAGCTGGGCCAACTGCTGCGCTGGGCCGACCAGACTCGCAAGCTGGGAGTGTGGGCCAACGCCGACTATCCCCGCGATGCCGAGCGGGCGGTCAAGTTCGGCGCGGAGGGCATTGGCCTGTGTCGCACCGAGCATATGTTCTTCGAGGAAGAGCGCCTGCCGATCGTGCGCCAGATGATCATGTCCGCCGCCCCCGCTACTGCCCTGGACAACAAGCTGACCCGTAGTCAAGTCGAATTGGACAAGGCCGACGAGAACAAGCAGGCCACCGCCCAGCAGCGGCGCGACGATGTGCAAGCCGAGATGACCGCCTCTGCGGAACACAAGCTGTACTACGATGCGCTGAACAAACTTCAAGAGTTCCAGCGTGGCGACTTCTACGGCATCCTCAAGGCGATGCACGGTAAGCCGGTGGTCATCCGCCTACTTGACCCACCGCTGCACGAGTTCCTGCCCAGCTACGACGAATTGCTGGTAGAGCAAACCGAGTTGCGGGTGCGCGGCAAGCACGGCAAGCGGCTGGAGGAGGTTGACCGCCTGCTCAAGGTGGTGGAAGGGCTGAAGGAGCAGAACCCCATGCTTGGCCTGCGCGGTTGTCGCCTCGACATCCTCTACCCCGCCATCTACGAGATGCAGGTGCGAGCAATGATGCAGGCAGCGGCGCAACTGAAGCGCGAAGGCGTAGATGTGCGTCCCGAAATCATGATCCCGCTGGTCGGCACCGCCAAGGAGCTGCAGATCGTGCGCGAACAACTGATCCCAATTGTGGAGCAGACGCTGAAGGATGAGGCTACCAAGGTAAGCTACAAGTTCGGCACCATGATCGAGATACCCCGCGCTGCGCTAGTGGCGGGTGAAATCGCCGAGTATGCCGAGTTCTTCAGCTTCGGCACCAACGACCTCACCCAGATGACCTTCGGCTACAGCCGCGACGATGCCGAGGGCAAGTTCCTCTTGCAATACGTCGAGCGCGGCGTGCTGCCGGTCAACCCCTTCCAAACCCTGGACCGAGCTGGTGTGGGCCAGCTAGTCAAGATGGCGGTGGAAGCCGGACGCGCCGCCCGCCCCGGCCTCAAGGTGGGTATCTGTGGCGAACACGGTGGCGACCCTGATAGCATCGAGTTCTGCAACGCGGTTGGCCTAGACTACGTCAGTTGCAGCCCCTTCCGCGTGCCAATCGCCCGCCTCGCCGCTGCCCAGGCAGTGCTGGCTGCCGTAGAGCGCGATAAGTAAACCAAGCAAAATCCCCTCTCCCCTTGTGGGAGAGGGCAGGGTGAGGGGTAAATGGTGAAGCTGCGACTATGCTGACGAACGGCCAACGGATTTTAGCCAACGGATTGTAAAAACGGATAAACGGATTGGGCCAGCGGACATGGGCAGCGGACAAGTAGACCGATACTACTCCCCTCTCTCCCGCTTAAAGGCAAAAAGCCCCCAGCGGGGGTTGGGGGAGAAATCTCGAAGCTGAGACAATGCTGAAGAATAGCCAACGGATTTTAGCCAACGTATTGTAAAAACGGATAAACGGATTGGGCCAGCGGACGTGGGCAACGGACAAGCGGATAAGCGGACGTGGTGGCGTAGGGGCGGGCGGTGGCCCGCCCTGCCGAAGAGTACCAACGCCAATCGTAACTACCAACCCTGGCGTAGGGGCGAATCGCATACGCCCTGATGCAACGGATTTTAGCCAACGGATTGTAAAAACGGATAAACGGATTGGGCCAGCGGACATGGGCAGCGGACAAACGGACAAACGGACGTAGGGGCGGGCGGCTGCCCGCCCTGGTGAAGCGCACCAACGCTTATCGTAACTACCGACCCTGGCGTAGGGGCGAATCGCATACGCCCTGATGCAACGGATTGGGCCAGCGGACGTGGGCAGCGGACAAACGGATAAGCGGGCGTTGGGGCGGGCGGCTGCCCGCCCTGGTGAAGCGCACCAACGCTAATCGTAACTACCAGCCCTGGCGTAGGGGCGAATCGCATACGCCCTGCCGAAGAGGCGACAATGTTTGTCGTAAGCACGAACAGTTGGATTACACATGGCTTTGCCAGTGAGGGTAAACTTACTGCATTCAGCATGACCGAGGCCTTCGTCGTAGTCCTAGAACGCGAAATAGCAGGCAGTTGACGAAGAGCCAAATCCGCTTCGCCTTTAATCCTTTCATCTTAGGAGACACATGGACAACGCCAGCGCAATCGCCGAAATCAAACAGAAGCTGCCGATTGTTGACCTGATCCAGCAGCGCACCGCGTTGCAGAAGTCGGGGCGCAACTATAAGGGGCTATGTCCCTTCCACAACGAGAAGACCCCCAGCTTCTACGTCTTCCCCGACAGCCAGAGCTATCACTGCTACGGCTGCAAGGAGAGCGGCGATGCCTTCACCTTCGTGATGAAGACGCAAGGGCTGGACTTCGGCGACACGCTGAAGGAACTGGCGGCGCGGGCCGGGGTGCAACTCGAGGCACGGCAGGGCCACAGCGAGGAAGATCAGCGCAAGGAGCGGCTTCGACAACTGAACCAGGCGGCGGCGGACTACTTCCACGAATTGCTGCTACGTTCACCGCTGGCGGAGCGGGCGCGGGCCTACGCCAGAGAGCGCGGCGTGGATGCCAGCGGCACGATGATGTTCCACCTCGGTTATGCGCTGGATAGCTGGGATGCGCTGCTCACCTGGTTGCGCGAACGCGAATACAGCAACGAGGAGATGCTAGCTGCGGGGCTGGTCATCGAGCGCGAGGGCGGCGGGATGTATGACCGCTTCCGCAATCGGCTCATCTTCCCCATCCGCGACCAGAAGGGCGGCATCATTGGCTTCGGCGGGCGGGCGTTGGACAAAGAGACCATGCCTAAGTACATGAACTCGCCGCAAACTGCGCTGTTCGACAAGTCCACCGTGCTGTTTGCCCTCGATATCGCCCGCGACGGTATCCGCAAGGCGGGTGAAGCGGTCATCGTCGAAGGCTATATGGACGCACTGATTGCCCACCAACGCGGGGTCAACAACGTGGTCGCCGGGCTGGGTACGGCGGTGGGCGAGAAGCAAATCGGCCTGCTCAAGAAACTGACCGCGAACATCACCCTGGCGCTGGATGCCGATGCCGCTGGCGACATGGCTGCGCTGCGCGAGGCGGAGTTGCTGCGTCAGAGCATGGATCACATCGCCATCCCCATCTACAACGCCCGCGGATTGCTCGGCTACGAGTACAAGCTGCAGGCCAGCATCAAGATTGCTGCACTGCCCGCTGGCGAAGACCCCGACAACGTGATCCGCCGCAGTGTGGACGAGTGGCGGGCGATCATCGCCAAAGCCTTGCCGGTGGTCGAACACTACCTCAGCCTGCTGCCCAACAAGCACGACCTCGCCAACCCCCGTGGCAAGCGCGATGCAGTGGAGCAGATGGCCCCGCTGATTGCCAGCGTCGGCGACGCAGTGGAGCGGGCCGCCTATATGCAGCGGCTGGCACAGGTTGTGCAGGTGGATGTGGACTCGGTGCGGCAGACGGTGGAGAACTACCTGCGGGCCAGCGTCAAGCGCAGCGGTGGGCGCGAGGTAGTCACCCTCGATAATGCGGACTATCGGCTCAGTGAGGACAAGCCCAAAGCCAAACCCAGACCCCACCTCGGTGTCGAGGAGGCAGTGTTGTCGTTGCTGCTACGCTACCCTGAGCTGAGAGATGACCTCGATATGCCAGAGATAACCGAGTTGGGCGGCGCGGAGGCACGGCTGCTCTATAACGCGATGCTGAACTACAGCGCAGCGGAGTTGGAGAAGGATGCCGGGGTGGACAAAGCCACCAATCGGCTGCCCGATCTGCCAAATACTGGCAAAGGGATTGACGATGCGGGTATAATAGACGATGATGACCCCGCCCTACCATACCCAAACTTGAGACAGGCTTTGGACCCCGCCTTGCGCGGCTACGTGCTACGCCTCCTGCTAGTGGCGGCGCAGGAGCCAGCATTGTTTGGCCGCGAGTTGGAGCAGGAGCTAAAGGCGCGAGTGCGGCGGTTGCGTTCGCGCCGCGACAAGCTCTGGCTGCGGCGGGCCGAGGCCATCCTGAAGGACTTGCAGGACAACGGTGAGCGTGACGAGGTTACCTACCTGCAGATGCTCAACGAGGTGAACAACCGCCTGCCGCTGCTGCGCGCTTACGCGCCGCCGCCCAGTCCGGTCTTCCGCGACAGCCGCGATGCAGGACTCTAGCAGATTTTAGATTGCAGATTTTAGAGGTGGTTGGCACCCACCCCAGTGCTTAATTCAACATTCAACATTCATAATTCAACATTCATAAGTCGTCTTTGACCCACCCCGCGCTGGAAGTGCGGACAATCTAGGAGGAGCAGAACGCAGATGACGAACGGCACCAACTGGACTGATGGTACCAAACCTGTTCGCAGCCACAAACGCAAGCTGAACGGCGCAACCCCTATCCCCGCCGCCGCCAAGGCTGCCCCACTACCCAAGGCAGCAGCGAGCAGCGGCGGAGCGCAGGCTGAGGGTCAGGGCATCCTCAGTACCCTCAGTCCCGACGATGTGACCGCATTGATCGGCCAGGGTTTGGCGCAAGGCTATCTCACCCAGGAGCAAATCCTGGCGGTGCTACCCACCCCGGAGATGAACATCGAGCAGTTGGACGAGGTGTTTGCTACTCTGATTGATATGGGCATTGACGTGATTGATGACCCGCGTGGCGACTTCTCGGTTGCCCCTACTTCACCCCACAACCTTGCCCTCATCAATGCCCCCACTGCGCCTCAACCGGAAACCGAACTGGAACTAGCCGCCCAAATTGCCGACGAAATCGAGGCGGAGATTGAGGCAGAGCGCAGCAACGAAACCGACCTCAGCCTGGAACTGGATAGTATCAGCATTGACGACCCGGTAAGGATGTACCTGCGCGAGATTGGCCGCGTCCCGCTGCTCAGTGCTGATGCCGAAGTCTCGCTAGCGAAACGAATGGAGCGCGGTGAGTATCTGCTAAAATTGAAGGCCGAAGTGAGCAACCGGCAAGGGCTGGCCGAGCGCAGCCGCACTCCCTATATGGGATACGCCAATGGCAGCTCCAGCAAAGGGCTAATCAACGGCAGCAATGGCAGCAATGGCAGCAACGGGGCCGTTCATCTGAACGGCCACAATGGTGTTAGCGCGACGCGGCATAACCTGCCCCTCGACCAAGCCAACGGTTCGCGCAGCGATATTACCGAAACCGACCCTATCTGCCTGGAACTATACAGCGCCCTACGCAAGAAGTGGAGCCTGCTGGAGCAGGTCTACAATGACAATTATGGTGAACAGCCGCCCCGTTCGCGCCGCCAGTTGCTCCTCGCCGTCGTACCCGCTAGCCAGATCGATCAGCAGGTGCTGAAGAATATTGCCAACAACCAGCAGTGTAGCAGTGAGCAGGTCGAGGATTCGCTACGCAGTTCGCTAATTATCTTCGAGCTGCTGCCCGCTGAGATCCGCCAGGTGATTGACGAGCAGGGCATCTGGCCCAGCGACACCGATGTCGCCCGCATTCTTTTCAACATCCGCGCCCCGCTACGCACCCGCTGGGATGATATTATTGCCGATGCTAATGCCGCCCGCCGCCACCTTACCGAAGCGAACCTCCGCCTGGTGGTCAGCGTGGCAAAGAAGTATATCGGGCGAGGGATGTCGTTGCTCGACCTGATCCAGGAAGGGAATATTGGCCTCATCCGCGCTGTCGAAAAGTTCCGTTACACCAAGGGCTACAAGTTCAGCACCTATGCCACCTGGTGGATCCGCCAGGCGATCACCCGCGCCATCGCCGACCAGGCCCGCACCATCCGCATCCCCGTGCATATGGTGGAGACCATCAACCGCCTGATCCGCACCCAGCGCCGAATGCTCCAGGATCTGGGCCGCGAGCCTACTTCCGACGAAGTAGCAAAAGAGATGGGACTGTCGCCAGAGAAGGTGCGCGAGATTATCAAGGTGTCACAGGAGCCGGTCAGCCTCGAAACCCCCATCGGTGAGGAGGAGGATAGCCACCTCGGCGACTTCATCGAGGATCAGAAGGCGCTTGCCCCCGCCGATGCCGCCAGCCACCAGTTGCTCAAGGAGCAGGTAGATGACGTACTCGGCAGCCTCAGCCTGCGCGAACGCCGCGTGCTGCAACTGCGCTTCGGTCTCGACGATGGTCGCAGCCGCACCCTCGAAGAAGTGGGCCGCGAGTTCGGCGTAACCCGTGAACGTATCCGCCAGATCGAAGCCAAAGCCCTACGCAAGCTCCGCCACCCCAGCCGCAGCAAGAAGCTAAAGGATTATCTGGATTGAGGCATGGGCGAGCGCTGAGTGCTGAGTGCTGAGTGCTGACTAACAGCAAAACCCCTCTCCCCTTGGGGGAGAGGTTGGGTGAGGGGTAATAGCAAACCCCCTCTCCCCTTGGGGGAGAGATAGGGTGAGGGGTAATGTTGAAGCGCATCAATGCTAATCGTAAACGACGAATCTTGACGTAGGGGCGGGTGGCTGCCCGCCCTGGTGAAGCGCATCGATGCCCATCGTAAACAACAAACCTTAGCGTAGGAGCGGGTTGCACTCGCCTATATGAACGATTACTAGATTTAGGAGCAATCTCATGACCGCAACAGTACCAAAGCAAACTCAGCTACCACCCAATGCCACTCTCGAATACGAGGAAGACAACGAACCTACCTCCACCGATGATCGCGATGAGTGGGATCAGAAAGTCCTTCAAATTGAAGCGGTAATACGTAGGCTATCGCTGGCCGAGCTAAATACCGTCTTCGAGTTTGCCTACTCCCTTCTTGAGCAACATCCTAATAGGGGCATCACTATGGCTGAGGCTGTGTCTGAAGAAGTATTTGCCCGTAGTTGGAACAGCCCGGAGGACGATGCCGCATGGGGAAGTTTAATCGAGGAGATGTGGTTAACATTCCTTTTCCTTACACGGACTTCAGCCACGTAAAAGTACGCCCAGCAGTGGTTTTGGCAACAATGCCCGGTGATGACTTCCTAATTTGCCAAATTACCAGTCAGCCGGTAGCGGATAGCTATGCTATTTCCATTGCCCGCGCTGATTTCGAGTGGGGCGGGCTGCAACTGAATAGCAATGTTCGTGCTAACGTCCTCATGACAGAGAATAACAAGCTGGCAATTAACATAGTTGGCAGATTGAAGAGAGATGTCACCGAAAAGGTGATAGCCAACGTTGCGCGGCTGCTCGGCATTTATTGACAAAGAAAAGTGCAGCGTAACAATGTTCATCGTAAACAACAAACCCTGGCGTAGGGGTGCATGGCATACGCCCACTTGAAGCGCGTCAATATCTCTCAATAAGAGTAAATAATGTCCCCAAGCCAATCTGCTCAATCCAAAATCCAAAATCCAAAATCCAAAATTGCAGGCATCCTCTTCGACCTCGATGGCACGCTGGTTGATACTGTAGACCTGATCGTGGCGGGCTTCCAGCACGCAACTACCACCCATCTCGGCTACTCCATCGCTCCCGCTGCAGTGAAGGCGACGATTGGCCGACCGCTGCGCGAGTGCCTGGCTGAACTTGCCCCCAACCTCGGCGATACTCTATACGATGCCTATCAGGATTTCAACCGACTACACCACGATACCATGATTAAAGAGGTGCCAGGCGTGGTTGCGGTGCTGGAGGAAATGAAGCGGCGCGGCATTGCCGTCGGCATCGTCACCAGTAAGCGGCTGGTCAGCGCCCAGCGCAGCCTCGATCGCTTTGATCTGGCTGGGTATTTCGATGTGCTGATCACCCAGGACGATACCACCCGCCACAAACCCGACCCTGCGCCGCTACTATGTGGCATCGAAAAGCTGGGCCTGCCAGCCGATGAGGTAATTTACGTCGGTGACGCGATTCATGATATAATGGCGGCGCACGCCGTACCGATGCAGGTTGCCGCCGTCACCTGGGGTGCAGAAGAGCGCAACGTTCTAGCCGCCCTGCAACCCGACTGGCTGATAGACGAGATGGCGCTATTGCTCGAAATTACTCAGCTATCATAACTCAAAACTCATAACTCCACAGGGGGAAAGCATGGGCATCATCATCCAACAGACCGCTGCGGGCGGGCTGGTCATGCGGGTAAACGAGTTTGGCTATCAGACGCTCCTGGTCAGGGTGCGCCGCGATCAGCTGGACGACTGGAGCCTGCCCAAAGGCACCATCGAGGAGGGCGAAAGCCGTCAGCAAGCTGCCCAGCGCATCGTCAAGGAGCAAACCGGCATTGACGCAGGCATCGTAGCCAGCCTGGGGCCGATAGATTACACCTACACTATCTTCCTACCCAACGATGAGCAGGACAGCGAGGGTGAGACCATTCGCCGCGACCCCTCTATTCTGCAGGCGATGCAGAGTTACCACAAGGTTGTCTATTTCTACCTGATGAACGCCAGCGGCGGCATTCTGGGCCAGGGTGATGGCAGCGTGGCCGAGGTGCAGTGGTTCACCGTTCCCGAAGCGCAGGAGTTGCTCTCCCACGAGGGCGACCTTATCACCCTCGCCCGTGCTGTAGACCTACTCACCCGCGACAGCCAGCGCGGTCAGATGATCATCGGTAGCGGCATTGTCGGCAACCCCCAGGGCAGCGTCAACCCCGAAGTGGCGCACTCAGCCACCGTAAGATTAAAGATAAAAGAGGACTATGTACGACCACGTTAAAATCTATGTTAAGGCTGGCAATGGCGGGCGCGGCTCGGCCAGTTTTCGGCGTGAGAAGTTTGCGCCACTGGGCGGGCCAGATGGCGGTGATGGTGGGCGCGGCGGCAGCGTCTATCTGCGCGCCACCGACAATCTCAACTCCCTGCTACCCTTCCGCTACAAACAGCACTTCAAGGCGGTCGGCGGTGGCAGCGGGCTGGGCAACAACAAGCATGGCCGCGTTGGCGATGACCTGTATATCGATGTGCCGGTCGGCACCTTTGTGCGCGTCACCACCCCAGAGACTTTCGATGCCGAAACCAGCCGCATCGTCATTCCTGCCGAAGATGTACTGGAAGCCGATCTACTGCGCCCCGGCCAGTCAGTAATGGTCGCGCAGGGCGGCAAGGGCGGGCTGGGCAACACCCACTTCGCCACCTCCACCAACCAGGCTCCCCGCGTTAGCGAACTGGGCGGGCCGGGCCAAGATCGAGTGCTGTATCTCGAACTGAAGCTAATCGCCGATGTCGGACTGATCGGATACCCAAACGTGGGCAAGAGTACCCTGCTGGCCGCCTCTACTGCGGCACGGCCCAAGATCGCCGATTACCCCTTCACCACCCTCAGCCCCATGCTAGGTGTGGTCGAGATTGATATAGACAACAGCTTCGTAATGGCCGACATCCCCGGCCTGATCGAAGGGGCCAGCGAAGGGGTCGGCCTGGGCCTGGAGTTCCTCCGCCACATCGAGCGCACCCACCTGCTCATCCATGTAATTGACGGCTCGATCGGCAGTTCCGGCCTGACCGACCGCGACCCGATTAGCGACTATCGCCACATCAATCGTGAGCTAGAGCTTTACCAGCCGGAGCTAGGCCTGGCCGAGCGACCACAACTCGTCGCTGTCAACAAGATGGACGTGCCTGAGGCGCGGGAGGCTTATCCTGAGATCAGAGCGGCGCTGCTGGCGGAAACGCCCGGCATCGAGGTCTTCCCCGTCGCTGCCGCTACTGGCGAGGGGGTGCGCGAGTTGATATTCGCCGCCTACCGACGCTTGCAACTGGTCAAGCGCGAGATACCAAAGGCGGAAGCGCCTGCCGAAGGCGAAGTGGAGTTCAAGCTGTTTCGCGCTGAGGACATCAACACCGAGGGCTTCAGCATCGAGCGCGAGCGCAAGAACCTCTACCGCGTGCGTAGCGCCAAAATCGAACGCCAGGTGGCGATGACCAACTTCACCCAGCGCGATAGCATCACGCGGCTGAACAATCGGCTGACCAAGGGGGGTCTATATCGATCACTGGTCGAGGCCGGTATTCAGGAAGGTGATCAGGTAGCAATCGGCACTGCCACCCTGGGTTGGACCGCGCAGAAAGAGATCGACTGGCGACCGCCAGTCATACAGCGCGGACGCAAGAAGCAGAACCCCACCCGCCGCCTGACCAAGGCACAGCGCAACGCGGCCCGCCAGGCCGAAGATGAGGGCGCGGAGGAAAGAGGATAACTGAAGAAGGTCGCAAAATTGCCTCAAGGTTGATGCAACTTTTGTTGCCCGGCATACGTCTGTATTATATCAAGATTTTCGTAGAATTGCTTAAACAATTTGGGCGCTACCTATTGCAATCCTGATATGTTAGTAGTATAATAGGTTAACGAACTATGAGCTACCAACAACTCTATCTCACTTCGCCCGTAAGGAGGATACAGAAATGAAAACTCGCTCTACTACCGCCCCCAGTTTCTACTTACGCTAGCAGCGGTGCTGGCTATCCTCGTTGTGACTAGTACGGGAACGTCAGTAGCCGCCTCCCCTGCTTCCCGTTCAGCACAATCACAGCTATACCAACCGACTTCTAACCAAACATCCCCAGCCGCTACCCCTACACCAGTACCAAATCCCTGCCCAACCGACATACAGTTTACTGATGTTTCAGCCACTGATTACTCCTGTTTTGATGTGAGAGTCATGGTGCATAACGGCTGGATCAGCGGCTTTACGCCCGCTCAATGTGCAGGTTATGCGGATTACCCTTGCTACCTACCTTATAGCCTGGTTACCCGCGCTCAGCTCAGCAGGATCGTCTTCAACGCATTTCATCTTCCACCCTATAACCCTCCTACCCCTGACTTCACTGATGTACCGACCAGTAACTTCGCCTACATTCCGATTGAAAGCCTCTACCATCTAGGATATGTCAGTGGATACAGCCCGGCGCAGTGTGGCCGTGCCTATCCTTGCTTCGGGCCTAACATCAAAGTTCTTCGAGGAGAGATGGCCCGTATAGTCTCGAACGTGGCTGGTTACACGGATGATACCACCAGTAGAGCGCCAACCTTTGCGGATGTCCCTACCTCAAGCTTTGCCTTCTCCTACGTGGAGCGGCTTGTAATGCACGCAACTAATGCGCCATTTCCTCCTGGAGACCCAAATCAGCCCAGCCCATGCACCCAGCCACCACCGCCAGCATCACCTCAGCCTTGCTACTTTCCTGGAGTTCAGGCACCCCGCATAGATGCTACCGTTCATATTGTAGGCCCAGTGCAGTGCAGAGCAACAACTACGCCCAAGTCTTCCCGCATAAAGAGGGGCCAAACGGCTACAACGGGGTGGGATTCACTGGGGTTACGGTATACATGACGACCCCCGATCCGCCCATCGGTACAGGTACAGTAGCGGGCGGGCCAGTGGGTGCAACCAGCCGCTGGAACGAGCATTTTATTGTGTCCGGTCCACTTAAGCAATGCAATCCAACCTGCGAAATCCACCCTTACGGAAACTGGTGGGATAGTCATTATGGGGGGAGCAATACGGAAATCATAGATCTCACCCATTTTCTCACACCAGGTACTGCCTATGCCTATCAGAGCTTGACCTACCTTGATACTCACGGGAACAGCACTGGTTATTGGCACTCCCAGTGGTGCCAACCAGACGGGTCGAACTGCCAGGATTTGGTCAACCCTACCTACTTCATTGGGTTCGATCTACCAAACGTGGTTGCCGGTGGGGAATCCACTGATCGAAGCGTGAGCTTCGGCTCGATAACGGCGGAGCGTGCAGTCACACGCCTGCCTGGTGGTAGCCTACAGCTCTGGTGCTATGACCCCACCTCGGCACCATGGATAACGGGTATCAACAGTGGCGGGGTCAACCTCAACGGCAGCATCAGCTCCTGCTTCAACACCAATTACTGGACAGTTGGTTACCACTAATACTATCAGTGCCAAGTTAAGGTTTTTACAGGTTTGTCAAGAGCAAATCAGGCCGATTTTGCATCAAATGCTCGGTTTACCATCTGTAATATGGTTGCTTGGCGGCCCTGATTGGCAACCTCAAGCGAAATCATAGGGGCATCCACCACCCCCGTCTGTCGCTGGGTCGCCATCGTTGCGGATTGTCACGCACAAAACCAAGCATCTTTATTGCTGCTGGAAAAACTTGACAAATCTCTGATTTCCTTAACTTGGCACTGATA
>JANXYP010000134.1 GCA_025355955.1 Chloroflexota bacterium
GCGCCCGCGCCTAGCCGCGCCCAAGACAGCGGTGGGGCGCAACCCGCTGCCAGCGAATACCAACTGAGCGGTCCGTTCCTCGATTACTGGGTGAACAATGGCGGTTTGGATCGCTTCGGCTATCCTATCAGCGACGTGCAGCCTGACCCTGCGCTGGGTCTCGATGTGCAGTATGTGGAGCGCGGGCGGCTGGAGCTGCACCATAGCGATGCTGGTGATGTGGTGATGCTGGGTCGGGTGGGCGCGGAGCTAATCGCGGCGGAGCATTGCACCTTCCCGCCCGCTACTAGCGACGAGGGCAGCTATTTCGCGGAAACCGGCTATCGCGTGCCGCCAGTCTTCTTCGATTACTGGCAGAATCGTGGCGGACTTGCCAGCTATGGCTATCCCCTCTCACCCGCATATACCAACAGCAGCGGGATGTTGGTGCAGTGGTTCGAGCGGGCGGAGTTCGAGTTGCACCCCGAAAACGCCGGTACGCCCTACAACGTGGAACTAACCGCGCTGGGCCGCGACTTGCTCGACCGTCGCGCCACGTTGCTGCCCTACCTGCGGGTGGCTGGCGACAAGCTGGTGTTTGGGCCTGGCGATGCGCCTACGCTACTCAAGGGGGTCAACTACTCGCCCAGCCAGCACCCCTGGCGGCTGTGGCAGGAGTGGGATGAGCCAACCGTAGCCAAAGACTTTGCCCTGATGCACGATTTGGGCAGCAACACGGTGCGTATCTTCGTTACGGTGGGCGACTGGCAGCAGGGCTACTTCACCCGTGACCGCATGGAGCGGTTGCTACAGATTGCCAGCGGCTACGGCATCCGCCCCATCGTCAGCCTGTTCGACAGCTACCGCAAGTACCCCACCTCCGGCTGGGACAACTGGCCGACCAGCGACAGCGACCCCGCCGCGAAGATCGAGTACAACTACCTCGACGCAGTAATTGGCCCTTATGCGCTGGACACCCGCATCCTGGCCTGGGATCTGTGCAACGAGATAGATTACGTCGTTCCTTACACCGAGTGGGTGTGGAAAGATCATGCCGCCAACCGCCTTGCCTGGCTGCGCCGCATCACCGCCTATGCGCGCTCGATTGACCGCGCTCACCCGCTCACCGTCGGCCTTACCACCCACTACGGCCTCAACCAGCCGGTGCCAGCGGCACAAGGTGTAGGTAGCATCGTGGATTATGTCTCCTTCCATTACTATGAGCATAATTATTATGACCGCGACCTGACCAGCTTGCTGACCGAGATGCGTGGCTACAGCGACAAGCCGCTGCTGGTCGAGGAGATCGGCCACCCCAGCGGCGGCACCGATCTGCCCCACGCTACCGAGGATTTGCAACGCGCCTTCTTCACCAAAATGATGCCCGAAGCCGCCCAGCAGAGCGCGGGCGCACTTGCCTGGTCGCTGCTCGATTGGCCTGCGCTGGCTGGCAGTGAGGCGCACTTTGGCCTCTACCACGCCGACTATAGCGCGAAATCGGCTGCCACCGTGTTCCGCGACGCGATGCAAGTTCAGCCCTTCCCCGCCACAAATCCATCCAGCGGTGTACCCCTGTTCTGCGCCCAGCCTTGACGCATCGGGTATAATAGCGGCATGGTGAACACACCCCCCAAGAAGAATACATCCGACCCGGAGCGCGAGAAGCAGATTGCCTCCAACCGCAAGGCTTACCACGATTACTTCATCCTGGAAACCTACGAGGCGGGCATCGCCTTGTCCGGCACCGAGATTAAGTCGCTGCGGGCGGGCAAGGTGCAACTGCGCGAGGCTTACGCCCGCATCGAGAACGGCGAATTGTGGCTGGTAGGGATGCACATCTCCCCATACGAGCAAGCGGGTATCTACTTTCAGCACGACCCCACCCGCCCGCGCAAGCTACTACTGCACCACCGCGAGATCCGCAAGCTGCAAGAGGCCACCGAAGCGAAGGGCTTGACCCTGATCCCCACCCGCCTGTACCTCAAGAAGGGCCGCGCCAAGCTGGAAATCGGCATAGCGCGGGGCAAGCACACCTACGACAAGCGCGAGGCGTTGGCCGAGCGAGAAAACCAGCGCGATGCCCAGCGAGAGATGGCGCACCGCTAGCTTGTCGCTAGCCAAAACCCATCTCCTGCTCCCGAACCCAGGCCAACTAGCCTGGGTTTACTGTTGCCATGAAGTGGCAGCCAGCAAAAAGCCTCTACCCAGCGGGTAATCGTTACCTGCCAATGATGAAGAGCAGTAGCGGTTGGGATAGGCCGCCGTTCGCCGAGTTACCGTGGGTTGGGGGCGTAGCCCTTTGTTGCAGCGTTATCAATGCTTATCTTCAGCAGCGACCCGCCCGGCATCGAGGGTCAGGGAGGGTGTGCGTCAAGTTCTTGCAATGCAAACGTCCGTAGGGGCGGGATTTATCCCGCCCTGGTTAGGGATGCAAGTACGTGACGCGCACCCGTTAGGGATGCCGCCTCGTGCCGACCCTTTGCGCCTCGACCATTGCCCGCGTTGGCGCATTGATGCTTTCGATAAGCACTGATGAGCTTGACCGATCGGAGCTACGCTCCCAGCCCTCAGTAACTCGGCGAACGGCGGCCTATCTCCCACCACTACTGCCCTTCACCATTTGTGGGTAACGATTAGCCCTTTGGGGAGGCACGGAGGGGAGCTAGTCGCGCATCGTACACCCACCCCCACCCCTCCCAGCGGGAGGGGAGAATCGGGAGAACAATGGACCTCGGCTTTTTCCTCAAGGGACTGGCGCTTGGCCTGGCCGTGGCCGCGCCAGTGGGGCCGATTGGCGTGCTGTGCATCCGCCGCACCCTGGCGCACGGGCGGTTGACCGGCTTCGTTACCGGCCTCGGCACCGCCACCGCTGACACGATGTACACCAGCGTGGCAGGCTTCGGCCTGACCTCAGTGGCCGCGCTGCTGACGGGGATACGCTTCTGGATGGCGCTGGTGGGCGGGCTGTTCCTCTGCTACATGGGCGCGGTTACTATGCTTGCTCAACCCTCACCACAAGATCCCCTCGCCCCGCCGGGGGAGAGGGTTAGGGAGAGGGGTCGGTTGCTCGGCGCTTATCTATCCTCGTTTCTATTGACCATCACCAATCCGCTCACTATCCTCTCCTTTGCGGCGGTGTTTGCTGCGATGGGCAACGCGGGTGGCAACCACGATTACGCCTCTGCCGCGTTGCTGGTGGCCGGGGTGTTCGTTGGCTCGGCCTCGTGGTGGCTCATCCTCAGCGGCGCGACCAGCCTGCTGCGGGCGCGCTTCGATGCCCGCTGGCTGCGCTGGGTCAACCGCGGGTCGGGTCTGATTATCCTGGCGGTGGGGGTAGCGGCGCTAGTAAGCCTTATTTGAAGCAAAGCCGATGCGCGATAATCTGCGTTATGCCAACTTTAGGCTGATGCACTCTGCTTTTTCGTAGTGTACAATTGTGCCATTATAAGGGAAAGGGGCAATCTGTCGTTGCAGAAACGTACTAGCCTGTGGCAGCATCGTGACTTCCTGAAACTATGGACGGGCCACACCATCTCGGTGTTCGGCACGCGGCTGGATGCGCTAACCTTTGTCGCGCTGATTACCCTGGCGGCCAGCCCCGCGCAACTTGGTCTGTTGGGAGTGGTGAGCAGTGCGCCAGTGCTGCTGGTCAGCCTGTTCGCCGGGGTGTGGGTTGACCGCCTGCGCCGCCGTCCGGTGCTGATTATCGCCGATGTCGGTCGGGCGCTGCTGCTCGGCTACATCCCCCTTGCTGCCGTGCTGGGCATCCTGCAATTGTGGCAGGTTTACGTCGTGGCCGCGTTGGTGGGCGTGCTGGCGGTTTTCTTCGATACCGCGGATCATTCGTATCTGCCCAGCCTGATCGAGCATGAGCAACTGGTGGAGGGCAACAGCAAGCTGGAAGCCAGCGCCGAGGTGGTGGAGATGGGCGCACCGGCGGCGGGCGGCGCATTCGTGCAACTGTTCAGCGCCCCCGGTGCGGTGCTGGTTGATGCCTTCACCTTCATCTGCTCGGCGCTGTCGGTCATGCTCATTCGCCAGCCGGAGCCGCCTGTTGTTCGTAACCGTGACGAGGAGAACATCTGGCGCGAGTTGGGGCAGGGCTTGCGGTTGCTGTTCGCCAACCCGGTGCTGCGGGCTATCACCCTGGCTGCCGCTACTAGCAACTTCTTTGGCGCGGGCTTCTTCGGCACCCTGTATACCTACTATGCGCTCAATGAACTGCACCTCAGCCCATTCGTGATTGGCCTGCTTATCGGCGCGGGCGGGGTAGGCGGGCTGATCGGCGCGCTGTTTGCCGAGCG
>JANXYP010000149.1 GCA_025355955.1 Chloroflexota bacterium
GGCGCTGAGTTCTTTAGGGCTGAGGCCAATCGCGCTGGCAAGGTCATCCTGGCTGGGCGGGCGGCCAGTGTGATAGGGATCGGCGCGGCGGCGCAGTTCGCGCACCCGTTCGCGGAACTGCGCCAGGTCGGCAGTGGGTACCGTGGGGGATGTAGCTTCCACCTTGCCATCCAACCCGGTTACCACACCCAATTGCGCCAGCGGTGGGGCTGCCCACTGCGCGACAGTAAAGCTGGGGCTACCCGCCAGTTGCAGCAGTTCCTCCGCCTGTGCGGTAGTTGTCAGCGCCCCCCAGGCCACCAGTTGCCGCACGATCGCCTGGACGTTATCCGCATTAAGACCCTTGCCCTGAGCTACATTAAGGCGCAGGCTGAGTTCCTTCGGGCTAAGGCCAACCGCCGCCGCCAGGTCGCGCTGGGTGGCGCGGCTACCCGATGCAAGGCTTACCCCGCGTAGAGCATCCTGAACCCGCGCTCGGAATGCCTCTTGCTTACTCTGCTCCACCTATCACTCCTATCCATTCTAACTCAATCACTCTAGGTGACACAATTATAGCACAGCCACTATCCCGAACGGTGAAGCGGGTTGCGCTTGCCATTCGCGCCGCGGTCGTTCTTTGTAGAACTGGTGCTTAATATACAGCAACCCCTGACAATGGAAGCTGACCACTTCTAGCTAGCCTTACCTTTCTTCTTCTCAATCTCATCATACCTGGCGCTTCGCCGCCTCACTCGCCGAAGCCCTCGACCACAAAGCCCCGCGCCATCTCCCACAGCCGCCCCGTTACCGCATTGCCATCCCTGCCAAACCTGGCTTCGATCTCACCGGAGCTGAGGTTGGATGGCACCATCAGCGGCAACTGGTGGTTGTAGCGGCGCATCACCACCCGCGTGAGGTTGGCAACGTTGCTATCCCAGGCTGGTTCGCGCCCGTGGTCGTCAAGGATGAGCAAGTCACACTCCAGATACTGCTTGATGCGCTCCTCCCGCCCCTGCCAGGCTGATAGGGCGGCCATTAGTATTACAGCCTCAGTTGGCATAAATGGGCCAGAATGGTGTAGGGGCGAATCGCATACGCCCTGTTGCCCAGCGTCCAGGTCAATCGTAACTACCGCACCTTGCCTGCCAACTGAGGCTTTAATATCAGGTCGTAGGCAGTCACGAACCTCACACTAAAGCGTGGCACTCGCTCGGCCACCACCTGCAGGGTCAACTGGTATGCTAGCCCCAGCACCAGCCCGGTCTTGCCCGATCGCGCCCACCCGGTCAGCACCAGCGATGGCCCGCACTTGCCCTGCCAGGCGCTCACCCAGGTGAGGAGGTAATCCCTCACTGCCGTGTCACCCGGCCAGCCCGCGGTGCGCCCCTCCGCCAGCTCCGCCGGGATGCGCGCCTCATTCCAGATACGCGCTATCGCCCAGCTCTGCTCCTCGGCCTGCCGCTCTATTCCCGCCGCGCAGGGGCAGTAGCCTGCCTCGCCGAACACATAGCCGTTGCCTTCGCAGACGCAGGGCTGGAGCGCCTCCTGACTAGCGCCGCGCTGCGCTGGCTCTACCACTGACGATATCGCGGTAGCTGATGCTGCGCCCCTCGGCGCGGCGTTGGCCGGTGGTAACGTTCGCGTTCATACCCAAAAGTGGAGTGCTTCACAAGAGGGGGGCATTGTCTGCCGCACTGATTATGGTATAATCACGTACAACATAGCATGATAGGGGGCGGAGCAGTTGGTAGCTAGCGATAATCAGTTTGCCTTGCGCGAGTTGGTCAAGGAGTATCTGCGCCGCGCCAGACCACAGCCCGATGGTCATCGTCTTACCCAGCTTGGTCTGGCGAACATCATCGGTCTTGATGCTAAAGAACTGAGCAAGCGCCTGAGTGGTGTACGGGGTAAGCGGCTGGGCGCGCATGAGGTGAAGGCCATCATTGGCGTACTCATCGAGTGCGAGGCAATAACTACCACCGTGCAGGCGGAGCGTCTGTTTGAACTGGCGGGAATTGCCATCCTCGCTGCCGCGTGGCTACAACCCCCATTCGACCGCCTGCTTCGGGTTGATGCTGGCGTGCCTGCCTCAGGGCCTAAGCGTGCGCCCGCTGGCTCACCTGACCTGATCCTTTTTCGCAGTCGGCTACGCGAACTCTACCGCCGCGCATCCCCCTACGATGATGGTCGTAGCCCGACCCAGCGCGACCTGGCCGACAGTATCGGCCTCGCGCCTGCTGAACTCAGCCGCCGTCTCCATGCCGCGCCGGGCAGTAAACTTAACAATAACGATGTGCGGGCGATTGTGCGTACTCTGGTTACCTGGGAGGCAATCGAAACCCGGGCTGAGGCCGAAGAGCTACTCAGACTTGCGGCGGCAGCTGACTTCAGTGCAGTGGAGTGGGCCAGCCCACCACTTGACTTGCTCACGATCGCCCCACTGCTGAAGCCATCACCCACCCCACCGCACAATCTGCCCCGCGCCCTTACCAGCTTCGTTGGTCGTGGAGCCGAGCTTGCTCATGGTGAGCGCCTGTTGATCAGTCGCCCGCTCGTCGCCATCACTGGGCCAGGCGGTATCGGCAAGACCCGCTTTGCTATTGAGCTGGCGCGGCAGGCGCTGCCTCGCTTCCCGGCGGGTGTCTATCTTGTCGAGCTAGCTGCCATCTTCGATTCCCCGCTCGTGCCGCAAGCGGTGGCCGAAACGCTTGGTTGCCTGTCAGGATCAAAACCATTCGTCGAGCAACTCGTCGCCCACCTGAAGAGCAAAGTTGCGCTTATCCTTCTCGACAACTGTGAGCAGGTAAGCGCCGCCGCGGCCAGCCTTGCCAGAGAGCTACTCAGCCGCTGCCCCGGCCTTACCATCCTCGCCACCTCGCGGGCGCGGCTGGGGGTGGTGGGTGAGGTGATCTTCCCGCTCGGTCCGCTCGCCCTGCCCTCGGCCAGAGAAACTGACCTGACGCGACTGGGTAAGGTGGAGGCAGTCGCCCTGTTCGTTGCCCGTGCTGCTGATACCCAGTTTGATTTCCACCTGACTGAACAGAATGCCCACGATGTGATCGAGATTGTAGGCCGCCTGGAAGGCATCCCGCTCGCCATCGAGCTGACTGCCCCGCTGGTGCGATCGGTCTCGCTTAGTCAGATGGCCAGGCGACTGGCGGAGCGACTCGATCTGGCGACTAGCGCCGAACTTAACCTGCCGCCGCGCCAGCGCACCCTGCATACCTCAGTAGCGTGGAGCTATGAGCTACTCAGCGAAGCGGAGCGTCGACTCTTGTGGAGGCTGGCGGTGTTCCGTGGCGGCTGGGAGCTATCCGCCGCCGAAAGCATCTGCGGTGATGGACAGGCTAGCCACGAGGTACTCACCCATCTGGTCGGGCTAGTCAACAAGTCGTTGGTGGAAGCAACCCCGCTGGTCGACGGGGAGATACGCTATCGGATGCTGGAGGTAGTGCGCGACTTCGCTGCCGAGCGACTGCGCGAGGCCGATGAGCAGGAAGGGTTGGGCCATCGCCACGCCCAGCTATACCTTGCCCTGAGCGAACAGTTTGCTAAAGTTGATCCAGGCAGCGACCTTAGCAGGTGGCGCGGGCGACTGGAGCGCGAGCTTGATAATATCCGCGCCGCCCTTGCCTGGGGCCGCGACCACGACCACCAACTGGCGGCGGGTCTGGCCCTGAACCTTGATGAGTTCTGGACTATGCGTGCCTATCCCAAGGAGGCTTACCAGCTATTTGCCGACATCGTTGAGCTTCCCGGCCTGGACGCTCCACTTCGGCTGCGGCTACTGCTCTGGTTGACACGTGTCGATGACAATGGCGCTGACTATATCGTTACCAACCGCTATCTGGAGCAGGGCATTGCGCTGGCCAATAATCTTGCTGACCATAAGGCGTTGGCCTACCTCTGTAACCGGCGCGGCGGCCATGCTACCATACGTGGCGATATGGGCATGGCACGACGTGATTATCAGATCGCATTGGAGATGGCCCTGGCTAACGGCGATAAGACCCTGGCGGCCAATGCTTTGAACAACCTGGCTGGCTTGGCTATGGATCAGGGTGATTATGCTGCTGCCCAGCGCGGTAACGAGCAAAACCTTGTGTTCAGACTTGAAATAGGTGATGCGCGTCTGACCGCCCATACTCTTCTTTTCATTGCCCATGCTGCCGCCGCCCAGAGCGACTACGGCGTTGCCGCCTCGCGCTACGAACAGGCTTTGGCGATTTTTCGGCAACTTGAACATCACAAAGGCATCGCCAATGTAGAGTACGGCCAGGCCGAGATAGCTACAGCCCTGGGTGACTATAGTCTGGCGCGTGAGCGTTATGAAAAGGTAATCAGAGCGATGCGTGAGCGCGGCTACCACGTCCACCTGGCCGATGCGCTACTGGGGCTGGCCGAGCTAGAACAGGTCGCCGGTTCAGCAATGTTGGCGGTAGCATATAGCAGCGAGGCGGCGCAAATACTTGTCCCTACCGGCGACAAGCTGGCCCTGGCTCACGCCTTTAGCTGCATGGCTAGGAGTAGGGCGTTGGCAACCTCCGATTGGTACTCTGCTACGAAGCTGCTTGCGCTCGCCACTCGCCTGCTGCATGAGGCCAGCAGCCAGCTTCTGCCATATGCCCGCGCTCTCTACGTGCAGACGCTGACCGAGGCTAAGGCCTCCCTCGCTACTGCCGACTTCGCTCGGGCCTGGGCCGAAGGCGAGGCGATGAGCCTGGATGATATTGGTGAATATCTGCTAAGGGAACTAACTGCTGCTACACCCGCAATGGTATAGTGGCTTTAAGCGTGGTAGGGCTTGAGGAGCGCACTCTGGTTGTGCTCCTTTTTGCTGCTCGTAAAAACTGGCAAACAAACTCCTCACCATTTTGCCGATAAACCTCAACAAACCTCAACTTTCCCACCCAGGTAGCAGGTACAATCCGTTTGCTGCTGGTGAGGGGCCGCTGGCAGCGCGTAAGGATGGCGCAGGCAGCCGCAACGCTGCCCCACCGCCCGCAACCTCACCGGGGAAGCGGTCTTACATAGCCCCGCAGAAACGATAATTTAGATTAAGGAGGCTTTTTGTGAACAAGGCACGTTTGTTTGCAGCAGTGATACTGCTGATGGTTTTGCTGTTCGGCGGTGCCAGTATCCCCAGCCAGGCGGCGGGCGACCAGCAAACCCCCCCTAATAGCCTACCCGGCTCAGGTGGTCATGGCCTGCCACCGCTACCTCCCCAGTGGTATCAGGTGCAGTACGATGCCCACTTCAACGTGGAGAGCGGCATTCCCATCGGCGCGATCGCTCTGGACCAGGCGGGCGATGGTTGGATGGCGCGCGGCGGAACCCTGTGGTCGCTGCAGAGCGGTAAGCTGACCGCCTCGAACTTCAGCTTCGGCGGCACCGCAATCCAGAGCATTGCCCTCAGCAGCGACGGCACCCAAGGTTGGGCGATTGGCTTCAGTACGCACTTTGTCGGTGGCCCGCCCCCCATAGTGATGCTTCACTATCAGAACGGGGTCTGGAGCGATGCGTCGTCCACAATTAGCGCGGTAGGGGTCGCCCTCCATCTTATCCTTGATGCCACCGCCACTAACGGCTGGGCAGTGGGCCGCATTGTAACCTCTACCCCTCACACAACGCTGCTGCGCTTGAGCAATGGAGTATGGAGCAACGCCAGCGACCTTGTACCCACAGGCATCGTGCTAAACAGCATCGCAACTGACCTCAGCAACCAGCATACCTGGGCAGCTAGCCTCCCCAGCGCCAGTGAGCATCACCCCTCGCTCTACCAGATGAAGGATGGCAAACTTGTTGGCGGCGCGGTGGCGACCAGCGATTGCCCTATCGCCGCGATGACGATTGATGGCAATGGCAACGGCTGGGCCGTTACCGCCTGCACAAATGGAGGTGGCCCGAACGCGCCACTGCTACGCCTGCACGCCGACGGTACCAGCCAGCCGGTTGCCAACGCGGCGGTAGACAATACTAAAGTGACGATGAGCCAGATTGCGATAGACCAGAACGGCAACGGCTGGGCCTTCGGCTCCGAGCCACTGTTCAGCAACGCGCCTCCCGTAGCGGTCATCGAGAAGGTGTCGGGCAATGACCTGATTGACTGGCAGTATCAGGGGCCACGCGCGATGCAAGGGCCACAGGAGCAACTCATCTACGGTGGGATGCTAAACCTGGCGGTATCCAGCAGCGGCGCGGCCTGGGCCAGCGACCTTAATGGCACGCTACTGCGCGTCGGCGACCTACCTTTCTCACTGCCCGCACCTAATCCTGGCTTTATCTATAGCGCAGGTGGCACGCCGCAGTGCTTCGCCAACCATGAGTGCCTGGAGGGTGTGTTCCTCACCTACTGGCAAAGTCATGGCGGCCTGCGCCAGTTCGGCCTGCCAATCACTGGGCCGTTGCTGGAGAAACTCGACGACGGTAAGATTTACACCGTGCAATATACCGAGCGGGCCAGAATGGAATATCACCCGCAGAACCAGCCGCCGTACACAGTAGAGCTAGGACTATTGGGCAACAAGCTGGTGAAGGGCCGGGAGAACGAAGCCCCATTCCAGCCCGCGAAGCAGATAGTTGATTTCTACTTCCCGCAGACAAGCCACAACCTCGAGGGCGCGATTGCTGATTACTGGATGCAGAACGGGGCATTGCCAGTGTTCGGCCTGCCTCTCAGTGAAGCGTTCATGGAGCAGTCGCCCACCGATGGCAAGACCTATCTGGTGCAATACTTCGAGCGCAACCGCCTGGAGTACCACCCGGAAAACAGCGACCCTCAGTACAAAGTGCTGCTCGGCTTGCTCGGCGTACAACAATATCAGGCCAGCTACGGCACACAGCCTTAAGTAACGCACCCGCTGCTAGTAGTGGCGTGGACCCTTGCACGTCACTACTAGCTACATAATATGGAGGTTAGATGATGTTCACCATAATTCACACCACTACTACGCATCGGGCTGGGCTGCTGCTTACCCTTCTATTTGCCAGCTTGATCGGCTTCAGCCTATCGTTCACCCCTGCGGCAGCCACAGTATACCGCAACGACAGCGGCAACGCCACATACGCACCAGACATCACTACACCTAGCGCCACGCCCAGCCTCACACCCCAACCTCTTAGCTGCGGACAGGCTGGGTGGACCGACGCAGCGGCCTACCCCATCAACATCTCATATACAGGCGCAGTCGGCATGGGTGGTTATCTCTATAGCTTCGGCGGTTACAGCAACGGCGCAACCAGCGCGGCCTACCGCTACGCGCCACAGTCGAATAGCTGGAGCGCCCTGGCGCTATGGACTCCCCCCGCGTTTTATGCGCGGGCCGCTGCCGCTGGCGCTTATATCTACCTTTATAATGGTCTTTATGGTTTCCTCCACCGCTATGACCCGGCCACCAACACCTACACCTTTCGCGGTTCAGCACCTAACATAATTGATAATGCCGCCTGGGTCGCTCTCAACGGCAAACTCTACCGTATTGGAGGTGAGAATCCCAGTGGGGTAATAACTAATAATGTGGTCGTTTATACCATCGCCACGAGCAGTTGGGGTAACGCTGCCCCGCTGCCCGCGCCGCAATCAGGCATGGTGGCGGTGGTTGCTGGTGGGTATATCTATGCTGGCGGCGGTTATAACAGTATTGCCACCGCTAAAACCTACCGCTATGATCCGGTAGCCAATAGCTGGAGCGATGCGGCGGTGACCGACCTTCCCGCGGGGCGAACCGACGCACAGAGTGGATTGTTCAATGGCCGCTGGATTGTCGCCGGTGGGGCGATCTCGTCAGAAGTCACAAACAGTGTTGTGGCTCTCGATCTAAGCAATCCTACCGGCAGTTGGGTAAACCTGCCGCCGATGCTCAATCCTAACTACGGCGGAGGTGGCGCAACGCTGGGCAATGCTTTCTATGTTGTGGGCGGTCAGCAACAGGTAGCTAGCAACCGTGTCGAACGCTACCAGGAAGCGCCAGCCTGTAGCCCCACGCCAACCGCAACCATTACGCCCACCCCGACCATTACCCCTACGCCAACTCAGACCCCTACCGCCACGGCCACCGCGACGAATGCTCCTACCGATACACCTACCGATACACCTACCGATGCACCTACCGATGCACCTACCGATACGCCGACTGATACGCCGACGATAACCGACACCCCGACACCGACCGACACCCCTGCGCCATCCCAGACAGTAGGCGAACCTACCGCTACGCCCAGCAATACACCGACGCTTACCGGCTCACCGACCCTAACCTCCGTACCTACTGCCACCTGGACACCTGGGCAGCCGTCCACCACCGCGACTAACCCGCCGCTCCCGACTGGCACACCTACCCCTGCCAGCACCCCTGCCAACCCTACCCCTACCGACTGCGTCAACTCTTTCATCGACATCAGTGGCAACATTTTCTATCGTGCTATTCATTACCTGAACTGCGCTGGCGTTGTAGGTGGCCTCGACCCCGCCCATTTTGGCCCCGCCGCCACCAGCACCCGGGCGCAATTCGCCAAGGTGGTGGTGCTGGGCTTCGGCACGCCTTCCTACACGCCACCGGGAAGCCCTGACTTCAACGATGTACCGCCCAGCTACTATGCCTATACATTCATCGAAACTGGCTATCACGCCGCCATTCTTTCTGGCTTCGATGCTCAGACCTGCCTGCAGAATGGACAAACCCCGCCTTGCTACCTGCCCAACCGCGCCATCACTAGAGGGCAGCTTACCAAGCTGGTGGTCAATGCCGCCCACTATCAGCCATATACACCAACTCAACCTTCGTTTGTGGATGTGCCATCCAGCAATGTGTTCTACGTCAGCATCGAGACCGCGCACGAAAAAGGCATCATCAACGGCTACCCTGACGGCACCTACCACCCCAACAACAATATCAGGCGTGACGAGATGGCCCAGATCGTCTACAAGGCCGTGACCACCCCTTGAGCTAAACCAGAGATTGAAGCTGGAGCGCACGACACCTTGCCGTGCGCCCTTCTTTATATGGTTAGGAGTTATGCACACGGCCTTGTAGTAGGCAGGTTGTTGAGGCTTGACGCATAGGCAGATGCACTCAACTTCTCCGCCCCATGTGTGGAAAACCACGCCCATTACCTATTTACTATAATCGATCATGCGTAACTCCTATTCACCTCTACCCTTTTAGCATCCCCGTCCCTCATCCGTTATAAACTCTTGTTTTGCCGCGAAACTGGCGCTGCCTCTACCCTTTTAGCGGATAGCCACTTCTTTTTACCTGCTTTTCTACCCCTTCTAGCCTCAAAATCGCTCACTCTACGCCGCCTGCGGCGGTGGAGAGTTTTGGCATACCTGTGCTGTACACTCTATCCAGCTTTGCACAAAGGGAGGTGGGGATGGCAATGGGTAGAACGCAGTGGGTACAGCACGTCTTTATCGTACGCATCTGGCAGGAGCCAGCGGCAGAGGGGCAGCCCAGCCCGTGGCGCGGCTCAGTCGAACAGGTGCCTTCCGCTGAACGACGCTATTTCAGCCAACTTCCCGACCTGCAACAATTCATCGTTCGCTGGCTGGGCCGCACGACTCCCCCTTCGCCCGATGCCGACGGGTCAGGAGAAGTGGGTTAGAGCGGCAATCTCAGAAATTGCCCAAACTTTTGCCCAAAAAAACTGTATCTTTTTGCCCATTTCGTCGGATATGATGGTTTTAGCGGCGATCGTCGCGCCGCTTGGCACGGGTGGGACTAACCCACCCCTTATCAAACTCTTAATCTGTCTCACGAAAGGAACATTACAATGTCACGTTTCACCAAACTCTACAGTTGGCTGGCCCTCGTCGGCCTGCTGCTGCTCTCCCTCGGCCTCAGCGGGGCGGTCAAGGCTGCGCCCAGCGCTGATGCCAATAGCCGCTTCTTCCCGCAGACCGGCCACACCATCACCCAGCCCTTCCTCGACTACTGGAACACCCACGGCGCTCTCGCCCAGCAAGGGCTGCCCATCACCGACGACTACCAGGAAGTCAACGCCGCTGATGGCAAGACCTACCGCACCCAATACTTCGAGCGGGCGCGCTTCGAGTTCCATCCCGAACAAACCAACCCCCAGTATCAAGTTCTACTTGGGCTGCTAGGCCGCGAGTCGGTTGCTATCACTGACCCCTTCGGCGACGATAATAACGCCCCGCTGCAGGTTGTTCCCGGCGCGGGCAGCCAAACCTTCCCGCAAACCAGTCAGACCGTAACTGGGCTGTTCCTCGACTACTGGAATACGCACGGAGGGCTAGCCCAGCAAGGCTACCCCATCACCCAGGCGTTCTATGAGAAGAACCAGGCCGACGGCAAGCAGTACATCACCCAATACTTCGAGCGCGCCCGCTTCGAGTACCACCCGGAGCAAGCTGACCCGCAATATAAGGTGCTGCTCGGCCTGCTCGGCACCGAAATCTATCAGCACAAACAAAATAGTGGCGGAGCGCCGACAGCCACGCCAGCGCCAAGCGGGGGCGTACCATCATTGGTCACTCGCCTTACCCTAGTCAACGGCGCAATCCTGACTAACTTCCCGCGCACCGCGATCTTCACCTGGGACAAACTAATCGGCGATACCGGATTCTATCAGTACCACATCGAGATCCAGATATACACTGGTGGCAATAGCTGGCAGGAGTTTCAGACCGCAACCCTCAGTGGCACGAGCAAGGGGCCATTCGGTGAGGCTTGCTGCGTCTTTACCATGAACTCCTTCCCTGGCGACAACGCGGGCCGCTGGCACGTCTGGGCGACCAACAACTTTGGCGACGGAGCGAAGGGTGACTGGTGGAGCTTCAGCTTCCATACCGCCGCAGCGCCCACCAGCACGCCGACGACTGCACCAGCGCCGCCGACCAACACGCCGACCAACACGCCAGTGCTGCCTCACGCTACTACTAGTCAGGTGATTAACCTGCAAAGCATCCCCGCAGGCACCAATGGCTCGGTCGTCTCCAATTGCCCAGCCGGAAGCCTGGTAGTGGGCGGTGGCTGGAGTCAGGAGAGTAACCACCTAACCATGCAGGTCTACAATAGCTCGATGAGTAGTTTCGGCTGGCTGGTCAGCGCTCATAACTACGGCAGTAGCCCGCAGTTGCTCTTCAGCTACGCCATCTGCCTGTCGGGCGTTAATGCCAGCGTCACGCAGAAGCTTGCCCAGCAGCAGGTGCCTGCCGGGGGCAGTGTTCAACAGGTGGTCTCATGTTCCAGCGGGGTGATCACTGGCGGCGGCTTCGCCGATGCACTGGTTATGTCCCTGTACAACACTGCGCCTAATGGCAACGGCTGGTCGGCGGCGGCAACCAACAACGCGAGTTACAGCCAACTGCTAATCAGCTATGCGCTGTGCTTGAACGGGGTGAACGCCACCAGCCAGTTTATTGTGCAACAGACAAGCGTTGCCGCAGGCGCGTTGGGCGGTGTCACCGCTAGCTGCCCCAGCGGTAGCGTGGTGACCGGCGGCGGTTTCGCGGGAAACAACGGGCTGATTGCCTATCACAGCGGGATGACCGACGACGGCCGGGGCTGGTATGTGGGAGCCAAGAACCTCACTGCGAACTCGATGCTGCTCAACGCCTACGCCATGTGTACTACATTCCACTAACATTCGCTGCGGCGGGGCGGTCAACCAGCCGCCTTGCCGCGACAACCATGCACGGCAGCCCATCCCGTCCTGCTTCCACCATCTATGCTATGTTAAGAAAGGAAACTATCATGAACTCCAAGCTACGTACCCTCGACCTGCTACTCATCCTCGCCCTGATGCTGAGTATCAGCGGTGCGGTCAGCGCGGCCAGCCCCGCTAACGCGCAAGGCAAGCAGCCGCATACCGCCCAGCAACCCGCCTGGCACAGCGTCTACCCCACCTATAACAAGGTGCGAATGGCCTCGGCCACCGATGGCTGGGTGGTCGGCACGGATGGGGTGATCAAGCGTTACCTCGGCAACAACATCTGGGGTGAGTTCGCCAGCCCAGTAACTACCACCCTGAACAGCGTTTACCCCATCGGCAATACCGCCTGGATTGTGGGCGCTAACAACGTTATCCTCAACTTCACGCATGGCGACTGGGTGCAAGTGCCTGCGCCAGCGGGCTGCACTTACTTCCACGATCTGTGGATGACCTCGGTCAGCGACGGCTGGGCGGTCGGCCAGGATTGCTTTACCGCCGCCCCGGTGATCGCTCACTACGATGGTAGCAGTTGGCAGAAAGTCACGGTGCCATCGGGTACGATGGGGCTAACTGCGGTACAGATGATCTCGCCAAGCGAGGGCTGGGCGGTGGGTGGCAACGCCATTCTGCACTACACCAGCGGCACATGGCAACTGAGTAGCTCGCCTAATCTTACGCTGTGGAGTCTGGCGATGCTACCCGACGGTAGCGAGGGCTGGGCAGGCGCAATCGAAGCCACCGGCGGCGTTACCACCATGCACTACAGCGGCGGGGTATGGGGCAATACTTACGTCAAGCCTGCTGCGCCCCAGCATATTACTGGCACGCAATACTACTACGCATCAGGTATGGCCGCTCTCAGCGCCACTGACCGCTGGTTCGTCGGTATGTATGTAAATACGGCGGGGTCACCCACCAACGGTATCTACGGACAAGCCAGCGGCGCTAATACCTGGACAGTGAACGCGACCACTGATGCTGACCCACTCAATAGCGTCTACATGGTAGCAACCAACGATGTGTGGGCGGTAGGGGCGAGCGGTTACATCAAGCACTACGATGGCAGCAGCTGGACCAACATTCAGGGTGCGCCGCTAGCGATAAATGGGGTAGCCTACAACAACACCCGCAGCGAACTATACCAGGTTGGTTACAACAATGCGGGCGCAATCCAAGTCATCAACACCAGCACCGGCGCGACGGTAGTTAGCTGCTCCACGCCCAATGTGGTCTGGCACGCAGTCACCACTCTGGACAGCACCGCGATGGATGCCTGGGCAGTGGGTAGCGGCGGTCATGCTGCACACATCACCCAGAGCGGCTGCGTCATCTCGATTATCAACAGCTCTGTCACCTACAATTCAGTCAGCCTGGGCTTCGCTGGCTTGCTTGTTGCAGTCGGCAGTGGCGGCAACTACGCCGTTTACGATGGCAGCCTGATCTATCAAGACTTTCTTGGCAGCGCCGACCTTTACTCAGTTACGTACAACAACGGGCGTTGGTGGGTGGTAGGTGCGTCGGGTGGCATCTATACTGCCAATGGCGATCCTGAGGGCAGCAACTGGGATATTGTGACCGCAACCAACACCGACACGCTCTACGGCGTATCGGGGGTGAGCAGCACCGAGGCGTGGGCAGTGGGCTACGGCGTGCGCTACCATATCACCAACACATACAACGCAGCGCGCCAGGCCAGCGATACCAACCTGCGGGCCGTCTACATGACCAGCCCGAGCAGCGGCTGGGCAGTTGGCTACAGCGGTGGTGTAGGTGTCCCCAACATGGTATCGAACATCGAATACTACAATGGCAGCAGTTGGAGTACGATAGACGCTTACGGCGCTGCGGCCAACTCGCTGGCCTTCAGCGCCAGCGGCGAAGGCTGGGCAGGTGGCAATAGCGTCGGTGACAGCCTGGGGACCAGCGGCTACCAGTTGATCCCTGGCTACCTGCGGCACTTCTACCCTGCCTGTTACGATTACTACTATGACGTGCCTTCCAACTACTTCGCAGGCGGCTACATCTTCGACCTATCCTGCAAGGGCATCGTCAGCGGTATTGCGCCGCATATCTTCAACCCCAACGCCAATGCCACTCGCATCCAGTTCGCCAAAATCATCACCCTGGCAAGGGGCTGGACCCTCTACAACCCGTCCACTCCCGACTTCAGCGATGTAGCAACTACCAACCCGCTCTACGTCTTTGTCGAGACCGCCTTCCACAATGGGGCGATTAGCGGTGCAACCCAGGCCACCTGTACCGCACGAGGGCTTGCCTTCCCCTGCTTCCTGCCCAACGACCCCATCACCCGCGCCCAGACTGTGATTATCACAGTACGGGCTTATAACTGGTCGGTCAACACCAGCGGTGGCCCCCACTTCACCGATGTGCCAACCACCAACTTTGCCTACAACGCGGTGGAGACCGCCTACAACAAGGGCGTAGTCAGCGGCACCGGCGGCGGGATGTTCTCACCCAACGCCAACGTGACCCGCGGGCAAATCGCCAAGGTCGTCGACCTGGCCCTGCACGCACCATAACGGTTGCGCTGCCGTTAGACAGCCGCTACCACATTCAACCAAGATTCAACCAAGCGGGTCACCACGGCTAGCCG
>JANXYP010000165.1 GCA_025355955.1 Chloroflexota bacterium
GTGGGGCTGGCGGTGGCCGCCTATCGGTTGCTGCCCTGGCTGGCCTGGCTGCTCGATCAGCTCTATCAATATTTGCTACTCGCACTCGGCTGGCTGGCGCTGAGATTGCGCCAGTTGGGGGCGATGCTACGCTGGCTGGGCCGCGCCATTGTCGCGTTGCTGCGCCGCCTTGCCTTCACCTTCATCTACCTCAGCCTGCCTAAAAACACCATCAACTCCACCATCACTACCCGCTATCTGCCAGTCTGGCTAACCCGAATTCAAAACTCAAAACTCAAAACTCAAAATTATCTCCTCGTCGCCAGCGTCGCACTCTTCTACCTGCCGGTAACGCGGGCCGAGCTATTGCGCGACATCAATCCCTGGTCGTTGATTATTGGCGGTCTGCTGGCCGCCTTCTTCACTCTGCTCACTCCTGAGACTGCGTTGGCGCTTACCCTCGCGCTGGTGCCACTCTACCTCGCGCCCGGCTACCTCAATATCGGCTTCATGGACATCGGCTGGGGACCAAAGTACATCGGCCACTTCTACTTCCCCATCGCCGAGCTGCTGCTGCTGCTCACTGCGGCGGTGGTCGGCTGGCGTATCCTGGTCGGCTGGCTAGTGGGCCGCTTCGCCCCCACAAGCTGGCAATCAGAAGACCGGGCGCGGACCACGGTCATGCCCACCATCCGCACTCCCTTCGCTCAGGTGGTGCAATACCTGCGTGCCAAAGCTTTCGCCTTGCTGGCCGTCCTATGGGTGGCGCTGGGTGGCTTCTCGCTGCTCACCGTCGCCGACCGCCATTACATTGGCGACAGCCTGCGTGAACTGCGTTGGACGATCATCGAGCCAGTGCTGTTCTATTTCCTGTACGTTTATGTAGTGCGCTCGAACCCTCTCCCGGCCTCCCCCGGCGGGGGAGGAGAAGTGCCAGCCCCTCCCCCACCGGGGGAGGCCGGGAGAGGGCAAACGCAGCGCAAGATGTTCCTGTTGTTCGATTTCTTTATCGGCGCGGCGGTGGTGGTCAGCATTATCGGCATCGTACAATTCTTCTTTGGCACTAACACGGTCAATGTGGAGAACCTCAGCCGCGTGGTTTCGGTGTATGAACACCCTAACAGCCTGGCGTTGTATCTCGGTCGCGCCCTGCCGATTGCGGTTGCCTTCGCGGTGTTGCTGCCGGTGGCCTATCGCCAGCGGCGCGTCGTTTACGCCGTCGCCAGCGTTATAATCGGCATTGCGCTATACCTCACCTACTCGCGGGGCGCGTTGCTAGGTGTCGGCGGGGCGGTGTTGGTGATTGCCCTGCTAGGTGGCTGGGGCGTAATCGCCCGGCTGTGGCAGGCACGGCGCAGTTTGGTAGTCGCGGCGGGCGGCCTACTGCTCGTCCTCGGCGCAGGTGGAGCCTATCTCGCCCTTGCCCGCCTCACCGATACCGGTAGCATCAGTCTGCGCGGCGACATCTGGTCCGCTGCCCTGCACATGATCAAGGATCACCCCATCTTTGGGGTCGGTCTCGACCAGTTCGCCAACCAGTATCCCCACTATGCCAACGCAGCGGTGAAGGCGGCGGGCGAGATCTTCACCTCGCACCCCCACAACTTCCTGTTGGATTATTGGCTGAGATTGGGTATAATAGGGTTGCTCCTCGGCGGGCTTACCCTCTTGCTGTTCTACCGCTTCGGCTGGTGGTTGTGGCGGCTTACCCGCAATCCCCTGCACCGCGCCATCGTGGTCGCTTTGCTGGCTAGCATGACCGATTTCGTGCTGCACGGGTTGGTGGACCAGGCATACTTCGTGCCGGATCTGGCGCTGATCTTCTGGTTCACCCTTGCCAGCATGGAGGCAACACGGCGGTTGGTGCTTGACGAAAAGTTTTGAGATTTGAGTTGGGGTAGGAGAACTGCTATGAAAGGGACAGACTGGCGCGATTGGGCTGCAGGCACGGTCTTGACCATAAGCCTGATAGCCGCCCTTATCACAACCTTTATCACCGGAAGGGTAGATTATGGGGCTGGTGTCCTCCTCGGTGGAGCATTCATAGCCACAATTGTACTTCTCCCTAGATTCTTTGTGAGGCGGCAACCATTATGTAGGGGCATGATTCATCACGCCCAACCACCCATCCGGAGGAAACACTGTTGAAGACTATGATTGTAGGCGGCGCGGGCTTCGTTGGCTCCCATCTGAGCGAGGCGCTGCTGGCGGCGGGTCACGATGTTACCGTGGTAGATAACCTGCTGACCGGGCGGGAGAGCAATATCCGCCAACTGCTAGGCGATGCCAACTTCTGCTTCGTGCGCCGCGACGCAATTACCCCGATCACCGCCAGCGAAATCGCCGAGTGGGGCGAGGGCATCGAGCGCATCTACTATCTCGCCAGCCCAGCCAGCCCCGACGATTACTTTGCCTGGCCGGTGGAAACGCTGCTGGTCAACTCCGCCGGTGTCTACAACTTCCTGCAACTGGCCGAGCGCAACCATGCTCGCTTCCTGCTTACCTCCACCTCCGAGGCTTACGGCGATCCCCTGGTGCATCCCCAGCCGGAGACATACTGGGGCAACGTCAACCCGGTGGGGCCGCGCTCCTGCTACGACGAGGGCAAGCGTTTCGCCGAGTCGATGACCATGGCCTTTGTACGCAACCGCACTGTGGACGGGCGCATCGTGCGTATCTTCAACACATATGCCCGCGCATGAAGGCCAATGACGGGCGGGTGGTTTCCAATTTCATCTACAACAGCATCAACGGCAAGCCGCTGGTCATCTATGGCGATGGCAGCTACACCCGCTCCTTCTGCTACGTCAGCGACCTGGTGCGCGGCCTGCAAACGGTGATGGAGGCAGGCAGCGATATTGCCACTGGTGAGGTGTTCAACCTGGGCAACCCCGACGAACACACCATCCTGGAGTTCGCCAAAAACATCCTACGGCTGACCGGCACGGATGTACGTATCAACTTCGAGCCAGCCCGCACCGACGACCCCACCCGTCGCAAGCCGGACATCACCAAGGTGCAGACCCACCTCGGTTGGAAGCCCCAGGTAACACTCGAAGAGGGGCTGAATAAGACCATCGAGTGGTTCAAGGCACAGGCGTAACGCAATGGTAAATGGTAAATGGTGAATAGTGGGGTGTAGGGGCGGGTTGCACTCGCCCTGGCGCATTTAGCCAACGGATTGTAAATCGGATATACGGATTGGGGCAGGCGTAGGGGCGGGCGGTGGCCCGCCCTGCCGAGGATGCGACAATCTTGGCGTAGGGGCGAATCGCATACGCCGTGATGAATAGCACCAATGTTGACGCAGGGGCGAATCGCATACGCCACAAGGAAGCAAGGGGATTATGGCAACAAACTTCTGGCAAGGCAAGCTTGTGCGGCTGCGGGCGATCGAGGCTACTGACTGGGAGACGGTCTTCAACTGGAACCTGGATAGCGAGATGGCACGGCAGCTCGATTTCGTCTGGCCGCCACAGTCAAAGGAGGCGGTACGCCGCTGGGCCGAACAGAAGGCAACCGAGCGCCTGCAGAATGATAGCTACTTCTGGGGCATTGAGAGCCAGGCTGGTGAGTTGGTCGGGCAAATCTCCACCCACGATTGCGATGCCAGGGCCGGTAACTTCGAGTATGGCATCAGCGTGCGGGAGGAACATCGGGGTAAGGGCTACGCTGCCGAGGCAATCACCGTCGTGATGCGTTTCTTCTTTGAGGAGTTGCGCTACCAGAAGGCGACCATCCACGTCCACGCCAACAATGAGCCATCTATCCGCCTGCACCAGCGTCTTGGCTTTCAGGAGGAAGGACGGCTGCGGCGGGTGGTCTATACCAAAGGTCAATTCTACGACGAGCTTATCTTCGGCATGACCGCTGAAGAGTTCAGAGCGAAGTACAAAGGGGATTTTAGAGCTTGACCCTCAGCAAACGCATCAGCGCATGGCTCGACTTCAGCAGCGGCAGCCGCGTGGCGGCCGTGCTTGCCGCATTGCTGGCGGGCGTGCTGATCGCGGGCTTCGGCGGAGTGCGCGGTGCGGGGTTGGCGATTGGGCTGCTCGGCGCAATCCTACTGATTGTCCGTCCCCGCCTCTCCTTTTACCTGCTGGTCATCAGCGTGCCAATCCAGGACATCATCACCGTGCCGCTGGGGGTGATTGACACCACCATTACCCAGATTACCTTCACCGGCACGATCGTGGCCTGGCTGCTGTGGCGGCTGGCGAACAACCGCCAGACCACCATCGTCACGCCGATCACCTTCGGCTTCCTTGTCTTCCTCTGGTGCATCAGCGCAAGTTTGCTTACCACCCACTCTCTGCCCGATAGCCTGGCGGAGATCTCGCGTTGGGTAGTGACGTTCCTAGTCTACGTGCTAGCAACCAACCTGATCCGCACTCGCCAGCAGATGGGTATCCTGATCGGCTGCCTGCTAGCGGGTGGTGCCTTCGAGGCGGTGTTGGGGGTGGCCCAGGCGTTTACCCTGGCGGGACCGCTGGCGTTTCTAGCGAATACCGGACTGCTGCGCGCCTACGGCACCATCGGTGCGCCCAATAGCTACGCGGGCTACATTGACCACAGCCTACCGCTGGCGACCACCTTGGGCATCTACTGGCTGATTACCTGGTGGCAGCGACAGAGCGTTATTATCCGCGCCCAACAGCTTACGGTGATGCGCCCCCCCAGCTTCTGGGATACCCAGCGGCGGATGATGATGCGGGCAGGCTTGATCGGAGCGCTGCTGATAATCGCCGCGCTACTGATGCTCACGGCGGTCATCCTCAGCGAGTCGCGTGGCGCGTGGGTGGGGTTGACCTTTGGCAGCCTGGGCATGGTAATCGCGCTGGGACGCAGGGCGATTGCCCCGCTGGTCGCGCTCGGCATTGTGGTACTCGTCACCTTTGGCGCATACCAAGCTAACGCACTGCCCGAAGCGTTGGTGCAGCGGGCGCAGAGCATCACCGACAACGTGCGTATCTTCGACCCACGCGGGTTGGTGCCAAACCCCGACAACTTCAGCATCATCGAGCGGATGGCTCAATGGTACGCCGCCTGGGGGATGTTCCAGAGCAACCCCATCCTGGGCGTGGGCATCGGCAACTATTCCCACGTCTACAATCTGTTTAACGTAGAGGGTTGGCCCTACAGTCAGGGCCACGCGCACAACTACTACCTGCACATTAGCGCAGAAGCCGGGTTGGTGGGGCTGCTCGGCTACCTGACGCTGCTGGGAATTGCCCTGCGCGAGGCGACGCGGGCGGTGCGTCGCACCCGCAACAATGGCTACTATCAGGCGATTGCGATTGGCAGTCTGGGCGTGCTGCTCACCCTGATGGGCCATAACTTCTTCGAGAACCTGCACGTGCTGAACATGGGCGTGCATCTGAGCAGCGTGCTGGCCCTGTTCTATCTGGTGCGGATCCTGCCGCCTAATGATGCCATCGCGGAGGCTGCCGCCCCAGTCGAGGCGGAGTGCAACCCCGGCTGGGGCTTCAGCGCGGCGGAAGTGGCGAAAACGGAGCGGGAATAACTAAATGACCTCTGAACCAACAGCACAAAACTCAAAACTTAAAACTCAAAACTCGATCCTGATAACCGGCGGGGCGGGTTTTATCGGCTCCAACCTGGGCGATCGGCTGCTGGCGCGAGGCGACCAGGTGGTTTGCGTTGACAACTTCAACGATTATTACGACCCCGCGATGAAGCGGCGCAACATTGCCGCCGCCTTGCAGCAGCCTAACTTTCGGCTCTACGAGGCCGACTTCCGCGACAGGTCGAAGATGGCGGAGATCTTCCGCGCCGAGCGACCGACCCGCATCGCACATATCGGTGGCATGGCCGGGGTGCGCTACTCGTTGGACAATCCCGACCTTTACATCGAGGTCAACGTGCATGGCACCCTCAATTTGCTGGAACTAAGTCACGAGTTCGGCATCGCCAACTTCGTCTACGCCTCAAGCTCCTCAGTGTATGGCAACGCGGCGGTGCCGTTCCATGAGGACGACCCTTGCAACCAGCCGGTTTCGCCCTACGCCGCCTCGAAGAAGGCGGCGGAGCTGCTTGGTTACACCTACCACAGCGCCTATGGACTTGATTTCACTGCGTTGCGCTTCTTCACCGTCTACGGGCCGCGCAGCCGCCCTGATATGGCGGTGGGCAACTTCACCCGCCACATTATCGCCGGTACACCTCTTGTATTGTACGGCGACGGCAGCATGGGCCGTGATTACACTTACATTGACGATCATCTCGACGGAGTGATCGCTGCACTGGACCAGCCACTCGGTTACGAGATCATCAACCTGGGCAATTCGCATCCCGAAACCACCCGCCGCCTGATCGAGATCATCGAGCAGACGGTGGGCAAGCGGGCAATCATCGAACAGCGTCCAGCCCACCCCGCTGACGCGGAGAACACCTACGCCGACATCAGCAAGGCCCAGCGCTTGCTTGAATATACCCCGCACACACGATTGGAGCAGGGCATCGCCCGATACGTTGCCTGGCTGCGGGCCAGCCAGTGCTGAGTGCTGAGTGCTGAGTGCTGAGTTGCCACTTTGCAAAAAGCCCCCAGCGGGGGTTTGGGGGAGAAATCTTGAAGTGCAACGATGGTTCGGTAAACACATAAGGCACAACTTCTTATATCAAATTGCTAAGGTGATGGTGTAAATTGCACCAGGGCGGGCAGCCGCCCGCCCCTACGGAAAACACACCGTCTCCAAATGTAGTTGGTATTGCTTCGGCTTTAATGTAGGGCGAGATTTCCCCCCTCCCCTGGCTGAGGGCTTAGACTTGCTGGGGCTGACAATTTTGGCTTTTGCGGCATTAGATTGTATAATAGCGGGGCAACCAAAAGCATTAGTCATAATCTACAATCTACAATCTACAATCGGCAATCGGCAACCGTGAAAGGGAGCATGGCAATTAAGGATGTAATAAACAATCCGCTGGCCGGAGGGGATGAAGGGAACGAAGCGACCCCTTTGCCTGCGCGCAACGGACATAGTGACAAGCCGCTGGATGCGCTGCATCAACGGCTGACCCGGCTCGATCCTGCCGAACAGAGCGAACTGGCTGAACTTGAACAGGAAGAACCCAACATTGCACACCAGGTAGAGGAGATGGAGGTGGAGGGCGAGGGTAACTGGCTACGTAAGCTGGTGCTGAACCCCAAGACGCTTATATCCTTCGTCGCCGCCTTCATAATCCTCATCTTCCTGTTCACCACCGTGTTTCGTGGGCTGGACTTCGCGGCGATCGGGCATCAGTTGGCACAGGCCAACCTGGCCTACTTCGCACTCGGCTTTATCGTCTATTACGCCGCCTTCTTCGTGCGTGGCCTGCGCTGGCAGGTGCTGCTACGCAATGCGGGCGTAGGATACAGTGTAGCACAAAAAGCTGAGGGGAGCGAGATTGCGGTAGCTAAGAGCGAAACGATAAAGTCGCAGCCGAAGGGTATGACCACCGTACCGATCGTTCCCCCCACCGTCAGCCACGACCAGGGCAGCAAGTCGCCCTCGCTGAGTGAGCTGATCGAGGCCATCTACCTTAGTTGGTTCGTCAACTGCATCGTTCCCGCCAAGCTGGGCGATGCTTACCGCAGCTTCCTGCTCAAGCGCGACTGCAACATCAGCTTTTCGCGCAGCATCGGTACCATCTTTGCCGAGCGCATCCTCGACATCGTGGTGCTGTTTGGCTTGTTGCTCGCCTCCGGGCTGCTGATCGGCAGTCGCATCCTGGGCCAGAACACGCTGCTGCTGGGCCTCGGCGCGGTGATGGTAGTAGTGATAATCATCGGCCTAGTCGTGCTGGCTCGCCGCCCCCAACTGTTCCTCCGCTTCCTGCCCCACCGCTTTCACGACCTATTCCTCAAGTTCCAACACGGCACTGTAACTAGCTTCCGCCGCGAAACTCTGCCCCAGGTGCTGCTGCTCACCGGCATGGTCTGGCTGATGGAAGGCGGGCGGCTCTACTTTATCACCCGCGCCATCGACGCGCATGGCAAGGATGGGCAGCCGATTGGCATCTCGGTAGTTATCTTCCTCGCACTTGCCAGCAGCCTGCTCACCACCCTGCCAATCACTCCGGCGGGCCTCGGCTTTGTCGAAGGGGTGATGTTCGGGGTTCTCAGCCAGGTCATTTACCCAGCCGCTTCAGCGCAGGCGCAGGCGGGAGCGATTACCGTACTCGACCGGCTGATCAACTATTGGAGCATTGTGCTGATTGGCATCATCGTTTATATCATATCCACGGTGCGGCATGGGCGCAAGGTAGTGGTCAGCAGCAAGCCATGAGGGTGGCGATTGACTATACCACCGCCATCTGGCCGGGCGCGGGGGTGGCCCGCTACACCACGCAGCTAGTTGCCGCCCTCGCCGAGGCCGATGCGATTAACCAGTACACGCTGCTTTACGGCGGCAGCAGTGATTTGCCACACAATACCGAGTCGTGGACGATGGCGGAGCGTCTATTCGCCACCCATGCCAACTTCCGACCCCGCCCTATCCCCGGCCCACTCAAACTCGCGTTGCGCTGGCAGCGCTTCGCTCCCCGCCTGCTACCCGCCGAGGTGTTCAGTGGCAAGGTGGACATCTTCCACGCCCCCGATTTCGTTGCCCCCGCCACTCGCGCCCGCCTTATTATCACCGTTCACGACCTCTCATTCCTGGTGATGCCAGAGTGCGCCGAGGAAGGTTTGCGTCGCTACCTGACCGCCACTCTGCCGCGCTGCGCCCACCACGCCGACCTCATCCTCGCTGACTCGCAAGCAACGCGGCGCGACATCATCAGCTACCTGGGCATTGGCGAAGAGCGGGTGTGGGTGGTCTATTGTGGGGCTGATGCACGATTTCGCCCCATCAACCTCAGCGACGCAGAACGCGCCGCCCTATTGCTGCGAGTGGGCTTGCCTGCTTCACCGTTCGTGCTGGCGGTCAGTCGGTTGGAGCCACGTAAGAACTTCGTGAGGCTAATCGAGGCGTTCGGGCAGCTTGTGGCCGCCGGTTATCCCCACAACCTGGCATTCAGTGGGCGCAAGGGCTGGCTGTACGAGCCGATCTTCGCGGCGGCAGAGCGGGTCAACGCGCAGCACGGCCAGCGGGTCTTCTTCCTCGATCACGTGAGCGATGCGGATCTGCCTGCGCTCTACTCCAACTGCGCCGCCTTTGCCTATCCCAGCCTGTACGAAGGCTTTGGCCTACCGCCGCTGGAGGCGATGGCCTGTGGGTCGCCGGTGCTGGTATCCAACACCAGTTCGCTCCCCGAAGTAGTTGGTGATGCCGCGGTCCAGGTCTCGCCAACCGACACGGACGCAATCGCCGACGGTCTGCGCCGCATCCTGGACGATCAGCAGCTAGCCAACACACTGCGTCAGCGCGGGCCGCAGCAGGCGGCGAAGTTCACCTGGGAGAAGGCAGCGGCGGGAGTTTTGGCAGCTTATGGTGAAGTGATTAGTGATAAACAGCGGTAGCCAACCGCCTTAGTATTACAGCCTCACTTGTTGGGCAACATAGCATAGTTACGAGTGGCTTCGACACAGGGCGGCAGGGCGGCGGTAGCCACGCCTTAGTATTACAGCCTCACTTGTTGGGCAACATAGCGTAGTTACGATTGGCTTTGACACAGGGCGGCAGGGCGTATGCGATTCGCCCCTACACCAATCTGACACAAATATGCCAACTGAGGTTGTAATATTAGCCATGTGGTAGGCAAGTGCGGAGGCTTTTCACTACTCAAAACTTAAAACTCCTACCGCACCCGTCGCAGCCAGCGTTCGGAACACCAGCCCTGCAAACCGAGGTTCTCCCAGCCGCTGACCTGCCACCAGTTGCGCCCGTCCACCTTGACGGGTCCGCCGGTGACGGTTAGCTCCTTGCCCTGCGCCACAATCGCGAGCGACTCGCTGCTGAGGTCGGGGGCGCGATGAATGTTAAGCGCCTCGTAGGCAACCACCACCGACGAGCCAATGGCGATCTGACGCTGTGCCTCCTGCACCGAAGGGTCGACGTATTGCAGGAACGCGCCGTTGCACCAGCCGACATTGCCAGCCACATCCCAGCCGCTCACCTTCCACCAGGGGATGCCGTCGACCAGGGTCGGTCCCGCCACGATGACCATGCGCTCACCCTGCAACACGTTGCCAACCTGCGGCTTGTCCGCACCCGCGTCGCTGTGGATCGCAAGACCAGCAGCGGCCACCTCCACCGTGCTACCCACCACCAGCTGATCGGTGGGAGTGGGGGCGAGGGTAGTTTCGGTCGGTGCAATCTGCGGCGCGGTGTCGGGCGGAGAGTTGATCGCGTTCTGCAAGCGGAACTCGACCACCTTGGAGCGGGCATTGGTGACATCCACCACTGCCTGGCGATTGGTGAAACGCATCGTCGCCTGACCGTCCAGCACCACGATGAAGCCATCCTCAGCGCTGCGGATGCGGTAGACGGTATCGGTGCCGCCTGACCCCTTGTCGCGTTCGCGGATGATCAGCAGTAGGGTGTTGCTGTCGGGTTGGGCCGCATATAGCGATCCCATCGCATAGCTGCCCACGTTCGTCACCAGCGCAGGGTTGCCAACGATGCCAATATTGTGACCGTCAAGCGTGAACTTGACATCAGCAGCGCTCGGCTGGTGGGCGAGGGAGGTCGGCGAAGGCGCTGGTGGCAGTGGCTGGCGAACAACTAGCGGCGCAGGCGGGTTGGATGATTGCGGCGGTGCGGGCGGCACAGTGCTGGCCTTGTCGCAGCCTGCCAACGCCAGGATCGCCACCAACATCAACATCGCAATGCTGCCAGCGGGAATATTCTTTTTCCTCATCGCCAATTCCTCCTCATCGGGTAGCCGGTATCGTAAACTGGAACATCCAGGGGCCGCTTATCTGGGTTTCATTTGCCTTCGCGTCGCCCAGGTCGTATCCGTGCAGCGCGTCAATCCGTACTGTCCATTGTCCGCTGGCAGTAAACAATGGGGCGTTAAGGGCATAGATCCAGCCACCATTGGGCTGTTGGTTAGCTTGCACCGCGCCTGCGGCGACCAGCGCTCGCCCGTCGGGGCCGATTAGGGTGAGATCGGGTTGCCAGGCTAGATGCGGGTTGACGGCGGGGCCGCTGTAGAGCAGAAGCAGTTGGGTCTGGCCCGATGTGAGCATTACCTGCGCTAGTGTTATTGTCACCGCGCTGACTGTAGCTTGTTGCCTAACGCTGATTGTCTTCAAATAGCCAACGGGCGGGGCGGTGAAGTTGAACTGGAACGGCCCGGCCACATACTGGGTTTGGTTTGGGGTAAGCTCCGGGTTGACCGAGTGAATGTCAATGGCTGGGTTGCGTGTGAGGCTAAGGTTGAGGCGCAGGTTCAGGCTAGTGCTGAGTGCGGCGGGTGGGTCGAAGCTGGCGATGCCGCGTACTGTGGTATTATCAGTCCCCTGATTCGCCAACTGCCAGCTCAGGTTGGCGAGCGAGCTGAACGAGTTATTGTTACTAGAGTTCACTGGGTCGAAGGTATTGTAATTACCTGTATTCGTTGAGACAGAGTAATTTTCAACAAACTTTATGTCGGGTGCAAAGGCGAGATCGCCCATTGCGCTAAGGTAGCGAGTGTGGGGGCCAACGATACTATAACTAAGCATCAGGGTGCTAGCATCGAGGTATACGTGGTCGAGCGCCACGGTATAGCCGTCGATAGTCTGGCTGAGGTGCAGCGGCTGGGCGCGCAATGCCATCTCCATAGGCATCATCGTGTTATCATCCGCCGCATAAGTAGGGGTGGGCGGCATCGTAGTCGCAGGCGAACTGGATTGCGGCGCTTTGGTCGGGGGCAGGCTCACCAGTATGATCAGACTCACTACGAGGAGGCTGGCGAGTAGCAGGTTAAAGAATGCCAGACTCGGATGAGAGGGCGTTGCAAACTGGCGCAGCGGCGGGCGCGGATGTAGGCCAGCCGCTTTGCGGACAGCCGCCTGCTCACGCCTCAACTGTAGCTGGATAGCAGGCCAGAGATCGGCGTGCGGCACGGCATGGCTTGCCTCGCGCTCCATTGCTGCCCTGATGCGTCGCTCTCTTAGCGGGTTGTCCACAGCGGAAACTCCTTGTCAATGCCTAATCTTTTGTTGGCGCTAGCCAGGCGGGGAGCAACTGGCGCATCCGTTGGCGGGCGTTGTGCAGCCGCCACTTGACCGTGCCGGGTGAGCAGTTCAAGGCGCTGGACATCTCGCTCTCGCTAAGATTGAGATAGTAGCGCATCACCAGTGCGGCCCGCTGGCTGGGGCTGAGTTGGTTCATCGTTGCAGCCACCACCGCGATGGTCTCGGCCCGCTCCAGGATCGCTTCGGGGTCGGGTTCGACGCTCGCGAGGATATGTATGTCAACGTCGTCAAGCGAACGTTGCCGCGATAGTCGCGTTACCGTGTTAAGCGTATCGTTGACCACTATGCGTAGGAACCAGGGGGCGAAGGGACGGCTGGCATCGAATTGATGGATGCGTTCGTAGGCACGGATGAACGCGCTCTGCACCACATCCTCGGCGATCGCCACATCGCGGCAGACAAGGTAGGCAGCCCGTACCGCCCTGGTCTGATACAACTCGACCAACGCCTCCAGACCGCCGATGTCACCTTGCTTGAGCCGGGCAATCGCCTCACGTTCCTCCATCCGCCGCTCCGTCTCTATCGCTGCCCCACCAGCCGCCGCGCCGTCGCTGCTAAACTCCCCATCACTGCTGCCCTTATTACAAACGAACCGAGTAAAAGGTTGGGGCCAATTTAAGGGATTTTGCGAAATCTAAAGGGATTATAGCGCAATTTGGGGGTGTTCGCTGGTGGGGCAGGCTGTTTGCCTTATCGTTTCGATAAGCATCGTAAATGGGCAAGCTCTCCCCTCACCAAACCTCTCCCTGGCAGGGAAGTGTAGTTGTTTACGATAAGCATCGTAGCTGGGCAAGCTCTCCCCTCACCAAACCTCTCCCCCCTGGGTAGAGGCTTTTTGCTGTTAGCCTGGGAACGAGCTAAGTGTCAGAAGCGCTACGCTGTGAAGCCTCTCCCTGGCAGGGAGAGGTTTGGTGAGGGTTGAAGGCTGATGCGCCAGCAAGGCTTATCGGAATAAACGATTCGATGGTGGGGGATGCTGTTTGCCTTATCGTTTCGATGAGCATCGTAGCTGGACAAGCTCTCCCCTCACCAAACCTCTCCCCCCTGGGTAGAGGCTTTTTGCCGTTAGCCTGGGGATGAGCTAAGTGGCAGAAGTGATGCTGTGAAGCCTCTCCCTCCTGGGTAGAGGCTTTTTGCCACTCTTGTGCGGATGATACGTAGCAGAAGCGCTACGCTGTGAAGCCTCTCCCTGGCAGGGAGAGGTTTGGTGAGGGTTGAAGGCTGAAGAGCAA
>JANXYP010000200.1 GCA_025355955.1 Chloroflexota bacterium
TGGCGAAACCAGGCAACCCACATCAGGCCACGTTTGGTGATCGCTTCGGTGTGCTGATTGCCCTGCTGACCGTCTACATTATCTGGGGTTCGACCTACCTGGGGATTCGGCTGGCGGTAGTGGGCGGCTTCCCGCCATTTATGATGGCGGGATTGCGCTTCGTAATTGCGGGCGCGGCGCTCTACTTCATCCTGCGGGCGCGCGGGCTAGCCAACCCTAGCCGCATCGAATGGCGCAACGCGGCGATTATCGGCGGCCTCCTGCTGCTGGGTGGCAATGGCGGCGTGACCTTTGCCGAGCAGTGGGTAGCATCGGGATTTGCCGCTCTAGCGGTGGCAACCGTGCCGCTGTGGGCGGCGTTGTTCGCCGGGTTGTGGGGGCGCTGGCCGAGCCGCTGGGAGTGGCTGGGTATCGCGCTCGGCTTCAGCGGCATTGTGCTGATGAATGTGGGCGGCGATATGAGCGCCAATGCACTGGGCGCAGTCGTTCTGATATTCGCGCCGATTAGCTGGGCGTTCGGCACCGTCCTCAGCCGCCGCCTGGCGATGCCCCAGGGGTTGATGGCAAGCGCGTTGGAGATGCTCGGCGGCGGCGGGTTGCTGCTGGTCGCCAGCCTGCTGTTTGGCGAACACTTTACCCAGCCTCCCACTGCCGAGTCGCTATGGGCTTTCGCCTACCTTACCGTCTTCGGTTCGCTAATCGCCTTCAGCGCCTACGATTACCTGCTGCGCCGCGCCCGCCCCACCCTGGTGACCAGCTACGCCTACGTCAACCCGCCAGTTGCGGTGCTGCTAGGCGCAATAATCGCGGGTGAGACAATCACCCTTGTCGGCCTGCTGGCGATGATCATCATCCTGAGCGGGGTGGTGCTGATTGCGCTTAAGCCGAAGCGAAGCTGAGGCGATCGATCAGATTAGCCATATTCTCATCCTTTCTTCATAGTTTCTTCACTGCACCTCTATTATACTAATCGTGCCAACTGGCAAGTCAGTCTAAAGGAGATGCAATGACAACATCACGTAAAGTTCTGCTAGGAACCTTGCTCATTCTGATTACCCTAAGCATAACCCTGGTGCTGATTGCCCAGGATGTGATCATGCTTGGGCCGATGCCTACCCTTAAAACCGCCCGCCACAATCCGATGCAGTATTACGTTTCGCTACCTGATGGTTGGAATGCGGCCAAAAAGTGGCCGATTCTGGTCACGGTGGATGGCGCTAATCATGACTTCCTGCGTAATGCGCGCACCTTCATGCACGCCCGCAACGGGCTGCCATTCATTATCGTAACCCCGGTTGTCCTCTCCAATGTTAGTACGCCTAATCCCGCTGATTACAACTACTCGGCAGCGGTATGGGACGCGGTGGCTAAAACCAGCCCGATGCAGTTTGATGACAAAGGTCTGGCGGCGGTTATAAGCGACGTACAGGCGGATTACAATGGCGAGGATAAGTTCTTCATCACCGGCTGGTCGGGCGGAGGCAGTCTAACCTGGTTCATGGTATTTACCCACCCGGATCAACTGGCGGGCGCATCACTGGCGTGCGGCAACTACTTTGGTCATGGCATAGGAACTATTTCCTCAGACCCACAGCGCGTTCATCTGCCAGTCAAAGCCTTTCAGGGCGACCAGGATCCCGCCTATGACCACATTGCCAAACAATGGCGCGATGCCAAGAAGCTAGCCGATACGAACGGTTATCAGAACCTTAGCTATCAAATAGTTGCGGGCGCAGACCACCAGCCATTCCCAGATCAGGTGTTTGCCTTCTTCGCCAGCCAGCTACCAGGTCAAAACTGATCATTCTTACACCAATTAGCGATGATGCTGCTATAGATAGAGGCAGGGCGAACAACGGTTCGCCCCTACAGAACTATAACATCGCCTCGGCTATTTGGTATTACATACCTCGCGCTAGCAGTACGGCTACGGCTGGCAACTCCAGGTGAAGACGGCAATCTCGAAATCACGCTCAGGATATATCCCATATAGTTTGAAACCTGCGTTGGTGTAGAAGGTTCGCAGCATGATGTTGCCCGCCCAGCAGTCTAGCAACAGGGTGCCACCTTGCTTTGCGACGACCTGTTTGGCTGTGTCGACTAGCACGTTGCCCAGGCCGCGTCCCTGCAGCTGTGGCTCAATCATCAGCTTGCTAAGGAAGTAGAGCGGCGTGCCGCTAGCAACTTGCGGCGAGCAAGGAACGCCGCGCAGGATGTGCTCCGCTATCGGCTCCACGAAGACGCTGCCCAGCATCTCATCACCCTCGATCAGCAAATAGGCAGTTCCCGCCGTCACCTGCGCGGCTACCTGCACGCGGGGGATGGGGCCGATCTGCTGCAGGCTGCCGCCAGCGATCAACTTCGCCTGTACCCGCGCCGATAGATCGGCGATATAGGCGATGTCCAACGTGGTCGCGGGACGGACTGTGGGTAGCGGGGCGCGGCTGCTACTTGCCCTGGCTGCCTTGCGTTCAACGCTGCGCTGGTTCAGATAGGTGCGAAGTTCCTCCATGGTTAGCTTCTCACTGCGTTCGGCTTCTTTGGCGACTTGTAGCAGATTATATGCCCCAGCTTTGGAGGCCGCACCCGGTCGTGGTCAATCTGCATACTATACCTCATACCTCGAAAGAGCTTACACCAATTACGTTTGGAGATGGTGTAAATTGCACCTAGGCGGGCCATCGCCCGCCCCTACGAAAAACACGCTATCTTTTTGACGAATTGGTACTACACCCTACCGTAAATGGGAATGGCCGTGCCGCTGATCAGGTCGCTGGCGGGTGAAGCGAGGAAGAGTAGCACGTCGGCGATCTGCTCCGGCTTCGGCCATTTGCTCCACTGCTCCTCGGTTGCTCCCCTACGGTTGCTCGGCGTGTCAATGATGCTCGGCATTATGGTGTTGACCTGGATGTTGTCGCCCTTTACCTCCTCGGCGATCGCCTGGGCCAGCTTGTTGACCATCGCCTTGCTGATGCTGTAGGCGGCGGCATTCTTGCCCGTATCCACCGCCGCCCGCGATGAGGTCATCACCACCTTGCCATGCCCCGCCTCGATCATCGCGGGTAGAACGGCGCGGGCGGCAACGAACGCGGTGCGGGCATTAAGCTCAATCTGGCCGCTCCAAACCTCATCGACCAGGCTTACCACCGGGTCCCCCGCTGCGTACCCGCCCACCGTCGTGATCAGGATATCCAGCCGCCCCCACTTGGCAATCACCATCTCGACGAACTCGCCGAACTCATAGGGATTGGCTACGTCCAGCTCGTGGCCGATCAGATCGTCGAACTGCTGGTTCGCATCACGGCCAAGTTCGCTGCAGAACCGCTCCCACTCGTGCGGTGAGCGGTAGGGAAGCGCCACTTTCACCCCCACCTCCATAAACGCCTTCGTCACCACTGTGCCAAGTTGACCGCTGCCACCTGTGATAATCGCCACTTGCCCGGCCATTCCCGCGTATGGATTACGCATATCATGCTCCTTATTCGCCGCGATAGACGGCGTAGTTGTTCTCAGTTTCGTAAATCTTCACCTCGTACAGCAAGCCTGCTGGCATAGCCGCCTGCAATTGCTGCCAGCAGGCCACCGCCAGGTTCTCGGTAGTTGGCACTACATCTTTCAGGAATGGCACCTCGTGGTTCAGGTGGCGATGGTCCATGTGCTTCAGCAGTTGCTGCTCGATGATTGCTTTGAGGTCAGCCAGGTTAATGATCATGCCAGTGGTTGGATTAATCTCCCCCTGCACTGTCACTTCCAGCGTGTAGTTATGCCCATGTCCGTAGGGATTGTCGCACTTGCCGTACAACTCGCGGTTCTGCTCGTCGCTGAGTTGCTCACTATGCAGCCGATGCGCCGCGCTGAACACTGCGCGACGGATGATGTATGCTGTAGCCATTCGCTCGCCTTTACTCGTTGCTGAACACGATAATATTCGCGCCATTCAGGTGGCGGGCGCGGTCGCTTGCCAGGTAAAGGATGGTGTCGGCAATGTCGTCGGGCGTGGTGCTGGTGTGCAGATGAGGAGCAGCTTCATGCAGCATCTGGGTGTCCACCGCGCCGGGGCTGACCGCATTGACGCGCACACCGTAGGGTTTGCCTTCCACCGACATGATTTCGGTCAGGCCGAGGATGCCGTACTTGCTCACGTTGTAAGCAGCCAGGCCGGGGAACTTCTCCACGTTCGCCACACCGGAGAGTGAGCCGAGGTTGACGATCGCGCCACCACCCTGCGCCGCCATGATGCGCATCGCTCGCTGGCTGCAGACGAACGCGCCGCGTAGATTAACCGCTAGAACCGTGTCCCATTCCGCCAGGCTCATCTCCAACACTGGCTTGACGACCAGCGTGGCGGCATTGTTGACTAGCACGTCCAGCCGCCCGCCGAACTCGTCCAGCGCCGCAAACAAGCGCGCCACATCCGCTTCCCTGCCCACATCGGCGACCAGCGCGACGGCCTTGCCACCCGCCTGCTCGATCAGCCGCACCGTCTCCGCGATCTGCGCGGTGGTGCGGGCGCAACAGATTACGGTTGCGCCCTCTTTGGCGAAGCGTATGGCAGTGGCCCGCCCGATGCCCCTCCCCGCGCCAGTGACGATTGTTACCTTGCCTTCCAGTTCACCCATCGCGCTCCCCTCCGTGCCTGATTATACTCGAACCGCCCAACGGCTTGCAAGCAGGCCACGGATCGGTGGGTAAGGGTAAACACAGCCCATCCCTTCAACCCCGTCGACACGGGCGAACCGTTGTTTGCCCGCTTGCTAATTTGCAAGCGCAGCTTGCAGCTATTGCATAACAACGGAGATGGCGGTATAATAAGGCAACCAGGGCGCACCTTGCAGAAGAAGTGAACCAGGCTCTTCGCATCGCTAGCCGCAAAGGAAACCACTACCATCAAATCACTCTAGCAAAGGGGTAACCTGATGAAGCTGAAAGTCGTGGGCGCACACCAGGGCGAGTCTCGAAACTGTCGGTTTCTATGCGTTCTGCTCGACGACGTGCTGGCGCTCGACGCGGGCAGCATCGCCTCTGGCCTGACCCTTGAAGAGCAGGAGAAGGTCGCTACCATCTTCCTCAGCCACTACCACTTCGACCACACCAAGGATGTGCCGGTGATTGCATACAACACCCTGTCCAGCCCCACCATCAACATATACTGCTTGCCAGTGGTCAAGGATGTAATGCTGGCCCACATTTTCAACGAATCGATCTGGCCCAAGCTGGTTGAGATCCCCACCCCGGAGAAGCCGAGCATTGTCTTCATCGAGATGGATCATTATCAGTCGATCGAGGTTCCTGGCGGCTTCAAAGTTACCGCCTACCCCACCATCCACAGCGTTCCCAGTATCGGTTTCTACGTTGAGAAGGAGGGGCGCAGCGTCTTCTTCACCAGCGACACCGGCGGCCATATGGGGCCGATATTCGAGCGAATCCACCCCGACCTGATTGTAATGGAGTGTACCTACCCGAATCGGCTGGAGGATTGGGCAGTCGCCTTCTGCCACCTCACCCCCGATTTCGTTCGCCGCGAGGTGGAAGAGTTCCGCCGCATCCAGGGCTACGTGCCGCGCATCCTCATCGCCCATATGAATCCCCACTATGAAGCGGAGATTCGCGCCGAACTCGCCCCGCTGATTGCCGAACTGGATGGCCTGCTCGAAGTCAGCTATGAGGACATGGAAGTAACCATCTAATACCAATTAGCGGTGATGCCGCTATACATTAAGGCATGGCAAACAACGCCCAGCATCGGCGCGGGTACGTGGCAAGCAACCCTGCGGTGATGCCGCTATGGATTGAATCAGGGCGAACAACGCCCAACATCGGTGCGGGTACGTGGCAAGCAACCCTGTGGTGATACCGCTATAGATTGGGGCAGGGCGAACAACGCCTGGCATCGGCGCGGATACGTGGCAAGCAACCCTGAGGTGATGCCGCTATAGATTGGGGCAGGGCGAACAACGGTTCGCCCCTACAGAACTATAGCATTACCTCGGCTAATTGGTTATAACCCCACTCAACATCAATTATGTACAATCCACAAGACTACCGCCATCTCTTTCCCATCACTGAGACTTACGTCTACCTCAACCATGCAGCGATGACCCCACCCAGCACGGTGGTCAGCGCGGCGGTCAACGAGTATCTTAGCGACTACGCGCAGCACGGCTCGGCCAGCGATAAGCTCTGGCTGGGCCGTTTTGATCAGGCCCACGCGGAGGTTGCCAGTATCATCAACGCGCAGCCGACCGAAGTCGCTTTCATCCGCAGCGTCAGCGATGGTCTCAGCCTGATTACCAACGGCCTCAATTGGCATCACGGCGACAATGTGGTGGGCATAGATGGCGAGTTCCCCGCTAACGTCTATCCCTGGCTCAACCTGGCACGGCATGGGGTGGAGACCCGCCTGGTGCCGCAGCGCGACAACCGCGTGCTAGTCGAAGACATTGCTGCCGCTATTGACGCGCACACCCGCGTAGTCGCGATCGGCTTCGTCGAGTTCAACACCGGCTTCCGCAACGACCTGGCGGCGATTGGCCGCCTCTGCAACGAACGCGGCATCTACTTCGTGGTCGACCCGATGCAGGGGCTGGGCGCTATCCCGCTCGATGTCAAGGCGCTGGGTATAGACTTTCTCGCCTGCGGCAGCCACAAGTGGTTGATGGGCGTACACGGTGCGGGAATATTCTACGCCCGCCAGGAGGCTCTGGATCGGGCCGAGCTCTCCACCGCCAACCTTAGCTGGTATAGCGTGCAGGACAACATGAACTTCGCCTACCGCCCCGACGATGCACACCCCAACGCCCGCCGCTTCGATGCGGCCAGCCCGGTGATACTGGAAGTTTGGGCGCTAGTTGCGGCGCAGCGGCTGGTGGCCTCGATTGGCCGCCAGCAGGTTGCTAGCCACATCCTCGACCTCACCGCCCGTCTCATCGCCGGGTTGGAGCAGCTTGGCTATGAGGTGATCACCCCTCATGCCAATGACGACGAACGCAGCGGCATCGTCTGCTTCAGGCCGCGTGCCGGACAAGGCAGCAATGTGGAACTGACCGCACGGCTGCTGGCGCAAGGCATCGTGGTGGCCGCCCGCAGCGGCATCGTGCGCGTCTCGCCGCACTTCTACAACACCGAGGGGGAAATTGATCGGCTGTTGGAGGCGCTTGAGTTACTTGTTGATATTTGCTATCTGTGTTATAATCATAATTAAGCGTTATTAGCTTACCTAACCGAAGCGAGGAAGTATTATGCAAGATGAGGCACTGCTTACCATGAACCCAGAAGCGCAGTTTGATGGACCCGGGACTGTGCCAGTGACGGTTCGTGGGGTCTTGGATTGCGTTAGCTTTGCTGGTAACTCCTGCGAAATCGCTTACGAAGGCCAAACGATTAGCTGTACATTCCCCGATAGTCTCAAGCCTGCAGTTAAAAACGCACTTGGCAACTTTATTGAAGCATCAGGTCGGGCAGTGCGGGTACGTGAACGGGCGCATAACTCCCGTATCAAAGAGGTGCGCCTGGAACGTATTAGGCCGCTTGAACAACGTTCCCTAAGAATTAAGCCCTCTCCAGAACTAGTCGCGCAAGTAATAAGCGATTTGGATGCTTTGGAGGCGCATGAGGACGTAACTGCCGATGAGTTTTATGATGCGATTACAGCAGTTCGCAAGCTACGTAATCAAGAACCGGGTGAATGAATTAATGACGATCGCACCGCGGAACGTTCCTGCCATCCAACCGCCTCCTCCTGTAGTGTTGAATACTAACGTGCTTATTCATATATACGCCCTTGAATACAAGCCTGCAACACAGTGGCTCGCCTCGCTCATTAGCCAGAACTTTACTGTCATTATTCCAAGCATAGTCATAAACGAATTCATGTATGCCAAGAACCCGCAGCACGGCGGTCTCTATGCGCGTAAGCGTGACATCCCCATTGTAGCTAACTTGCTCAAGATTTGCCAGTTTGACTCGCCCACGCTTGAGGATTATAACAACGCGCTTGCCAGGGTCTCGGCCTTGTACGGTAAAAGCAGTAAACTGGGGTTTGCCGATGCGGTTATCGCTGAGTGTGTACTGAGAAACAATGCCCAGCTTTGTACTTACGATGATGATTTTGGTAAAAGTATTCCCGAAGTCCGGAACCTGATCATTCGGCCGTACCTTCAGCCCTTATTCCAGTATCCCTAGCAACTCATCCAGTGCGTTGATCAGTATGCAATCGGGACGGGGGATGGCAGGATCGGCGTAGTGCTTCCAGCGGTCGAGCAGTATGCCCTCGATGCCCGCGCCTCGTGCGCCCAGCACGTCGGATAGGTAGTTGTCGCCCACCATCACCACCTGCTCGGGCGGGACATTGGCGCGACCCAGCGCGAGGTTGAACAGCGCTGCGCTCGGCTTGCTCAGGCCCACTGCCGCTGAGGCGATGATAAAGTCGCAGTGGTCGGCCACTCCCAGCGGCCCCATGATGCGCCCCGCCAGCCGCGCCCCCCAGTCGGAGATGATGCCGATACGGTAGCCGCGCCGCTTCAGCGCGTCCAGCGTATCCATCACTTCGGGATATAGCTGCCAGCCCAGGTGGGTGTTGTACAGCTCGTAGATCGCATCAAGCGCTAGCGCAACCTTGGCGGCGGGCAGGTCGTCTGCACCATGCTGCAGCAGCATCGTGTAGTAACCATCCCAGAACTTATGCACCTTCGCCTCCGAGGCCCAGATGTCGGCATCGGCTTGCAGCTCAGTGTGGAATAGGCCACTGGCATCGGGCATTGCCGCAGCCATCAGCGCGGCATCGGCATTTATGCCGTGCAGCGCAGCGATCTCGGCTACCTGATGCGGCACTGGCTGAGGATGGATGAGGGTGAAGCCCGCATCGAGGAACACTACTTTGATGTGGGTGTATTTTGTGGTCATGGCATCGGCGCATTCACGTCTACCTGCTCTAGCCGCCACAGCCCGTACAACCCCGCCGCTACTACCACAGCGACGGTAGTCAAGGCGATGGGCAGCGAACTGGTCTGGCTGATCACCAGGGCGGCAACCCCCAGCAAGGTAGCAATGAGGTAGATAAACATCACCGCCTCGCGGCGGCTCATACCCAGGCGCACCAGGCGGTGGCTGAAGTGATCCTTGCCGGGGGTGGCGGGCGAGATGTGGCGACGCAGACGCGAAATCGTCACCAGGGTGGTATCGAAGATCGGCACCGCTAGCACGATCACTGGCACCAGCCAGACAACCTCTCCGCCCAAAGGGTTATGCGGGAAGTTCAGCTTGATGCCTACCGTTGCTAGCATGAAGCCGAGGAACAGGCTGCCGGTATCGCCCATGAAGATGCTGGCGGTGTGGCCGAAGTTGTAGCGCAGGAAGCCGATGCACGCACCGAATAGGGCAATCGAGAGCGGGGCGACCAATGCCTGGCTGTTCAATGCGGCGAGGGTGAAGAAGAACAGGCTGGCAACCGCGCTCACTCCGCCCGCCAGCCCGTTCATATTGTCCATCAGGTTTATTGCGTTGCAGATGCCCACCACCCAGAGGATGGTGACGGCGTAATCGAGGATATCGTTGTGTAGGAACTCCACACTGATGCCGGTGGCGATCAAGGCGAGCGCGCCCAGCGCTTCGCCGACCAGTTTGGCGCGAGGGCCGAGGCCATACTTGTCGTCCCATGCGCCGAATAGGGCGACCACCGTCGCGCCGACCAGGATGCCGACCGCCTGCCATGGACTATAGTTCTCCGCCGCTCGCCCCAGGTTGCCACCCACTGCCACTGCGATGATGAACCCGACGTAGATCGCCAGCCCGCCTAGAAGCGGAATGGGGTTGAGGTGGATCTTGCGGGCGTTGGGCATATCCACCACCCCCAGGCGATGGGCAACCCACTTCGCGCCGGGGGTGGCGAGCAGCGCCCCCCCCAGCGCAACGCTGAAGATGAGTAGATATTGTAGTGGGTAGCTCAAGTCCTAGCCTTTGGTATAACACACCCCCGATAGTAGGGGTTGTTAAATCGCCAGTATTGCGTGGTGGTGGAGTAAGCGGGTAGTTGGCACGTTCGGCGGCCCTAGCCATTTGCTTGTGGGTGCCTGGCTGTAGCGGCTTACGTGCGCCGTGTCTCACACCCGAACCTGCAGCTTCACTGTGCTGCCCGCATCTCAATCTCGGCATCGGTGGCGATTTGGGCCAGCACCAGCCTACGAAACTCCTCAATCGGCAGTGAGTCGGATTCAGCCTCAGCAGCCATACGGATATGGTCGGCGGAGGTAAGTTTGTCAGCGGGTGCGGTAAGGCGGGCCAGTTTGCGGCGAGTAGCAAGCCTCAGAACGTTCTTTACGTAGTCGCCAACATCCTGTTCACCAGCGGCCTGCTCTACCATCGAGGCCAGGTCGTCAGGGAGTTGCAGGATCAAGGTAGTCATGAGGGTTAATCTCCTTCCTGGTCATTGGTTGTGTTAGTGCCTTAGCGTCGTTGCTTGTTCAGAGCTACGGTGCAGTGGGTGCCGTCGGTGCAGCAGGCGAGGTGGGCGCTTTCAGCCCAGGGTTGGCCTGCTCCACCTGCTGGATGGTTACCTTGACGCTGTTTAGTTCGGTGTCATGGTCCTGCTGGCTGCTGAAGAAGCTCGTCCAGTTTTGACCGTTGAGGATATCGCGGCTCTGGGCCAGCTCGTTTAGCTGCTGCTGTGGTTGCTTGTTTAGGCCAAACAGCACCGAAAGGTTGCGATGCACGAAGTAATCGGATGGGCCAAGCGCCTCCACCTTTTGCAGCTCGGTGATTGCCAAAGGCAACTGGTTGCTCTTCCAGTAGAGGAAACCCAGGAAGTTGTGGGCATCCTTGCTGTCGGCATAGAGACCATATTCCTGGTGGTTGGGGTCTGGTGTGGCTGGCTTGACCGTCACCGTCTTCAGCATATCAATTACTTTGCTGTAGACCTTGCCATCGACCAGGAACTGGGAGCGCGAGGTGATCTCGTTGTCGGCCAGGCTGGCGAGTGATGGTGTATCATTACCCACCGGCACCAGGGTAATGAGATGAATGTACGCATCCGCCGCCTTGGGTGCATCATCCAGACTGCGCTCGATCTCGCCCTGGATGAAGTAGCTGTTGCCGAACTTGTTGTCCACCACGCCGATAGTGTGGCTGATCGATGTCTCTGCCGCCACCAACATATTCAGCGCATCGGGATTGACATCATCGCCGCGTACCGGCATTTTCGTGGCGGTCGTATTGGTGGGGGTGGTGATTGCAGTGGTGGTTATCCCATTGGTGGCGCTGACCGGGTTGGTGTTGGAGATGGCCTGGGTGCTGGTCGGCACGGCGCTTGCGCCCGCGCTGCCGCTTTGGGCGGGCGGGTTTAGCTGGTTCATGTAGAGGCCGAGCGAACGCTGCGAGAGGGCCAGTTCGTTCCAAATCTGCGCGTTTTGCGGGCTGAGTTGAACGGCTTGTTTGTAGTAACCCACACCTTTTTGCATTGTCGCCAACGCCTGTTGGGCGGTGGTGGGACTGCCACCCTGCACCCCGCCCCAGTAGATGTACAGGCGGCCCAGATTGGCGTAGTGATCGGTGTTCATCGGGTTGAGCGCAAGCGCCTTGAGCAGCGTCTGCTCCGACTGCAAGATTAGCTGGTCGCGGGCCTGAGTCGCCTGGTCAGTGGTCAACTGCTGGAAGCGGCCCGGGTTCTTCGACCATTCCATATAGGCGCGGCCCATGAACAGGTAGTAGTAATCCTGGTCGGGTTGCAGGTTGATGGCCTGCTGGTAAAGTTGCACACTATTCGGCCAGACCTGCTGTTGGTCGGCGCTCTGCCCCTGCTTGTAAAGCATATCGGCGTAAACCAGGTTGATGTTCACCAGCCAGATGAACATAATGGCGACAATTGCCAGCACGGCATACACCCAGATGAACGCCGTATTGTTTATCCAGCGGGTAAGCGGGCGCATCTTAGTTTGATCCACCCGCCCGCTGGCGACCCGCTGGCGGCTGGTGGCCCGCTGGATCTGCGACTGTGGCCTGGGCGCGATTACAACTGGCGTGCCACTGGCAACCGCGCTAATCTTGCTGGCGCTGCCATTGGTGGGGGCGGAGACGCTGCCATTGGTGGGGATGGCAACATTGCCGTTGCCATTGCTCGAAACCGGTGTATCGCTGGCGCTGCCATTCGTGGGTCTGACGGGCGGCACAACCGCAGGGCGGGTAGGCGGCTGGTTTACCTTGTTGCGGTTGCCGCTGCCCTTGCGCGGGCTGCCAGTTGGGGCGCTGCCGCCCCCGCGATTCGAGGTGCTGGCGAAGGCGACCGTAATCGGGCCAGCCGCGCTATTGCCTACGCCCGCCAGGGCTAGCGTGGGGCGAGGTGTGAACGCCTCGAACACCCTCAGCATCCCGCGTTCCGCCTTGGGCTGATCGCTGAAGCTGATTTCATCCTTCAGCCGTTCATCGGCAGCGCCGTTGCCCTCAGAAGGTTGCAGCGTCTTCTCGATGAAGAAGGTGAGCGCGACGAAGATACCTAGATAGCTATAGAAGTAAGTATAGGTGGCGGCGATCTGGATGCCAACCGAGATCTCTACCAGGTGGGCGATCACCCCGCCAGTGAGGCCCAGGATAAGCGCCTGACTGGCGAAGGTTTTGGTGCGTCGCAACGCCTTCCACACGAAGAACATGAAGCTGCCCAGCAGCAGCAACCAGGCGAGTTCGCCGCTGATGCCCATAGTCACCATCTGGTCAATATAGGCGTTGTGCGAACGGTCGGGGGTGGCGTTGCGTAGCTCCCAGTGCTGCAAGTCGGCGGGGTAGTATTTGTTATAAGCGACGTACATACTTTCCGGCCCCCAGCCAATGATCATGCGAGCGGGGTCAGATTTAATCAACTGGAACGCGCCCTGCCAGATTAGGGTACGTACCTTGCCAGTGCCTTCATCCAGCTGGGTGATGGTGCCGAGGCGACCAAAGTACTGGTCATTACGCAGCCCAGCCAGCGGCGAATTGGGCAGGTTGAAGACGACCAAGAAGGCGATGATCAAGGCCAGCGCACCACCAACCAACGACAGCGACTTCCACATTCGCCGCGTCCAAAGCACGGCCAGCAGGAAGAACATCACCCCAACGAACAGGCCAATCTCTGGGCCACGAGACTGCGTGAAGTAGATAATCACAATGGTGAGCAGCAGCAGCAGGCTGACCGCGATCAGTTGCGCCCACGCGAACCAGCGGCTACCCTGCCGTGCCTTGCCGTAGAGGAAGGTCATGCCGTAGAAGATGCCAACCGCAATCGGGAGGATGAACCAGAGGCCAAAGTCAGGCCGTTGATTTGTTGCGATCATGGTGAGAGCAGCCCATAGAATGAAGTTCTGCAAAAGCGCGATGCCTGCATAGGCCAGCACCATTAGCGACTCGCCCTCGCGGGACTGCCGCTCGATATCGCTATTCTTGCTGAACAACCGATCAATCAAGGTGACGATGCGGTAGAGCATCAGTGGCACGATCATGATCAGCCAGGCAGCGACAAAGATGGCGTTGCCCATCGAGCTAGCTACGCGGGTGGTGACATCGCCCGCCCAGGGCAGCGGGTCCCAGCCGAAGTGCTGAATCAGACCGTAGAAGGCGACTGGCACGGCAGTTACGATCGCAAAGGTGATGATGCGCTCGACCTGGGCGCGGGTGCGCACATTGAAGATGATAATGAGGGCCAGCATGATATAGGCGTACTGGCTGACCAGCCCTTGCAAACGTTGGTAGCTGCCGAAGATGCTGGCTTCGGGGGTAACGCTGGTGAAACTGGTGATGAGGAAGAGCAAGGCATAAATCAGGATTGGCACCAACAGGGGGATGCGCCACCAGCGCGATATCGGCCAACCGCTACTGACTTCAGCTGTAACCGTGCCGCCGCCGCTGCCACGCGCAGTCGCGTTGGCAGTGCGCCCACTACCCAGCCCTTCCAGCACCTTGATGCCCCAGGCCACCGTCATTACCAGCACGATCGAGCGGAGCAGCGAGATCTTGTCCGGCTCAAACACGCGGCTGCTGTAGACGTTGAAGAATAGCGGAGTATATACCAGTGCGGCGAGCCAGCCCCACTCCATGATCCGGTCGCAGTAATATCCTAGCTTTGTCACTACATCCCCCTCTTGTAATTGCAGATTGCGATTGTTGATTGTGGATAGCTCCCCTCCCCTCGGGAGGGGCTGGGGGTGGGTGCGTGAAGCGCGACTCGGACCCCCACCTAACCTCCCCCGCCGGGGGAGGAGTTTGTCTCCCCTCCCCTCGGGAGGGGCTGAGGGTGAGTGCGTGAAGCGCGACTCGGACCCCACCCAACCTCCCCCGCCGGGGAGGGGATTTTAGCACTCAGCGCTTATGCTGGCCCGTGCTTCATCCTTAACTTGCTCGGCCTGATGAATGATCTGGCGGGCGTTCTCCAGGCTGACGGCGGTCGGGTTAGGTCCACCTAGCATGGCGGCGACTTCGTGGACGCGGGCTTCACCTTGCAGCGGCTCGATGTACGTGCTGGTGCGTCCGCCTTCCACCAGCTTGCTAATCTTGAAATGGCAGTCGCCAAAGGCAGCGATCTGCGGCAGGTGACTGATGCAGATAACCTGGTGGTGAGCGCTGAGACCCCATAGCTTCTCGCCGACCAACTGGCCGCTACGCCCACCGACCCCCACATCCACCTCGTCGAAAATCAGCGTCGGGGTGTTGTCGGCGGCGCTGAGGATGCTCTTGATCGCCAGCATCAGGCGAGAAGTCTCGCCACCTGAGGCGATCTTTGCCAGCGGCTTTAGCGGTTCGCCGGGGTTGGACGAAAGCAGAAACTCTACCCGATCCGCGCCTTTGGTATCGAAGGCGTAGCGGGTTTTTTGCGCGTCGCCACCGTTATCGCTGGCGGCAACTACGCTGGCGGGCAGTAGGATGCCGTGCGGGTCGGGTTGGTGGGTAATCGCTACGTGCATCTGGATGCGGGCCATGTTCAGGTCGGTCATTGCCCGCTCGATCGCCCGCGCCAGACGGTTGCCCGCCTCACGGCGCACCTGCGATAGCTGCACAGCCAGTGTGCTGATCTGCTGCAGCAGGCCATCTTCCTGCGCCTGCAAGGAGGCGATGCGCTCCTCGCTGTTAGTTATACCCTCAAGCTCGGCGGCAGCCCGCCTGCCAAACTCATTAATCTCCTCGATGCTGGTGCCGTACTTGCGCTTCAATTCATGGATGAGACTGATGCGCTCGTCCACATATTCCAAGCGCGTGGGGTCGTGTTCCACGCTGTCGCGGTACTGGCGTAGGGCGCGGGTGACATCGCTAATCTGCTCGGCTAGCGCGACAATGTTCACCTGTTGCTCGGCCATGCGCGCATCGTAGCGGGTCAGTTCGCCAAAGATGCCGCCCACCTCGTTGAGCGCGTCAATCACGGCGCGGCCACTGCCGGGAGGTACGGCGCGCCCCTTCGCGAAGGCGTGGCGGGGGGTGTCGAAGTCTGCCTCGTCAATGCTCTCGCCTTCATAGAGAATACGATAAGCAGCATCGGCCAGTTCTGTCAAGCGCTCGGCATTGTTGAGAATCTGCCGCTCCTGGGCCAGTTGCTCGTCCTCAGCGGGTTGCAAAGCGGCCTTGTCAATCTCATCTACCTGATAGGTAAGCCGATCAGCAGTGCGAGCCAGTTCGCGCTCGTCGCGGCGTAGGCGGGTAAGTTCACCTCGCACTTGACGCAGGCTGGTGACCAACGCGGCAAGCTGTTGACGCTGAGGCAGCAGGTTGGCGTACTGATCCAGCATCTCGATATGCTCGGCCACACGCAGCAGGCTGGCGTGTTCGTTTTGGCCGTGGATGTCAATCAGTTGCTGGCCCACCTCCTGCAAGGTCGCCAGGTTGACCGCCCGCCCGTTGATGCGGGCCACGCTGCGTCCACTAATGTTGATGTCGCGGCTGAGGATAATCTGTCCTGGCTGATCTACGTCGGCCAGGTCATGCTCGGCCAGCAGGTCATAGATGACATGGTCAGGCGATACATCGCCCAGATCGAACAGCCCTTCGACATGAGCTTGCTGCTGGCCGCTGCGGATGAACTCAGCCCCCACCTTCTGTCCCAGCAAGGTGCCAACCGCATCAATAATGATGCTCTTGCCCGCGCCGGTCTCGCCAGTCAGCGCGTTGAAGCCACGCCCCAGCCCCAGCCGCAGGCGGTCAATAATCGCAAAGTTAGTGATGTTCAGTTCAGCTAGCAACTTGGGCTTCTCCATCAGTCTCTAGTTCATGCAGGCATAGTCGGCATACGCGGCTTATTTTCCGCGCACCTTACTATACCATAATCAGGCTGATTCTGCAATTTGTGGGTGTGCGTGGAAGAGCCATGACACGGGTTAGAAGTGGGTGAGAATTGGCGGCTGGGTGCGCGCCGCGTTTTTTTTTTTTCATACCCAACCAGGGCGAACAACGGTTCGGCCCTACGCTTACCCAACCAGGGCGAACAACGGTTCGGCCCTACGCTTACCCAACCAGGGCGAACAACGGTTCGGCCCCTACGCTTACCCAACCAGGGCGAACAACGGTTCGCCCCTACCGACCGCTTGCTCCGCAAGAACGTGATGCATACCATCGGGCGCTCAACTGGATGACATCGCCAAACAGGTATGCTATACTAGGCATGAACAGGCTTCTTTCGGTGAGGTTGGTTAATAAGCAGATTATGCCAGTTAATTACGAGTGGCTAAAAAGGTAGATGCAGAGGCATTGGTGTCCCAGGTTGTTCGCCATGTTCCCCTACCGTTCGCCTCTCTTGCTTTAACCACTCCCCTTCACTTTTAACTTGAGCGTGCCTTTCATTAGCGCCCCTGTTGGTGCGTTCAGCCACTTGAACTTAGGAGGTCTAATCTGTGACCGAAGACTACCCCCGCACCCCGCTGGGACAACTCGCTGCCCGTTACTTCCAGCGGTCGTTCGAGCAATACCCGCTGTTCGCCACCAGCCTCGGTATCCACGATTATGACGATCAGCTGGGCGACTACACGGCAACCGCGCTTTATGCCTACGCCGCGCAGGTGAAGGTGATGCAGGCGGAGCTGGCACAGATTGACCCCGCCGTGCTATCGACCACCGAGCGAAGCGATTATCAACTGCTGGCCGCCAATATGGAAGATGCGCGGCTGGACATCGAGCAGATCAAGGATTGGCAGCGTGCGCCACAGATGTATGCCGATATTGCGGTCTATGCCATCTTCCTGTTGGTAAGCCGAGATTTCGCACCGCTGGCGCTGCGACTACGCAGCGTGCTATCGCGGCTGCAGCAGGTGCCGGAGCTACTCGCCCTGGGCAAGCAACAAGTGCAGAACCCGCCCGCCATCTTCACCGAAATTGCGATTGAGGGGGGAAGCGGCGCGGTTGGCTTCTTTCTTATGGTGCCAACATTGGCGGACCAACTTGGTGCGGCGAACGACGAGCTAAAGACCGACCTAGTCGCTGCCGCAGAGCAGGCAGCGGCAGCCATGGAAGATTATGTCGCCTGGCTGAAGCACGACCTCAGCCCCCGCTCTAATGGCGACTTCGCCCTGCGTGAGCTTTATCCGCGCAAGCTCCAGCTGCAGCACATGATTGACCAGACTCCCGAACAGATTGCCGCCTGGGGCCACGAATTGTTCACCAACACCCTGGCAGAGATGCGCGATCTGGCGGCGGAGATTGACCCGCACAAAACCTGGCACCAGATAATCGCTGAAACCCGCAGCGACCACCCTACCGCTGACGGCCTGTTGCTAGCATATCGCGGCGAAACTGACCGGCTAGTAACCTTCCTCCAGCGCCAGAATCTTGTCACCATCCCGCCTGGCGAGCTTGAGATCGTGGAGACCCCCGCCTTTCAGCGCGCCACCTACCCCTACGCCGGTTACGCCCAGCCGGGCGCGTTCGATGCGATGCAAACCGGTCAGTTCTGGGTTACGCCAGTGGATCTGCACGGCAGCGCGGAGCAGCAGGAGCAGCAGCTAGAAGAACACGCATGGGTCTGGATCCCTGTGATTGCCTTGCATGAGGGCTACCCCGGCCACCACCTGCAACTGTTGCGCGCCAACCAAACTAGCACCTATATCCGCAAGCACCTCGGCTTTAGTAGCCTAATGGTCGAGGGCTGGGCGCTCTACTGTGAACAGATGATGGGTGAAGTTGGCTACTACACTGACCGACGGGTGAAATTGAGCCAACTGCGCGGCCAACTGTGGCGGGCGGCGCGGGTGATGATTGATGTGGGCCTGCAGATGGGAACGATGAGCGTAGACGAGGCCATCACCCTGCTCTCCGACCAGGTGAGGTTCTCCCCCGCCTCGGCACGTGGCGAGGTGCGCCGCTATACCATGACCCCCGGCCAGCCGATGAGCTATTTGCTAGGCAAGGATGCTATCCTTCGCCTGCGCGACGAGGCGCAGAAGCGTTGGGGCCACGCCTTTAGCCTGCAACGCTTCCACGACCGGCTGCTCGACAGCGGCAGTATTCCGATGATGTTGGTGCGTGAGGAGTTTTGGGCAAATGACGGCAACATTATATAATTAGGAGTTACACCAATTAGCCGAGCAGATAGTATAAATTGGGCCAGGGCGAACAACGGTTCGCCCCTACAGAAATTATAGCGGCACCACGGCTAATTGGTATTACACCAATGGATTGAGCAAGGGCGAACAACGGTTCGCCCCTACAAATTATAGCATCGCCTCGGCTAAAACTTTAATTTCGCCTGGTGGGCCAGTTCGCGGAGCAACGTGACAATCGTCTCTGCGGCATGGGGCTGGGCCAGGGCTTGAGCAGCCTGGCCCATGGTGATGAGACGGGCGGGGTCGGCCAGCAATTCGCCTACCTTTGCGCTCAGGCGATCGGCGTTCAACGCTGCTTCAGGGATGATGACCGCACCGCCCGCTGCTTTCATCAATTCGGCGTTACGCAACTGTTCGCCTTCGGCGCTGCTTGCCAGCGGCACCAGGATCGCGGGTTTGCCCAGGGCGGCCAGTTCGTTGAGCGTTCCCGCCCCGCTGCGACCAATCACCAGGCGGGCTGCGGCATAGATGTCGGCAATCTCGCCGCGCACAAAGGGCAGCACTGCGTATCGTGCCTGCAAGTTGGGGGGCAACGCCGCCCGTCGCGCCTGCAAATCGCGCAAGTCCGCCCTGCTGCCGTCCGGCCCGTTGCCACACTGATGTACGATCGTCGCCTGCGCTAGCAACTGCGGCAGCGCAGCGCTCACTGCCTGGTTCAGAATATGCGAACCTTGCGCCCCGCCGGTGATGTATACCAGCGCCACACTTTCATCCAACCCGAAGCGGCGGTAACCCTGCTCTGCCGCGCCACCGAACACCACCTGACGCACCGGATTGCCGCTCAATACAACCCGCCGCGCCTTTGCGAAATATGGGCGCGAACTCTCGTAGCTGATCGCCACCACGTTGGCGAAGCGGGCAGCGATGCGGTTCGCCAACCCTACCAGCGCGGTCTGCTCATGCACCAACGATGGCACGTGGCGCAGCCAGCCTGCCAGCACCGTCGGCACGCTGACGAATCCGCCGGTGCTGAAGATCACGTCGGGTTTGAAGCGGCCCACCTGCCTTGTTGCCATCACCACCCCCACCGGGATGCGGGCCAGGTCTGGTGGGGTCTTCCACGACAGGTAGCGACGCAACTTGCCCACTGGCACGCTAACATAGGGGATGCCCATCGCGCTGATCATTTCGCGCTCCGCGCCCGCCTTCGAGCCGATATACAGCAGCGTCAGCGGCCAACCTTGCGCCCCGCTCTGCGCCCGCAACTCCTCGATCACTGCCACCGCCGGGCTGACGTGGCCGCCCGTCCCGCCACCTGTAACAATAACCCGCATAGATAATCCTTTGTTTCAGCCGCCAACTTGCAGCAGGTAGAGAGTTTTTTACGAGAATGCGTCACGTTCTTGAGTTCATGACCAGGGCAAACCGTTGTTCGCCCCTACTGAACGCTTACTCCGCAAGAACGTGACGCGCACTCGGTTTTTACAAATCAAAACTCAAAACTCAAAACTCAAAACTCATCACTGGTACCGCTGCCGCGTCTTGAGCATCTCGATGTAGCCGCCCGCCAGCTTGCCGAGCGGGTCGTGGTGGGTCCAGTGCATCTCGCCACCTTGCTCGTTCCAGATGTAGCGGCCACGTACCTCCACCTCGTCGCCCACCCGCAGCGACACCCGTGGTGCATCGTCAATGTTGTGGACCACCAGGATTGATTGGCCGTCGGGCAGGGCGATGACGAAGCGTTGGTGGCGGTTGCCAATTGTATCGGTAGACAGCCGCTTGGTGACGCGGCCCTGAACCGTCAGCATCACGTTATTGTACTTATGTTCAAAGGCGCTCTCCGCGGTAAGCGCAAAGTTTGCCATATCTGCCACCTTGAACGGCATAGTGCGCTGGCGTATCTCCAGTTCTTCCTTGAGCGGTGAAGGAGGTGGGGAGTCAACGGGCAGCGTACCTGGCGCGAGGTGCTTGGCTGAAGCGGCTTCGAGCGCTGGCCCGAACACTTCATCGGCGTGCTGGCGCTGTTGCTGGCGGCGTTCGCGGCGGTTCAGCCCTGGCTTAGGCACGCTGTGCTGCTGATGCGCGGTTAGCGATGCTTGCGCCTTTGCCGCCCGACCTTTGTTCGGCGCTGATGGAGACCGCTGCCGATGCGCCCGTCGTCGCAAAATGGCGGCGATTAGCTGAAGCAGCCTGGCGAACACCCTGATCATGCTGCCCATTAACCCTCCGAGTAGATGCCCTCCCCCATTTCGGGGCAGGGTTGGGGTGGGGTAGTGTATAAAATGGCGCACGAATGCCGTGCGCGGAAACCAGACCACTGATGAGCGATGCACACCTCGACCCAACTCTTTTGATCGAGATATACTCCCGGCTAGTCGCCAGCTATGGCCTGCAAGAATGGTGGCCGAGCCAGACTGGTACACCGTTCGAGGTTATCGTCGGCGCGATCCTGACCCAGGGTACTAGTTGGCGCAGTGTGGAGCGCAGCATCACCAACATCATCGCCGCCGATGCCATGTCGCCCACCGCCATCCAGCAAATGCCTCGTGCAGATCTGATTGATCTAATTCGCCCGTCAGGGTATTATAACGCGAAAGCGGCCAAGCTACAAGCCTTCACCACCTTTTTGTTCGCGCAGCACGGCGGCGATCTTGCCAGCCTGTTTGCCCTGCCCGTGACGGAGATGCGCCACCAACTGCTGGGCGTGTGGGGCATTGGCCCCGAAACCGCCGACGACATCATCCTCTACGCCGCCTGCCAGCCCATCTTCGTGGTCGACTCCTACACCCAACGCATCCTCACCCGCCTGGGTATCGTCGCCCCCGCCATCACCCACCACGCGCTGCAAGAACGCTTCGCCAGCCTGCCAGCCGATGTGCCGCTGTTCAGCGAATACCACGCTCTGCTCGACGAACACGGCTCGCGCACCTGCCGCCCTACCCCTCGCTGCGCCGCCTGCCCCTTGCTCGATCTGCCCTGCCAGTATGGGCAGCAGCGGATGCTGAGTGCTGAGTGCTGAGTGCTGAGTGCCTCGTAAACAAAGTTTTGACGAGGGGTGTAGTTTCCCCTCCCGCCGGGAGGGGTTGGGGTGGGTGCGTGCAGCGCGATGTAGACCCACCCCCTGCCCCTCCCAGCGGGAGGGGAGAACCTCAAAACTTAGTTTACAAAGCACTGAGTACGACACAAACTTAATTCAATGAGAACCTACGTAGGGGCGCAGATTTATCGCGCCTCGGTGAAGCGCATTACTGCACCCCAAACTTGCACCCCACCCAGGTCAGCGGTTATAATTGTATATCTGATATTGTGCCTGTATAAAAATCCCCTTCCCCATATAGGGGGAGGCTAGGTGGGGGTATTTTGCCAAAGCCTAATCGCAACGAACGCTACGAACGCCTGGCCGCCGAGCAGGGCGGGGTGATCAAGGACTGGGGGGGCAAGATCAGCGTCGCGCTGGTGTTCCCCAATACCTACTATGTCGCCATGTCCAGCCTGGGCTACCAGGCGGTGTACAGCCTGATGAACGCAGAGCCGGATGTGGTCTGCGAGCGCGTCTTCCTGCCCGACATTGCCGAGCAGCAGCCCGACGCGCCATTTCCCAAGCCGGTCTCGCTGGAGTCAGGCCGCCCGCTCACCGATTTCGATGTGGTCGCGGTCAGCGTCAGCTTCGAGCTTGATTACTTCAACATCGTGCGGATGCTCAACGCCGCTAGCATCCCCCTGTTTAGCGACGAGCGTGACGACCGCCATCCCTTCCTGATGGTGGGTGGCGCGTGCGCGATTGACAACGCCGAACCGATTGCCCCCTTCTTCGATCTGGTGGTGGTCGGTGAGGCCGAGGCGCTGTGGCCTGCGATGATTGATACGATGCGGCAGGCCATTCGTGGTGATCGCGAGGCGCTGCGCCAGGCTATGGCTCTCTATCCCGGCCTCTATATACCCGCCTTCTACGATACCTGGTTTGAGGCCAATGGCCGCTACGGTGGTATCCGCGCCAACTCGCGCCACCCCCGTCCCGACATAGCGTTGCCGATCTCGCGGCAGGGCGCACGCAACCTCAACGAGTTTGCCACCGTGAGCAAGGTGTTGACCCGCAACACCGAGTTTGGCGATGCCTATCTGATGGAAGTGGCACGCGGCTGTGCCAGGGGCTGCCGCTTCTGCCTGGCCGGTTTCGCCTTCCTGCCCCAGCGCGACCGTCACGTGCCGTTTCTGCTGGAGCAGGCCAAAGAGGGGCTGAAGTACCGCGACAAGGTGGGGCTAGTCGGCGCGTCGGTGTCGGATTACCGCTACATCGACGAACTGGTGGTTGGCCTTCGTAAGCTGGGCGCACGCATCAGTATCTCCTCGATGCGGGCCGATAGCATGACCCCCACGCTAGTGCAAGCGCTGATCGATAGTGGCGCACGCACGCTCACCTTCGCGCCGGAGGCGGCCAGCGAACGCTTGCGCCGCGTGATCAACAAGCGCCTCAGCTACGATGAGGTGATGGGCGCAACCGACCTGCTGGGCAAGGCGGGCGCACGCAGTATCAAGATGTACTATATGATCGGGCTGCCCACGGAGGAACAGTCCGATGTGGAGCAAATCGTCAGCCTCAGCATGGCGGTGAAGAAGCGCATGGACGGACATCATCCGGGCGGCGAGATTCAGGTCAGCGTCACTCCATTCGTGCCAAAGAGCCATACCCCCTTCCAGTGGGGCGGGATGTTCCCGCTCGATGTGCTGGAGAACGATGTAAACTATTTGAAGAAGGAACTGCGCCGCCAGGGTGTCACCTTCAAGATCGAGTCGCCCAAGTGGGTGCGGGTGCAAGGCACTCTGGCGCGGGGCGATCGCAGATTGGCGAAGGTGCTAGCCTACATGACCGAGGCGGGCAACGTCAGCATGGTAAACTGGCAGCGGGCGCTGGAGCATCACGGCCTCGATCAAGCCTGGTACCTCGATGCCTACGACGAGGGCGCACCGCTGCCCTGGGGTCATATCGAATCGGGGGTCAGCTTCAGCGCGATGCTGAGGCAATGGAACAAGGCCCACGTCGAAGCCGAAGACTACACCACCGCCATCCAGTACAAGCCCCGTGCCGAGATTCGCCTTGAACACGCGGTGCGCGAACACGCGAGGTTGGTGGAAGCATCGGCAAGCTGATATAATGGAGCTAAGATGACCCTTGACCAGAAGCTAGCGCGAATCAGGCAGCAGGCTGCCTCCGGTAATATTGTTCCCACTTTCCACATTCAAGACAGAATGAAGAAGCGTGGCATCACTAATAGTGACATTGCTGAGGCTATTGCTAGTGGCGAGATTCTGGAAGACTACCCAAGTGATCCACGAGGAGCATCCTGCCTGATTAACGGCGTTACGCAAGTGGGTCGTCCGCTACACGTGGTATGCACTACCGATCTTGCTGACCTAACAATTATCTCTGCTTACGAACCATTGCCGCCAAAGTGGATTACACCTAGAACAAGGAGATAGTTATGAAGTGCAACATTCCGGGTTGCCCAGGTGAATACGAAGACGATCTGATTGTCGATGCTGTCGAGCATGAAGGACGAATCATCGTCTTCAAGGATGTCCCAGCCAAAGTATGCGACACCTGCGGGTATGTACTGATCAGCTGGGAGGTGGAAGGGCAATTGGTTCACTTGCTAGAGTCGAACCCCATGCCAGTCGCTACGGCTCCTGTTTATCAGTTCGTGCCGCAGCAACTCTATGAGCTTGTAGGCGCTGGCCGCACAGGCAACGGTCGAACTGCGAAGTAATACTAATACCAATTAGCCGTGGTGCCGCTATAATTTCTGTAGGGGCGAACCGTTGTTCGCCCTGGCCCAATTTATACTATCTGCTCGGCTAATTGGTATAAGAACAGAGTTTAGGTTGATGCTCAGGCCATCTATGCCTCTACCACCGATCCTCTCCCACTATCAGGCTAGCCCCATCCTTGAAGCGCGACGCAAGGGGCAATCAACCGTGACCACCTCGCTGGATCTGGGCCGCAGTAGCGTGGAAGTGTCACTCACTGCCAGCGGCCTGCTGCTCCCTGATGGGCAGGAACTCGGCTGGGCGGCGCTGGAGAAGGTAAATGGCGACGAGAACAAGTGCTTCACCGTCGAGGGCGGCGCAATCCAGCCGATCATCGTTCACTCGCCAACCACCAACTGGGTACGCACCCTATACCCCACCGCTGCTGCGCCAACTACCCTGGTCGCAGGCTTCCTCATGCACCGCATCAAGGATATTGACCCGTTGCAAGATACCCGCCGCAAAATCGCCACGATTGCGCCGATTACTGGCGCAGTGTTGGACACCGCTACCGGCCTCGGCTACACTGCGATCGAGGCGGCCCGCACCGCTACCCATGTTACCACCATCGAGCTAGATGCGGGCGCATTGGAGATTGCCCTGCTCAATCCCTGGTCGCAGCCGTTGTTCGACAATCCAAAGATTACGCAAATAATTGGCGATGCCACTGAGGAGATCGCGAAGTTCGCCGACGGCCGGTTCAATCGCATCCTGCATGACCCGCCCACCTTCAGTCTGGGCGGCGAGCTATACTCCGCTGCCTTCTACGCCCAGCTATATCGGGTGCTGGGGCAGGGCGGACGGCTCTTCCACTACATCGGCGACCTCAGCAGCAGCTACGGCAGCCGCACGGTCAAGGGCGTGGTCCGCCGCTTGTTGGATGCAGGTTTCAGTCGGGTGGTGAAGAAGGATGAGGCGTTTGGGTTGGTGGCTACGAAGTTAAAAGTTGAAGGTTGAAGGTTAAAAGTTGAGGGTTGAGGTCATTCCGTAGGGGCGAACAACGGTTCGCCCTGGCCCAACTGCCTGATGCCTGATGAAAGTTGCACATAATTCCTCGCCCCTCAACATATACTCGACCAATGCCAGATTGTGACTCGCACCGATCTTGCGGAAGATGGTCGCCGCTTGCGTAAGCATCTCCCGCGCTGCCGGGGTGATAGCACCTTCGCGTTGGGCAATCGCTTTGGCATAATCATGGTAATCACGGCCCAGGTCGTAGGCATCACCGCGATGCTTGCTTTGCACGATCGCCAGTTGGAAGTTGGCCTCGGCCTGCGGCCAGTCGCCCTGTGTGCCGTAGAAGTGGGCAATGGTCAGATAGAAGTGTTCATGATTCTCGCGGCCCGGTTGCTGATCGAAGCGGCGCAGCCAGTCAATGTAGTGGCGGGCATGGGCGAACTCACCGGTCGCGGTGTGATATTCCACCATTCGAGCCGCAACTTCTTTTTTGAGAATAATCGGGGCGGTGGGTTCCTCGAACACCGCGATGGCGGGCGCATAGCTACCCGCCAAATCGCCCATCTCCTGCCGCACCAGACTTAGCCGCGATAGCGCATATGCCTCGACGATCTTATTGTTGCCCACGCGGGCGGCGCTGAGAGCGCGGTTTAGATACTCCACTGCCTGCTCGAAGTCGCCCGCGCAGCGATGCACCCCCGCGACGCTAACCAGCGACTGGCTGATGAAGTTCTGGTTTTCGACCTGTGGCAGCAACTCTATTACCCGCTGCGCGTACTGGATGGCCCGTGAGATGGGGCCAATGTGGATATAGACGTGGCAAAGCAGCCGATATGACAGCATCAGGGTGGTGGGGTCGCCGTGCGCCTCGGCGAACTGGGCGGCCTTGTTGTAACGGAACAGCGCCTCGTGCATCCGCCCCTCGGTGGTACTGACATTACCGAGGTTGGCCCACAGCCGCGCTGCCAGTTCGCCGCCCGCCAGTCCTACATGGCGCAGGCCACGCTGATAATACAGGGTGGCCGCGCCGCCAACGCCGCTCACGTACTCGATGTTGCCCAGAATGTTCAAGATTTCGCCGAGCAGTTGCTTGTCGCCCGCTTCAGATTCGAGCATTACCAGTAGCGGCAGCAACTCCATCTTGGCCTGCTGCATCTCGCCCTGGTAGTAATGAATCAGCCCCTGTAGCCAGCGCAAACGTGCAGTCAGCAGGGCTGCCTCGGTGCCAAAGTCGGCGCTGGCAAGCTCCGCCTCCACGTTGGCAAGCTGGGCCTGGGCCGCCGCATAGTCGCCCCGCTTGATATCAGTCTGAGCGCTATCCAACGTCTGGCGCAACCACACCGCTGCCAGCAAAGCGTCACACTGCTGACAGCGTTGGGCCGAAGCCGGGTTCTCGGCATTGCAGTTGGGGCAACGCATAGCTATGTCCTGCGTCTAGCGAATGTGGTCACATCGCTCTGATTAGCAGCATGGGCTATTCGGCTGGGCGAGTGCCACCCGCCCCTACATTTATAACATCTCGAAGGGGATTAGCCACCGCTCATCGTTGTGCTGGTGGCGATGGTGGCTAGCTGCTCCTCGTTCAGTCCGCGATGGCCGTTGCGCTTTACACGCTCATCGGCGGTCAGCGCCTCGATACTCACCGCTGCCAACTCTTGCTCTACGCTGGCATCCCCTTGCTGCACATTGCGGGCAGGCTGGCGGTATGCGCCTTCCAGGGCAAAGATGCGGCGCAGGATCGCCACTGCGGTTGCATAAGTGGAGTCCATGCCCAGGTAGGCCAGGCTGCTGGCCCCCAGGTTCTTGCCCCGCGTGTAGGGCGTGTCCGAGGCGTAGTGCAGCACGCCCAGATCGAAGTTCAGCCGCTTGAAGTTGATGTGTTCGCTGGTGGGGTAGCGGGTGGAATAGATGTGTTCGTACAGCCCGTTCATGTACGGCCCCGCTTCCATCTCCACCACCGTATAGCTCTCGCGGTAGAACTCGTCGAGGTATTGGCGGTTCTGCAGGTATGTTCCCTTGACCGTGACTGCCTTCTGGTTGTCCAGCACCGAGCCGTAGACCAGGTATGGGGCAACCTCACCCGCGACGAAGCAGTTATCCAGCCAGTAGGTGTTCTGCGAATGTTCGTCGTAGATGGAGTCGCTGATCATCACATCGCCGATACTGCCATTCAGGGTGGCCGCCTTGCCCAGGATGTAGATGCCCTTGATGTTCGACAGGCTCTGCGCCACCTGGGCCATGATGAAGTAGGAAGCCAGGCCGAGCGGGTAATCAATGTTGACGATGACCGCATCGCTGCTCTTGATCGCCTCGCCATCCTCCAGCCCCAGACGTGGGTCGAACTCATTGGCACGCAGCTTGTTCAGCTCGATGATCTGCGCGTCAACCGCCATGCCCTCGCTGGTCGGCACGAAGTGGATGCCGCGCTCCCGCTCGTCGGCCTCGCGCTGAGACCCCATCTTGCGGTTCTTGCCCAGGTATGAGCGCATGATGTAGTATAGGAAGTTCTCCAGGCTGCTGCGGCTCTCGCCCGCCATGATGTTCTCATACTCCTCGATCAGCAGCGGATCGTGCGAGTTTCGCATGAACTTGTCCAGTTCGCCGCGCAACCGCACCGCGCTGCCGCTAACCAGGTTGCTGATGCTGTGGGTGTTGCTGGAGATGAAGTACACCGGCCGATCTTGCAGGTGCAACTCTTCCATCTTCTGGGCAATTGGCCGCCACCAGCGGTGTGCCGCCTTGCCATAGCCAATGTAGCTGCCGCCCAGCATCCGCACGGTGAAGCTCTTGGGCTTGGCGGCAATGGCAAGCAGATTGTTCCAGAAGTTACCACCCCACACCGCCCGTAGCCGCTCCCAGTCCTCGATGCTGATCATCAGCCGCACGGTCAGCACCTTGACCATCTCGTTGTAGAGCGGCGAGTGTTCGTCCAACCCAGTACGCAGTATCTCGAGGGTGTTGGGATCGCGGTTGAGCAGGGCGTGCAGCTTGTTCCACTCGATCTGCAGGCCGACCAGCACCGGGATTACATCATCCACATCCGAACTGCTGGCGATGTAGACCGCGAGGGTGTTGCGCCCGTCGTAGAACCAACGCCGCCGCCGCCCCGCCGCACTGACGCTCTGCCACTTCTCCACATCATTGCCCGCCGCCTTGAACACATCTTCACTTTGGCCCAGCAGGACGCGGGTGATCTTCATAATGTCCTGCGGCAGCCGCTGCAAGCTATAGGTGAAAGCGCTGAGGTCGGGTTCGGCCAGCGAGGCCTTGGTGTGCAGGCTGGAGTCGCTATTGACATGAGCTTGGATCAGCGCCTTGATCTTAATATCGCCGCTGCTGCGTAGCATTGTGTTGTAGGTACGGATGTATAGCTCGACATCCTGCTTCTGCGCGGGGTAGACTTCCTCGCGCCGCTGGGTGCTGGCCTCGTTTTGTTGCATATCCATAAAGCTTGTCGCTCTCTTTCTGCCTGCCCTTTGCAGGCAATCCACGCATTTCGTGTTCTGCGTTTCCTTTAGATGTTGATACTGGTATTGTAACATGGAAGAGGGGGTAGTGGCAAGCATTTTGCGCCACACGGGGCAAATGGGGCTTGACAAGGTAGGCGCTTTCCTATACACTGTGCCTAACTTACGTTATGCAAAGTTAGCAGCGGGGAAGGTGGATAGCATTCGTGGCGCTAGTGGGGCAACTTAGCGAGTTTCAACTGGTCAACATCATCGCGCTGCTGCAGGTGGAGCGTAAGACTGGCGAACTCACCTTGCAGGACGAGGAGCAGCACACTATTCGCCTTTACCTGAAGGAGGGGCGGGTTATCCACGCCGAGGGCAGCCGGGCGAGCGGCCATTCCGCCCCCACTGATGGCTTCGAGCTAGCCCTGGAACCGTTTGTCTGGCTGGGCGGCAAGTTCCACTTCGAGGCTTACGATATCGCTATACCCAATCCCAATATCAACCAGGGCAACGTCGTGCTAGTGACTGAAGGGCGCAACCGCGCCACCGCCTTCCGCGAGATCAGCCAGAACGTGCCGAGCAGCAACCTGGTGCTGAAGCTGGTGCATCAGCCCGCCAGTTCAATGCAGAGCATCAGCCTCGACTTTCACGAGTGGCGCTTCCTGACCATGGTGGATGCCGAGCGCGACCTGAACACCATCGCCGCCATGCTGGATGTGACTGAGCAGCGGGTGCGGGCGATTGCCAACAAGATGCTGAAGAACGGGCTGGTGGAGAAGGTGGATATGCGTACGCGGATGTACAAGCTGCACGCCTTCACCGCTGAGGACAACCACCCCAACGACCTGGCGGTGATTGACGACCTCGGCCTCGACGTAATGGCCCACAACGATCGTGAACTGGTAGCAAACTCACAGTTGGAGGTGCTAACCTCCGATGAGCAACGCCACGAGCGGATGCGGGTGGCTGGCTACCCCAACATGGCCGACCGCGTCATGCTTGCGCCGATGATGATGGCGCAGCTGGGGGTGAGCAATGGCGACCCCCTCTATGTGCGGCTTCGCGACCTGCGTGGGGAGACGTAAAAAGGGGGTAGGCAGCGTGCCTATCATCGGCCAATTGTTGCAATCAACGCTGGGCCGCCTGTTTTCCCGCCGCCGTGCGACTAACGCCAATGGCGGGCGGGCGGGCAGCGCCGCGCCGCCGCCCGCCTCGGCCACCCCCCGCCCATCTGACCGTGAGGCGGCGCAACGTTGGGTGAAGCTGGGGGTCAGCTCCGCCGTCGCTGGGCAGCATGACAAGGCCCGCTATTGCTTCACCCAGGCGGTGCGGGCCGACGACCACAATGCTCGCGCCTGGCTCTACCTCGGCGGGGTGGCGGGCGATCCCGCCGATAGCCTGACTGCCTTGCAGCGGGCGCTAGCGCTGGAGCCGGGCAACGCGCAGGCGAAACTAGGTTACCTGTGGGCGCGCTATGAGCTAGGCTTGCTGCCAACCGCCGAGGAGCGGATCACCAGCCCGCTGCCGGGTCGCACCACTCCCGCGCTCGGCATCCATTCCACCCCCCAACCGCGAGAACGTACTACTCAACCGCAGCCAGGCAGCCCACCTAGCGCCCAAACGTGGCTACGCCTCGGCGTGGAAGCCGCGATCGGTGGCAACCGCACCTATGCTCGCTACTGCTACGCTCGGGCGGCGGAGATGCCGATCAACGAGCGGCGGCTCGACGAGGTGCTGCTCAGGCGACGTGCCTGGCTCTACCTTGCTGGGGTCGCCGCCGACCCTGCTCTCACCCTGGCGACGCTCGAACGAGTGCTGGCTGAGGAGCCAGACAACCAGGAGGCGCTCCGTGGCATCAGGTGGGCTACGGAGCGTCTTAATATTAGCGACTACGACCCCAGCAGAGGTTGGCGATTGCGCCCCTGAGCTGCCAGTTGATCATAGCTCAAAGGGTGCGCGTCCCTTTCTAGCATACCCAACCAGGGCGAACAACGGTTCGCCCCTGCTGAACGCTTGCTCTGCAAGAACATGATACATGACCTAGCTCAAATAGGCTATTGACACAGGAACGCAGGTGGTGTATGATCTAATTAACATAACGTAGCTTATCGTGTCGTGCCACATATCTTACTCAGGAGGACCAAATAGTGAACAAATTGGAACATAAACGCACCACCTCAGCGCGGAAACGGTCGGGAGTCGGCGTAGCGCTGATCGCCGCGCTTGGCCTGGTCGCGCTTCTCGCTGCCTGCGACACAAGCGGTAGCGCAAGCCAGCCCCAGCAGGCGGTGGTATCACAACCGCAGCCGCAAGCGCCAAGCCCGAACAATCCCCCTAAGATTGCTACTGCCTATCGCCCCGGTGGGCAGGCTACCCCCTATGCTCCGCTGGTCATTCCCCCCGCCCCCGCCCTGCCGCCTGCGGTTGGCGCGGTGCTACTCGCTGACAGCTTCGCCGACACCCCGATCAGCAACTATACCATCGTTGATCTGGGAGTGGCCCCCGATGCCCGCCCCTCTACCTGGGCGGTACAGGACGGTATGCTAGCTCAGAACGGAGACGCTGACGGCAACCCCGCCGCCAACGAGACCCTCGCTGTAATCGGCAATGCAGTCTGGACCAACTACAGCGTCGAGGCTGAAGCCTACTCCGGTGGCAGCCCGCTCGGTTTGGTGGCGCGTTATTCGAAGGCCGGTTTCTACCGCCTGCGGGTCAATCGCAGCACGGTCACGGGCGCGGGCTGGCTGCTACAACGCTACGACAGTGGCAAGCAAGCCTATACCACCCTTGCCAGCGGCGCGCTCAATAGCGGCTACACCGTTCAGCAGTGGAATTACCTCAAGCTGACGGCGCAGGGCAGCACCATCAGCGTCACGATCAACGGCCAGCCTGCGGCCAGCGTCAATGATAGCGCTTACCCAGGCGGCAGTGTTGGCCTCTACACCGAAGCAACCGGGGCGCGTTTCAGCAACCTGCGCGTCAGCGCACTGCAGTAAAATTGGAGAGGAATAGCAACCTAATGTATAAAACTAAACTTGCCAGCCGCGCCTTCGTCGGGCTGGTCAGCCTATCCCTGCTGCTAACCTTGAGCGTCTCCTACAGCGCCGCCCAACCCGCCACTGCACCTACCAGCCCATCCAGCCAGGGCCAGCCCGCCGCGCAATCAGCTAGCCGCCCCGCCTATAGCAACGTGCAGTGGTCAGCGGCGCAAAACATCTCTGGTGGCAATGGCGAACTCTATCCTGGCGTGGCGATGAACGCGGGTGAGGCTCAGGTAAACTTCAAGGGTAGTTCTACTCAGGAGATCTACGAGTCCTACAGCAGCGATAACGGCCACAGCTGGGCGGCACCCACGTATCGCGGCTGCGACAACGGCAGCGCACGGGGCTCGACTGCACCCAGCATCGCCGAAGATGCCAACAAAAATGTCTACATGGTGTGGGAGGATTACTGCGGACCCACTCGCCAACTGTACTTCAAGAAGCATGATGCTACATCCAACCAGTGGCAGGCTACCCGTCAGATCGTCAGCTCCAACAGTAATGGCGGCTCCGTGGCGGTCGGCCCTAATGGGGTGATCCACGTCTCATACATCAATGTGTTTGCCAGCGGGTCTAGCGGCCAGCTCGAATATATCTACTCCACCAATGGCGGTGCCTCCTTCAGCGCCCCCACTGTCCTTACTAACAGCGCTGAGTGGATTAACACTAGCCACATTGCGGTGGATACGCTCAACCGCCCCCATATTGTCTGCGAAAAAGGTCCTTCTGGGCGATACAGCATTGTGGCTGAGGACTTCGTCAATGGCGCATGGCACACGACTACGATATATACTGGTCGCGGCTACTGGTCGCAAATTGCCGCCAACCACAGTGGCGGAGTAGGCGCCGTCTGGCAGATGAACGATGCGGGGGATCAGATCCTCTACAGCCGCTGGAATGGCGCAAGCCAGACGTGGGATGCGATTTCCACCCAGGTATCGGTTGACAGTAGCAACAACTATTACCCCACGCTTACATACGACAACCTCGACGATGCTTATGTCGTCTGGGGCCAGAGCAGCGGCAGCCCCGGTTCGCAGCAACTGCAGTTCAGCTACGAGCAAAGCATCGGCAATTGGAGCGCCGAGATAAATATTCAGAGTACCCGCACCAGCGTAGCAGTGCTGGCTAACTACAACAACAATCTGACCGTCGCCTATCAGTTTGATGGCACGGGCAACTGGGGTATCTGGTCTAGCTGGCTGCAACTACCGCAGGCAAACTTCACGCCGACTAGCATCGCTACGCCAACCCACACCGCTACGCGGACTAACACGCCTACCAACACTGCCACCGCCACCTTCTGCCCGGGCCAGACCTTCACCGATGTGAACTGCTCATTTTGGGCGTTCGGTTACATCAAGGCGATGAACGATGCCAACGTCATCAATGGCTACAGCGGCGCACAGTGTACTGGCGTACACGTCGGTTCGCCTTGTTACCTGCCAAGCAACCTGGTAACCCGCGCTGAAGTGACCAAGATGCTGGCCCGCGCCGAGGCCTGGCCGGCCGTTACCGTTACCAGTCCCCACTTTACCGATGTGCCGCCAAATTACTGGGCTTTCCAGTTTATTGAACGAGCGGTTGCGAATGGCGTGGCCGACGGTCTAAGCGCGCAGCAGTGCCAGGCAGCAGGCGCGACTCCACCCTGCTACTTGCCTAATAGCCCTTTGACCCGCGCCCAGATGACTAAGTTCGTCTACCGCGCTCATCATCCAGTTCCCTATACGCCAAGCGGGACACAGACATTCACCGATGTGCCGCCCAGCTACTTCGCCTATGGCTACATCGAAACTGCCAACCATGATGGCATTGTTACTGGCTACACCTCGCAGCAGTGTACGGCGGCTGGCGCAACCTTCCCTTGCTTCCTGCCCAACCGCAACGTCCACCGCGATGAAGTGGCAAAGATGGTCAAGAAAATGCTCGACGCGGGCAGCGTTACCTCCACGCCGACTGTCGCGCCGACCTCGACCGCGACCAACACGCCGACGAATACAAACACGCCAACGCTGACCAGCACTGCTGTCGCTACCAGCACCAACACGCCCACGCCGACCAGCACCAACACGCCCGCGCCGCCCACCAGCACTCCGCTGTCGTCTACCAACACCCTTACGCCCGTACCAACCGTCACTGTCACCCCTACCCCTACCATCACTCCAGGGATAGTCAATGTCAACATTGTGGACTATGCCTTCAGCCCGCAAACCATCACTGTCACGCTCGGCACGCGTGTAATCTGGACAAACACTGGGACGATGACTCATACTGTCAACTCTGACGATGGCAGCTCGTTCGCCTCCGGCAACATTGCGCCATCAGGAACCTTCAGCCGTACCTTCACCACCACCGGCACGATCGGCTACCACTGCACTATCCACGGCGGCATTCATACGGGGATGTACGGTACGGTCGTCGTGCTGGCCGCCGACCACCCTAACGGCACAAATTAGCGTAGCGTGCCAACAAGGCAACGCAATCAATGGCGCTGGCTCGACCAGCAGCACCATTATCGGGGCGCGATAAATCCGCGCCCCTACATCACCAGCCACCGCTCTTTGAGGCTGGTATAGCAATTAGGGCCATTGATTTACACATTGGGCCAGGCCATCATTGGCCCGGCCCTTGTGCTTGTGGTACAAAGGTGTTCTCTTGACACACTCCCCAGCGTAGGTTATACTGCCCAAGTTCTTCGCCCAGAATCGGCAATTAGGGTGAAACCTTTTTGCTGCTGATACGTTATCTTCACAGCGCCTCTCAATGGCGAGGGTCGGCGCTGTATTTTTGAGGGTAGCTGGCATTGCAATTTGCGCCGCCTTCCGCTAATGCTCTTGGCGGAACGGTCCAGCCGCACTATCTCCCACCGGTCGCTGCAGCAAAGCCAGAACCCGCCGTCTCGTAAACCATATAGATAAGTGTCAATCATTCGCTAGCAATCACCTCAGCGCTTGCTGGTTGGCGATTACTGGTTGGCGTGCGTTGATACGCACGCTCTAGAGGGGAGCAGATACCCTATACTTCGCTTCAGTGAAGCGAACGTTGCGAGAAGGTAAAACCATCAACCCCATCAATCGCTCATTATGGCAGGTAGTGGTCATGTGGGAGAGTCGCTACTAACGATGCCGTTGTGATATAAGAGCGGAATGTAAGAACCAGGAGGATAATAACCTTGTCAAATCAGAAGTCAAGCAATAGGGTTGCACGGGTTTGGGTTGGCCTCGCGCTAATTAGTGCGGCGCTGATCATGTCCGCTTGCAGCAGCGGCGGTACCGCCGCACAACCGGGTCAGGCGGTGGTGTCCCAACCGCAGCCGCAAACGGTAAGCTCGAACAATCCACCCAAGGTAGCTACTGCCTACCGCCCCGGTGGGCAGGCTACCCCCCAGCCTCCCATCGTCATTCCACCTGCCCCCGCCCTGCCCCCCAGCAGCGGCACCATCCTACTCGCCGATAACTTTGCCAACACCCTGATCAGCAACTACACCATTGTTGACATTGGCGCTGGCTCCGATGCCCTCCCCTCTAGCTGGCAGGTGCAGAACGGGATGCTCGCCCAGAATGGCGATAGCGACGGCAACCCTGCCTTCTACGATACCTACGCCCTCACCGGCGATGCCGCCTGGACCAACTACAGCGTGGAGGGCGAAGCCTACTCTGGCGGCAGCCCGTTCGGCCTGGTAGCTCGCTACTCGAAGGCCGGTTTCTACCGCCTGCGGGTCAATCGCAGCACGGTCACGGGCGCGGGCTGGCTGCTACAACGCTACGACAGTGGCAAGCAAGCCTACACCACCCTTGCCAGCGGCGCGCTCAATAGCGGCTACACCGTTCAGCAGTGGAATTACCTCAAGCTGACGGCGCAGGGCAGCACGATTAGCGTAACCATCAACGGCCAGCCCACGGCCAGCGTCAGCGATGCCACCTACGCGGTGGGCAGCGTTGGCTTCTATGCCGAGGCTAGCGGGGCGCGCTTCAGCAACCTGCGCGTCAGCGCACTGCAGTAGAATTGGAGAGGAATAGCAACCTAATGTATAAAGCTAAACTTGCCAGCCGCGCAGTCGCCGGTCTGGTTGCAATATCCCTGCTAATGACGGTGGGCGTTACCTACAGCGCTGCCCAGCCGGTCACGGCAACCAATAACCCGCCCGGCCCGTCCCAACCTGCGGTCAAGTCGGGGGCGCAATCCGCCGTTAAGTCCGGGGCGCAACCTGCATACACCAATGTGCAGTGGTCGGATGCCCAGAACGTATCCGGCGGTAGCGGTGAACTCTACCCTGGCCTGGCGATGAACGGCGGCGAAGCCCAGATAAACTTCAAGGGCGGCTCTCCCCAGGAGATTTTCGAGTCTTATAGCACCGATAACGGTCACACCTGGTCTGGACCCAGGTATCGGGGCTGCGACGGTGGTGCCGTGGCAGGCTCGACCGCGCCCAGCATTGCTGAAGACATCCACCTCAACGTCTATATGGTGTGGGAAGACTACTGCGGTAGCACTCGCCAGTTGTACTTCAAGAAGTACGATGTTATCACCAACCAGTGGCTGGCTACCCGCCAGATCGTCAGCTCCAACACTAATGGCGGTTCAGTGGCGGTTGGCGCTGATGGGGTAATCCACATCTCCTTCATCAATGTGTTCGCCAGTGGGAGCAGCGGCCAGGTCGAGTACATCTACTCCACCAATGGTGGCAACAACTTCAGCAGCCCCACCGTTCTTAGCGACAGTAAGACCTGGGTGGTCACCACCCACGTTGCGGTGGACACCCTCAACCGCCCCCACATCGTCTACGACAAAGGCCCCAGTGGACGCTACAGCATTATCGCCAGCGATCTGATCAATGGCGCATGGCACGCGACTTCGATATACAGCGGGCGCGGTTTTTGGCCGAAGATTGCCGCTGACCACAATGGCGGCGTGGGTGCGGTCTGGCAGATGAACGATGCCGGGGTGCAGATACTCTATAGCCATTTTGATGGCACCAGCCAGCAGTGGGATGGGGTTCCCACCCAGATTTCGGTTGATAGTAGCAACAACTATTACCCTGCGCTCACCTACGACAACCTCGACGATGCCTATGTGGTTTGGGGTCAGAGCGACAGCAGCCCCGGCTCTCAGCATCTGCAGTTCAGCTACGAGTACAGCCCTGGGGTCTGGAGTCCCGAGATCAACCTTCAGGGTACCCGTACCAGCGTGCCGGTGCTGGCTAACTACAACAACAATCTGACGCTAGCCTACCAGTTCGACGGCACAGGCAACTGGGGTATCTGGTCCAGTTGGGCGCAACTGTCGCAGCAGACTAATACTCCGACCAACACCCCAACCAATACTTATACGCCCACGCCCACCAACACCCCCACCAACACCCCTACCTTCACGCCGACGTTTACGCCCACCCCTTGCGCTGACGGCTCGTTGTTCGCCGATGTCTGCCAGGGCTACTGGGCTTACCCCTACATCCAGGCACTGGGGCTACGCGGTATCGTCAGCGGCCAGGGCGGATACTACTACCCCGGTCGGCTAATCACTCGCGCCGAACTAACCGCAATTATGGTGCGTTCGCAGAGCTGGTCGCTGATTACACCGCCGACCCCCAGCTTCAGCGATGTACCAATTAGCTACTTTGCCTACAGCTACATAGAAACCGCCCTTGCCCATCACGCGATCAGCGGCTACACCGACAACATCAGCTCGCATCCCTGCGCCGATGCTGGCGTGGGTTCACCCTGCTTCCTGCCCAACAATTACGTGAAGCGTGATGAGACCACTGTGATCATCGTCAGGGCCAGCGGCTTCCCGCTAATCACCCCGCCGAACCCGAGCTTCACTGACGTGCCGACAACCTACTGGGCGTACAGCGCAATCGAAACCGCGCACGCTCGTGGCATCGTCTCCGGTGTAGGTGGTGGCCTGTTCCGCCCCGGAGACCACGCCAAGCGCGATCAGATGGCGAAGATCGTATACCTGGCCCTGCCCGCCATCACTAGCATCGTTCCCAGTTCGGCGCAGGCAGGTAGCAACACCCTGGTGACCATTACTGGACGCAACTTCGGCGACCCCCAGACCATCAGCAGCACGCTGCAGGTCAATGGGATAACCATGACGATCGTCAGTTGGCACGACACCGTGATTAACTTCACCATTCCAGCTAACACGCCGTCCACGCCGAGTCCGGCAACCATCAATTTGACCTGGAACAACAAGCTAGCCTTCATTGAGAACAACACCACCTTCACCGTGCTGCCCGCGCCGACCGCTACACCAGGCCCGCCGACCAGCACACCAGGTGGCCCCACCAACACGCCGCTGCCGACCGTTACCAGCACGGCAACGGCAACGGTCACACCGGGCGGCCCAACTAACACCCCGCTGCCAACCGTTACCAGCACCGCAACGGTCACACCGGGCGGCCCAACTAACACCCCGGTAGCTACCAACACGCCGCTGCCGACTACGACCGCAACCGCAACCCTTGCTGCTGAACCGAACAAGTAGCAGCCAGGCAAGCAAGCAAGAAGATGCGCCCCACCAGCCGATCGGCTGGTGGGGCGCATTGTTTATACCAATTGGTTAAGGCGATAATGGTTTACCATAGGGGCGCACGTCGTTGCAACCCTACGGGTAAATCCACTGAGTTATCAGCCAGTCTAGTTATTGCGACGGCAGCACGTAGCGCAGCACACGGCCAATCCAGCCATCCCAGCCGACCACGAATAGGAAGCCGAGCAAGCCGCTAACCAGCAGCCAGGTGCGCCAACCCCGCTGCCCCAGGTTCAGCGTAACCCCCTGCCTCGCGCCTGCCCAACTTGCGGGCAGCGCTTGCGCCAGCCTAACCAGCGCGTAACCCGCCAGCAATCCCAGCAGTGGCAGGGCGAACAGCATATGGCGCTGCAAGAGGTTGACCTTCAGGTCGACCACGCTGAAGACGGCGAATACCCCGGCCCATGCGATGATGATCGCGAGGCAGAAGCGGCGCACACCATCATTACTTATTGCGCTGCCCACTCGCCTTGCCAGCAGCAGGGCCAGGCCACTGAGGGCGAGGATGAGCGGCCATGCGGTGAAGTGCGCCCACACCTGCGGCCAAAAGCCGGTCAGTGGCGGCGTTCTAAAGAGGCTAGCATCCTGTCCCACCCCACTGCCCAGGTGCGCGATAATCGCGGGCAGCGAGATGGTTAGTATCGGCCAGACGTAAGCGCCATAGTAGAGGAGCGAGAGCGCCGCACCCACCCCGAACGAGGCCAGTAGCGGCCAGAGCGGAAAGCCAAACCCGCCCCGCCGCCGCATCACCAATACGACTACCAACGCCAGACCCACCAACATCGCCATGAACAGGGCGATGGCGGTATGCGAGGTGAGGGTGAGGGCGGCTAGTAGGCTGAGGATCGCAAACGGTAGTGGCTTGTTCGCTCTGTCGGCGAGACATACCCCTGTCATTATGTAGACCACTGCCAGCCAGCCACCCCAGATGTAGGGCCAGTTGCCATCGCTGAAGTGCAGATAACTGAGCGGGGCGAACAGCGTGATTGCCGCCGCAATGATGCCCGCCTTTCCGCTGCTCAACCCCCGCTTGGCGATGGCATACAGCGCAAACACGATCGTGCAGGTCAGCGCGGTCAGCGCGGTGTTGCAGGCAATCACCAGCCGATCTACATGGGTGGTGGGCCAGAGCAGACCGAACGGCACGAACAGGTAGTAGGCAAACGGCGGGTAGGGCAGCGGCACCGGCAGGTTCCATTGCCCCACAATCGAGAGTTCGCCACTGGTTCGCACATCGCTGTTGGCGGCGGCGCTGCTAACCCGCTGGTACTTATCCCAGAAGGCGGCGGGGTCGGCAACCAGTTCCTGCACCTGGTGGGCGCGGAAGAGATGGTCGAGCATGATAAAACGGGGATGCATCATCCCGCCCGCCTTAATCGCGAAGGCCAGCAGGAAGAGTAGCATCAGCCAGCGCAGCGCGATCGCGCCTGGCCTCGCCCCCAGCCGCGTCAGCGTCCAGGCAACCAGTGGCGGCAGTAGCACAGCCATGCCATAAACGCACAGCATCACCACCAGCAGCGGCAACGCGAACATGGTCAGGTCGTAGCGGTCGTAGACCAGCGCTGCGGCGGTGAGTAGCATCAGCGTCGCGCCACCCGCCCACGCGGTTCGCCCAGAGATGCCAAGGTGACGGAGGGTTAGGTAGAGCAGCAGCAGAGAAAGTAGCAGCCAGAGGGTGGCGCTGATCGGCGGCAGAGTCAGCCCCTCGCTAGCGGGCTGGCTCAACCCCACCGTATCGAACACCACTCCTAGCACGCGGCGGTCGTGCGCTGGGGAGAAGGCATTGGCCGCGAAGTAGATGGTCAGGTTATCATCGAGGTTGACGCTGGCGGGGATAGTTACGGTGTAGGTCTGTGGCCCCGGCTTGGGGGTGAGGATTGCAACCACCGTGCTATCGGCGGTGACGGTCAGCACGGCGGCGGGCTGTGCAGCAGGGCGGCTGCCAATCAGCCCCAGGGTGAGTTCGAGGCGCTGGCTGCGCCCCACCCCCGGCACCACCATCAACGAGACATCCTGCGACCAGCGGAAGCTGAGTTTGCCGTTGATCTCGCCATCGTTGAAGCCGCTCAGGTAGTAGCGGTCATTGTTAGTGCCGACATCAATGCCCAGGCGTGCGCCATAACTTACCTGATAGCCTAGCACAATCAGCAGCAGACCGAGGCCGAGCAACAGATACAGCCCAGGGCGGGCCAACTCCCTCCACTCCTCACCGATCAGCGGCGGCGCGACCCGCCCATTTGCTTCGTTCATGTACCTATTATATAAGCCCTTCTGCATCGGTGTCAATCGTGTCCGCGCCTCAATGTCTGGGATGCCGATTAAGTAATTGTTCCCCTCCCGGTGGGCAATTCTTACCCACAAGTGGTGAAGGGCAGTAGTGGTGGGGATAAGCCCCGTTCGCCAAGTTACTGAGGGCTGGGAGCGTAGCTCCGAGCGGTCAAGCGCATCAATGCTTATCGAAAGCGCCTATGCGTCAACTGCGGTAAACCTTCGTCTGGGTAAGCAGCCGATAAGCCTGCGTAGCATTGCAAGCAAGGGCTGCGCCCCCAACCCCCGGTAACTCGGCACGCCGCCTGCGTTCTTGCGGCATTATACTATTGGACGTTTTTACTTGTGGGTAACAATAAGCCCGCCGGGAGGGGTTGGGGTGGGTCCGTGCCACGCTCACTAGCCGATTAATTGACCACCAGCCTAGTTTCACCCCGTTCCCGGCGGCAGCACGTAACGCAGGATGCGGGCAATCCAATCATCCCAGCCGACCGCAAACAGGAAGCCGAGCAGCCCGCCAACCAGCAGCCAGATGAGCCACCGTTGCGACACTAGCTCCATCACCCCACTTTGTCGCCCTAGCTTCGCGGCTGGCAGCGCTTGGGCCAGCCGCACCAGGGCGTAGCCCGCCAGCAGCCCCAGCAGGGGCAGGGCAAACAGCATATGCCGCTGCAAGAGATTAACCTTTAGATCAACCACGCTAAATATGGCGAACACGCCCACCCAGGCGATGAGGATCGCGATGCAGAAGCGGTGGGTGCCATCGTTGCCAGTATCGCGCCTGCGGACGACCAACAGGGCCAGGCCGCTGAGGGCCAGGATGAGCGGCCAGAGGGTGAAGTGCGCCCCCAGCTGCGGCCAGAAGCCAGTCAGCAGCGGCACGCTGAGGAAGCGCGGATCCTGGCCTAGTCCCGCACCCAGATGAGCGATAATCGCGGGTAGTGCGACAGTGAGTAGCGGCACGACATATGCGCCATAATATACAAGCGATAGCACTGCGCCAACCCCGAACGAGGCCAGTAGCGGCCAGAGTGGAAAGCCAAATCCGCCCCGCCGCATTAGCAGCGCGACCACCAGTGCCAGCGCGACAAATACCACCATGAACAGAGCAATCGCCGTGTGCGAGGCAAGGGTGAAGGCGGCTAGCAGGCTGAGGATAGCGAACGGCAGCGGCTTGCCCGCCCGATCCGCGAGACATACTCCTGCCATGATGTAGACCACCGCCAGCCAGCCCCCCCAGATGTAGGGCCAGTTGCCGTCGCTGAAGTGTAGATAGCTGACTGGCGCAAATAGGGTGATCGCTGCCGCAATGACCCCCGTTCGCCCGCTGCCCAATCCCCGTTTGGCGATGGCGTACAACGCAAACGCCACCGTGCAGGCCAGCGCGGCCAGCATAGTATCGCAGGCAATCACCAGGCGGTCGACGTGGGCGGTGGGCCAGAGCAAGCCAAACGGCACGAACAGGTAATAGGCCAGCGGCGGGTAGGGCAGAGGCACCTGCAAGTGCCACTGCCCCAGCATCGAGTAGTCACTGCCGTGGCTGCCGCCGCTGGCATCGGCGGTAGTGACCCGCTGATACGTATCCCAGAAGCCCGCCGGGTTGCTCACCAGATACTGCACCTGATGGGCGCGGAAGATGTGGTCGAGCGCCTCGAAACGGGGGTGCATCATCCCGCCCGCCTTGATCGCGAAGGCCAGCAGGTAGAGCAGCATCAGCCAGCGCAGGGCGGTCGCGCTTGGCCCTGCCCCTAGCCGCATCAGCGTCCAGGCAACCATTGGCGGCAGCAGCAGGGCCATGCCGTAGACGCACAGCATCACCACTAGCAGAGGCAGCGCGAATATAGTCAGATCGTAGCGGTCGAAGGCCAGCAGCGCGGCGATCAGCAGCAGCAGCGCCGCACCGAGCGCCCATGATCCTTGCCAGGGTACACCCAGGTGGCGGAGGGTGAAATAGAGCAGCAGCAGGGGTAGCAGCAGCCAGAGGGTGGTACTGAGCGGCGGCAGGGTCAGCCCATCGTTGGCGGGCTGGCTGAGTTGCACGCGGTCGAACACCACGCCCAGCACGCGGCGATCGTGGGGAGGCGAGAAGGCGTTGGCCGCGAAATATATGATCAGGTCATCGGCGGTGTTGACGCTGGCGGGGATGGTGACAGTGTAAGTCTGCGGCCCAGGCTGCGGGGTGAGGACTGCGACTATAGTGCTATCGGCGGTGACGGTCAGTACGGCGGGAGGCTGCCCGGCGGGGCGGCTGCCAATCAGCCCCAGGGTGAGATCGAGGCGCTGGCTGCGGCCCACCCCTGGCACGACCATCAGCGAGACATCCTGCGACCAGCGGAAGCTGAGTTTGCCATTGACCTCGCCGTCGTTGAAGCCGCTGAGGTAGAAGCGGTCCTCGTCGGTGCCGACATCGATGCCCAGGCGTGCGCCCGACCTTAGCTGGTAGCCGAGGGCAATCAGCAGCAGGGCGAGGCCGAGCAGCAGATACAGCGAAGGGCGGGCCAACTCCCGCCACTCCTCACCGACCAGTGGCGGCGCAACCCGCCCATTTGCTTCGTTCATGCGCCTATTTTACGGTCCGGTTCATTGCTTTGTCAACCAGCTACAGCAGCGGGATGATCGCGTCGGCATACGCTTGCGCTCCCGAAGGGTTGGGGTGGCCCGCCGATGCCAGCAGGCAGAGAGGAATGTTGGTGCGGGTCGAGCCAGCGGCAGCGCAGGCCAACGCCCGTTGCTCCGCCACACTGGGGTCGTCGGCGGGGTAGAGCGGCGGGTTGATGGCGAAGATGAACGAATCGGGTGCAGCAATCGCATTGGCGGGGCCGAAGCCGGGGTTGGCGAAGAAGATGCGGGCGGGGCCGCCCAGCGCGGCGTTGGCCTCATCCACCGCCTGCTGCAGCTTCAGGTTGGCCTGCTCCGCAAAAGTAAGGCAGTTCTCTATTACCCGCTGTAGTTCGGCAGCATCGGCGAAGAAGGTTCCCTCCAGCAACCCCATCACAAACAGATAGGCGGCTAGCAGGAATTCGTCACTCTGTTCGCTGAAGATTTGGTAGTAGCCACTCACGATGATCTTCGCGTTGGCGAACACTGGCGTAACCAGGAGGGGGTTGGGCTGCGTACCAGTCATGGTCTGCAGCAGTTGACGCATCGCTAGGTGACAATAATGCTCCGCCAGGTCGCTGATGTCGTCAGTGGAGATTAGCGGATCGAGGATGTGGAACGGGCCTACATCGTTGATGCCACCATCGAGCAGGATCAGGTCAATCTCAGCGGGCGGGTCGCTGAAGGCGGCTGCCTGCTGCACGATGGTGGGATAGGAGCTTGGCACCTCGCCATCCAGCGGCGGCAGGCTGGTGGGGTCGTAAGGATGCAGCCCGATAATCGCGCCGGAGTGGGCGAGAACGGCGGTCTCTACACCGTCCACCCCTGGCTGCGACGCGATTGCTACGCCAACCAGGGTGGAGAACTTCTGCTCCTCCAGCAAACCCTGACCCCAGGTAACGGAATCGCCCAGCACCAGCATCTTGAAAACGTTTGGGTTTGACATAGCCTCCTTCAGGTTTTGGGATTTGGTGTAGGGGCGAACCCTTGTTCGCCCTCACGTTGCTACGGTTGCATCAGCCGGTACAGCACCCTGGCGATTTCGGCGCGGGTGATGTTGGCGTTGGGGTGGAACTGGCTGCCCGCATAGCCGCTGAACACTTGGTGGTAGGCGGCGGCCTCGATGTATATATACGCCCAGTAGTCGGGCGGCACATCGCTGAACAGCGGTGGAATCGGCGTGTTGGTGGCCCAGCCTTGCGCTTTCACCAGCATCCTGGCCGCCTCAGCGCGGCTAATGGTACGCACCGGGTTGAACATATGGTTGCCGTCGCCGCTGACCACTCCCCGCGCCGCCAGCGTCTCCACCCAGGGGTAGGCCCAGCTCCAGGGCAGCACATCGGCGAAGGTAGGTGCGGTAGGCGCGATTTGCGGCCAGCCCTCCGCCAGAGTAAGCAGCTTGGCAAACTCGGCGCGGCTGGTGGGGTTGTTGGGCCGGTAGGTGTTGTCGAGATAGCCGCTGACCACGTTCTGGCAGTAGAGGTACTGGATGTACTGGTAGGCCCAGTAGCCAGTTGGCACGTCGTCGAGGTGGAAGTGGCAGGGGCGCGGCGTATCGCTCGGCTCCGGGGTGGGATTGCCGTAGCGGATGGTGACGGGAATGCCAATCAGTTGCGCCGCATTGCTGGGGCCGAGGAACGCCTGACCCTGCCAGATGCCGCTGGTCATGCCCGGCTTATTCCAGGCCAGGGTGAGGCCAACCTGCGAACCGGCCGGGATGGTGCCGCTGATCACTGCTGGTGTAAAGCTGAGATCGGTGCCGCCAATGGTGTTGATGGTCAGGTCGAAGTGGGTGCCAGCGCTGGGAATGTTGGTGCCGTCCACGCGGATGCGGTAGTCGCCATCCAGCGCCGGGCTGATGCGGATGAATTCGTCGCCGCTCGGCCCGGTCGATGCGGCGATCTCGTTCCAGCGGTTGTTGAAGAAGCGATCGAGGAAGAGGTCGATGTCGGCATCGTTGTCGGCGTGGGTAGTGAGTTCGAGTGCGGCGGTGTTGGTTAGCGTCAGGTTGTCGAACCAGGTGCCATACTGTACCACGTACAGGTTGCGTAGGGTGCTTTGCTGGCTGAGGCCGAAGGCGCTGGTGCGTAGGCCATTGGGCAGGGTCAGGCCAGTGGTGAGCGTAATCGGCACGCTGCCGCTGCTGGAGTTGGTGCTGACATCCACGCTGGCGCTGCTGAGGTTGACGATGCCCAGCGTGTCGGTGAACGGCTCGGCGGGGGCGCGCCCGGCGTAGCCGACGTTGTGGTGGACGATCTCGTGCGCCGCCTGCACGTTGTTGAGGTGGGTGGAGACCCACTCCTCGGTGGCGCCGGTCACGCTCTGGAAGGGGAAGATGCCGCCGCCGATCCAGGAATTGACGCTGCCGCCCAGCAGCCACTCAGGGTAGGGGCCGAACAGGTTGGGGTAGGTGGTAGAGAAGAAGTCCCAGGGCGCGGGGCCAAGCACCACCGTATCTATATCGGTGGGATAGTGATTCCATTTGGTGTTGACCCAGAGGAAGTCGTTGCCGCCCACCTGCTGGGTGTTGTTGACAAAGAAATTGCGCCACTCGCCCGAGTCGGGCCGCCAGTTCCAGTCAATCGCGCCGCGCACCTGCCCGCTATCGAAGATGCTGGCTGAGGGTGGCGTGCCGCCCAGGGTGGTGTCAAGTGCGGGAGCAACCACGTTGGCAGCGATGGGGATAGTCTGGGTGTAGGCAACGTGGCCGGGGCTGGGATGGGTGGCTACCGTGAGCGCGCCCTCATAGGTGCCGGGTGGCTGGCTAGATGGCGCGGTGAAACTGGCGACGAAGGTTGCCTGGCCATGCGCCGGCACGATAAGCTGCGTCGCGCTCAAATTGCTGACCATCGGCCATGCCTGGTGGTGGTAGAAGGTGGCTTTCAGGTTGATGGTGGTGGTGAGGATGTCGCCCGCATCGAAGCGGTGCTGCAAGCCGACGAAGAAGCCATCCTTGACCCGCTGCAAGGGCTGCTGCACCCACATCTGCAAGATAGTGCCTGCATTATAGGCGTAGGCGAAGCGGTTGAACTCTCCGCTCTGATACTCGCCGTCGTTGACCACCCCATTGTGGTTGTCGTCGTGCCAGACGATGCCGTCGTGGTTTTGGTCGTGCCAATCGTAGGCCAGCAGGCTCCAACTGCTCTGATTGCTGAGATAGAGCGAGGTGGGGGTAATCACGCTAAACTGCTCATAGGGGAAGTAGGCGGTAAGCTGCACCAGGTCGGTGCCGAGCGGGATCTGGTTGCTGAGATTCCAGAGGTAATCGGGGCGGCTGAAGTTGGCGGGACTCTCATTGGTGATGCTGGTGGAAACCGACCAATCGAGGCTGCCGGTTGCCACCAGGTTGTCGCTGCCCAGATTGGCGGTGAGCGGTGCGGGGCTGGGGTTATTCAGGGTGAAGCTGCGAGTGAGGGTCAGGCCGGGAGTGATGAAGCCGATCGCGCCGGGGCTGCTGCTACCCACGTTCCAGGCTGAGGGGCTGGTGTAGAGGCCCGCATTTGCGGCGGCAATGTCCACCGTGCGACCAGCGTCTACCTGGCCTGCGCCCTGGGCGAACACATCGTAGTTGAGGTTCTTCGCCCCCGCTTTGAGGATGTCCTTCGCTACCTCGCCATCGGGGTAGTAGCCGTGCGCCGACTTGTATGCCTGATAGAGCAGCGCGGTTATGCCCGCCGCTTCGGGCGTAGACATACTGGTGCCGCCCCACAACACCCAGTCGTTCCAACCATCGTGGCCGCCGGAGGGAGCCAGCTCGTTAATCGGGATGTCACCGCTGCCCCACGCGCCCACCGATACAATATCCGGCTTGGGCTGGCCGCTGGCGGCGGGGCCGCGATTAGACCAGGGTTGCACATCGTTGAACTTGATCTGGTCGGTGCCGCTAATCGGGTCGAAGGTGGTGGTTTCGCCGTACTGGGTGGATGCGCCCACACTGATGACGTAGGGTGAGGTAGCCGGTGGCGTTACCGTGCCGTAGCCGGGGCCGCCGTTGCCGCTGGCGACCAGCACGGCGGTGTTGGGCGCGTACTGGCGCAGCAGCGCAGACAGATAGCGCGATTGGAAGTCCCAGCCATTATCCGCGCCGCCGGAGAAGCCGAAGCTGAGGCTGACAACCTGGGCATCGTCGCCGCTGCCGGGGATGCCATCGTAACCGTAGGTCATCAGCATATAAGCGTCGTAGATAGTCTGTACGCTCTGGTAGATATTGCCGATGGCGATCAGTTTAGCGTGCGGCGCGGTGCCTTGCACCATACCGCCCACGCCCGCGGGTTTGTAGGGGGGATAGCCGTCATGATGCCCGTCAATCACTCCTTGCGCCACAATCGAAGAGGCGCACAGGGTGCCGTGATCCTGGCCGTAGCCAAAGCTGCCCATCATCGCCACCAGGCTGCCATTGGCGGGCGGCAACTCGGCGTAGAGCCAGTCGCTGGCGGGGATGGGGGTGTGGCCGTCGGCGACGAAGTAGAGCATCCCGGTACTGCGGTCGGCGTAGCCGTCACCATTGTAGTCGCGGGTGGCAACCTCGTGACCCTTGTACAACGGGTCATCGTCGCGGAAGTCGTGGTTGTTGTTGAGATCCACGATCACAGTGTCGTACACACCTGCGGTGTGCGCGTCTACCACCAGCACAGCGGGATACTCGTGGTAGGTATCGTAGACCAGGTTCTCGTCGGGGTGGATGCCGATGTGGTAAATACCGCTCTTGCTGGTGCCGGGCAGAGTGTAGGTGTGGCTGATGGGAGAGAGGCCCAGGTCGCTCTCCGCTGCGGTGGTGAACACTGCGGTCGCGCCGCTGACGGTCGTGCTGGTGTCAATATACCACGAACCCCAGCCAGTGATCGCGCTGCTGACGTTGTGGCTGATGCCGTAGTTGTAAAGCTCCATGCTCCAAGGGTCGTAGGCTAGCGGCCAGCCATAGTATGGCGAGTTGGGGTTGTCGTCGCGGGCATAGGTGTTCTGCAAATCGGGATGACCGAAGTCCACGCCGGTATCCAGCAGCGCGACCTTCACTCCGTCGCCTTGGTAGCCTGCGTTCCAGGCGCTATGCACGTTCATTACGTCGAGCGCGTGCCAACTGTCGGGCGACCCGGATGAGTTTTGAGATTTGAGATTTGAGTTTTGAGTTGGGCTATTGGCTGCTGAGGATGTCTTATCTGCGGTTGTAGGGGCGAACCGTTGTTCGCCCTGCTGAAGCAGCACGGACCCCTTCCCAACCTCCCCTGGTGGGGGAAGGGTTTTGCTTTGAGTGCCGAGGGTGGGGCGTTGGGGCAACGATGGGGGATTGGGTTTCGCTGACCCCGCTCTGCAATTTGCAATCTGCACTCCGCAATCCGGCAGCGGTGGCACTTCGACCGCGCTGTTATCCATCACCTGCACCACATTGGCAGGGACAGCCAGCTTCAACACCTGGCTGGCGGCTACCGCGCCGAAGTTGAAGACCAGGCCGTTAGGGTCGGGGCGGCGGGAGACACGGTTCTGCAGCGGCACGCTCTGAGGCAACGCGCCGACACTGACCACGATGACGCTGAGACGCTCACTATCCTGGGCAGCGGCGGCCTTGTCGCGCAGCATCGGGCTGACTTTCTGTTTGAGCGGGTCGCTGGCGGCGGTGACTTGACCCAACTTCTGCGCGGCTGGCACAGCGGGGGCGTGCTGCATATCGGCAGGGGCGGGCGGCTGGGGCGGCAATGGCCCATAAGGGGCCGACTGGGCTAGCAACGCGGGCAGCATCAGAGCCAACAGCAGGGGTATGATAAAGCGTACCCGGCGGTGAGAGGTGGTAGGCAGTTTCAAAGTAGGTCTCCAATCCAGAGGGGGAAGAAGGGGCGGTTCGCAGCTACTAAACCCAGTATAAAACAGCGAGGACGGGTTGTCAATCAGTGTGTTGCAAGGGGTGCAATTCACAGTTTTGCGATCATCGGGGCGGATGGCGTTCGCCCCTACGTCGACATTGGTGCTGGCGATGGGGATTGATGCGCTTCGAGCGGGCGGGCAGCCGCCCGCCCCTACCCCAACATTCGTGCTTTCGATGAGCATTGGTGCGCTTCGAGCGGGCGTATGCCATGCGCCCCTACACCAACATTGACGCTCATGATGGGCATTGATGCGCCGCACTGACGCACAAAGGTATTGGCCAAGGGCCATTCTCAGCAGCTACGTATGCAACTACCAACAGCGTTTCATTATTCAAGCTCATCGGCCTCCTGCGTAGAAAGGTGATTGGCACTTTGTTTCCACACATTACTTCGATGCCAATCGAGCACCTCTTTAGGAGGACATATAGCTTCATTATTGGGCAGCAGTATTTGCTTGCCATCCATGTTCATTAGATCGAAGTTGTTGGTATCTGCTATCATCAACACGGGGCTAAGAGTTATTCTATAATCATCAGTTAGGGTGAACAGTCCGTTATCAAAAGCCCAGTGGTGAGTACGGCACAACGCCAAGCCATTACGTGGGTCATCTGTACTATTCTGCTCTTTCGGCACAATGTGCGCTGCTGTAACCTCTGACAAACCACCAAGCTGAACCTTCAAGCCGCAAACAGCACATGTATAATCGTACTCACGCAGAACCAAACGACGAAAGGCACTGTCTCTTTGGGGCGAGGTTGCAGTGTAACTGACTCGCTTCTCTTCAATGAATAGCTGAAACTCATCGCTCAAATGAGCATATAGTTGTACTTCTTGGCTAGCATCTTCCGTATCTGGTATTTGTGATATCTCCATTAGAGAGGAATCATCAATGCCTACAATAACAAACCGATCTTCATCTGAATTATAACTTTCAATTAGCCCCAATCCCAGAATTTTATAGGTACAACCTTGTAGCTTGTCGTATTTGTCTGTTAGACGCTCAAGCACAACGAGAGGAACTTTATCGCTCATGCATTTCAACAAAGCATTTTTGTCTGACATAGCAGACCTATCATTAGGACTAGTAGGTGGTGAGTAGGTAATACTCCATCGTCCATCTTGAAGATACGAGATGCTATCTTTATTACCATATCGGCTATCTGCAATGATTTTTACAGACAGGGCATACTCGGAACCTTTCGGCTTATAGACACCTCTGGCTCTAGTGACCAAATACTTTAGTTCAGGAACATACAAAGATATGTTTTCGATATAGGTGCAAGGAAGGGATCTTCCCGTGTACTTAACAAGCTTCGTAAGAGCTTTAGCACGTTGCTCGTTAGGCATATTATACCTTCCCATCGATGGCGCTAAAGGCGGTAACGCTTGGTTTTGTCACCGCCTTTGCTATGCCGCTTTGTAGTCTGATGTTTAGCCCTTGACCGAACCGGCCAGCAGCCCGCGCACGAAGTAGCGGCTGAGGAAGATATAGAGTATCAGCGGCGGCAGTGCGGCGATGATTGCGCCTGCCATCTGCACATTCCACTGCACACTGTAGCTGCCCGCCAGGTTCTGGAGCGCGACGGTAATCGGCTGCGAACTGGGGTTGCTGACCAGATTGATGGCGAACAGGAACTCGTTCCACACCGCGGTGAACTGCCAGATCAGCACCACGATGAAGCCGGGTACCGAGATGGGGAAAAGGATGTGGCGATAGATACCGAAGAAGCCTGCGCCATCGATGCGTCCCGCCTCGACCAACTCGGTTGGCACGCCCGCATAGTAGTTACGGAAGATCAGGGTGCAAATGGGCAGGCCGTAAATGACATGGGTGAGAATCAGGCCATACAGGTTGCCGTAGAGGTGTATGGCGCTCAAGGTGCGGGTCAAGGGGATGAGGATGGCCTGATATGGGATGAACATCCCGTACAGGATGAGCGGGAAGATGATGTTCGCGCCGGGGAATTGCCACTTCGCCAGCACGTAACCATTGAGCGAACCGATGATCGCGGTAATCAAAGTAGCGGGAATAACCAGCTCGAAGCTGTTGAAAAAGCTGCCAGCCAGGCCGGTAATGGATTGGGACTCGCTGCCAAACCAGGCATCGCGGAAGCTGTCGAGGCTGAAGCCAGTGGGCAGGGTCCACATATGGCTGAGGTTCACCTCAGTGTACGCTTTGAGGCTGGTGGTGACCAGGATGTAGACTGGCAGCAAATAGAAGACGGTGAACATCAGCAGCACCGCATAGATAACAATGCGCCAGGGATTGAAGCGGCGGGGCGGGGCGGTATAGACCGCTGGTGGGTTGGTGGCAATCGCGCTCATTGCTTCACCTCGTTTCGGAAGTTGAAGATCAGGTAGGGGATGATCAGGATGCTGACCAGGATGAGCAGAATCATGGCAATGGCTGCGCCACTGGAATACTCGTTAGCCGCGATGGTGTCGAACATATTGAGGGCGGGTACATCGGTGCCAAAGGCGGGGCCATGGCCGCTCATGGCGAACACCAGGTCGAAAATCTTGAGCGAGATATGGCCGAGGATGATCACCGCGCTGAGGGTAATCGGCTGCAGCAAAGGAAAGATGATGCTACGGAACACCTGCCACTCGGTTGCGCCGTCCACGCGGGCAGCCTCGCGGATTTCGTCGGGGATGGCGCGCAGGCCCGCAATGTACATCGCCATCACATAGCCTGACATCTGCCATACCGCCGCTAGCGCCACCGAGAAGATGCCGCTATCGGCGTTGGAGAACCAGGTCCAGGTGAGGGGGTCGAGGTTGAACAATTGATCCACGCCATGTGGATCGCCTGCGGTGCCAGGCGAGAGCAGCCAACGCCAGGCCACGCCAGTTACGATGAATGAGATCGCCAGCGGAAACATGAAAATATTGCGGAAGATAGCTTCGCCCTTGACCTTTTGATCGAGCAGGATGGCGAGCAGCAGCCCAATCGCAAGGCAGACGACCAGGAAAGCGATGGTAAAGAACAGGGTGTTACGCAAGTCTTGCTGGAAGCGGAAGGTACTAAACAACTGCTGATAGTTTTGCAAGCCAACGAACTTGTTCGTATAGTTGGATTGGTTCCAATCGATGACCGAGATGTAGGCACTCGCTCCAATGAAGAAATAAACGAAGATGGCGATGGCGATTATTGAGGGAGCGATGACCGCGATGGAGATAATCCGATCAATTCTAACCCGCCGTTTCTTCGGCTCGTAGGGGGCAACAGCAGTCATTACCGTATCTGCCTGGCTCATGTTATGCTCCTAAAGAATGGGGCGGCCAGAGCTGACCGCCCCATTACCCTGAAAGTAGCGGTTAGCCTTACTTGCCCATTGCAGTCGCTGCGGCAGTTACCAGTTGGGACTGGGTAGCCGTAACATCCTGCTTGGTAACGAAAGCATTGACCGCATCGGTGTAGTCCTTGACCCAGCTTGGCTTCGCGGCAGCACCGTGGACAACGCTAGGAACAATCGTGTCCTTGGTCCAGTCGCTCATCGCGCTCTTGAGGTAGTCGTTGTAGCTGGGTTGACCGGCGGCTGGCTTACCGGCATCGGTGCGGGCCGGAATCGAACCCTTGAGCGGGTTGAAGATGTCCTGACCCTGCTGCGAACCAGCCAGCTTCAGCCAGGCGATGGCGTTGTCACGATCAGGTGCGCCCTTCGGCAGAGCGAAAGTGTCGGACAGCGCATCGTAGATGCCCTTGGTACCGGGGGCGTTAACCCAGCCGTAGTTGGTGAAGTTCTTGGCGATATAGTCGGCGTTGGCCCAGTCGCCCATGATGGTCATAGCGGCCTTGCCGGAGATGACTTCGCTGTTGGCCTGGTCCCAGCTCAACGAAGCGTGGTCGGAGTTGATGTAGCCTAGCATCTTCTTGAAGGTGTTGAGCGCTTCGGTGACCTTGGGGTCGTCCCACTTGGTCGTGCCAGTCCACAGACCCTTCCAGCCATCTGCGCCGAGGGTGCCGAGCAGCACAGTCTCCATAAGGTGCGGGGCAGCGAAGCTATCCTTGTCGCCGAGGGCCAGCGCGGCAATACCTTTGGCCTTGAGCGCATCGGCGGCGGTGAAGAAGTCAGCGAAGGTCGCGGGCGGCTGCAGGTTGTTGTCGCTGAACACCTTCTTGTTGTACCATAGTACGTTGGCGCGATGGATGTTGACCGGCACCGACCAGTAGTGCTTGGTGCCGTTGGCATCGGTGGAAGAGACGATGTCGAGAACGCCCTGGGGGAAGGTCTTGGTCCAACCCTCGGACTGATAAAGGCTGGACAGATCCTCGACCTGACCGGCAGCGACGGGGCCGTCAATCAGTTCGTGGCCCATATGGATCTGGAAGGCATCGGGTGGGTTGTTGTTCTGCAAACGGTTGTTCAGTACCGCGTGAGCATCCTGGCCCGCTCCGCCTGCCACCGCCGAGTTGACGATGTTGACGTTCGGGTAGGTGACGTTATAAGCCTGATACAGCTTCTTGAGACCGGCTGCCTCACCGCCGGTGCTCCACCAGGAGAACATCTCAAGTTTGCCGGTAAGGCTGGAATTGCTGGTGCCAGTCATCACTGCTGTGCCAGTCATCACTGCCGTACTTGCCATTACGGGTGTGTTCGCCATTACGGCTGTGTTCGCCATTACGGGTGTGCTGCCGCCGCTGCCAGTAGCCGCGCCCGCGCTAGGGGTCGATGTGCCATTGTCGCCGCCGCAGGCAGCGAGCAGGGGTAGCAGCATCAGGATGCTAGCCAGGGTTAGGATGTTATACTTGGGTTTCCGCACTGAAGTTCCTCCTTGGGAATGATAACCTACATAGTTGAGTCGGGCGCTATAAAGCGCTGTTGGCGTACCCCCACGCACTCTGCCGATGAGGCGGCTTTGCCAAACCGGGTGTGCAGAAGCGAGGCTGCCGCGCTGAGGCTAGGGCAGCCGGTTGCTACGGCAATCGGGTTGGGCAAATCAGGGGGTGGCTGGTTGCAACTTGCAACGTTAGTGCCATTTTAGTCGGGCTTGTTCATTTTGTCAAGTCGCGGTACATACCAATTTGTGGCGAGGCCAGGCCGCCGTCCAAATCGGGATCCGGTTTCATCGGCCACCCGACAATTTGCCTTAGATGCGCTGTGCTTGACAAAAGCACTATGTCGGTGCTACACTATAATCGTAGCGGTTCACAAGCAGATTCAAAGTAACCAGGCTGTCACCCTCCCCTGCGAGAACGCTTTTGTATTAGTCAATAGTTAGATTAGGAGGATTCAACAATGGCGGATAGCAGCGAGCAGAAGTTTAAGGAATATGCCCACCCCGAAGTGCTGGTCAGCACCGCGTGGGTAGCCGAACATCTCAAGGACTCCCACGTACGTATAGTCGAATCGGACGAGGATGTGCTACTTTACGAGCAGGGCCACGTTCCCGGCGCGGTCAAGCTGGACTGGCACACCGAGGAGCAGCACCCGCTGATGCGTGACTTCGTGGACAAGGAAGGCTTCGAGCATCTGATGAGCAGCAAGGGCATCGCCAACGACACCACCGTGGTGTTCTATGGCGACAAGAACAACTGGTACGCCACCTATACCTTCTGGCTGTTCAAGTATTATGGGCATAAGGATTGCCGCGTGATGGACGGTGGGCGGGCCAAGTGGGTTGCCGAGGGCCGTGAACTAAGCAAGGACGATGCTGACTATGCGGCTACCAAGTACAAGGCCCAGGACCGCGATACCAGCGTGCGGGTGTTCCGCGACGATGTGCTGAAAGGGTTGAACGACCACAACCGTCGGTTGATTGATGTGCGTAGCCCGCAAGAGTACAGCGGCGAGATGCTGGCAATGACCGGCTACGCACAGGAGGGCGCACAGCGGGCGGGTCATATCCCCACCGCCAAGAGCATCCCCTGGGCGAAGGCGGCTGCCGAGGATGGCACCTTCAAGCCCGCCTCCGACCTCAAAACCCTGTATGGCGGCCATGATATAACCCCAGACAAGGATGTGGTCGCTTATTGTCGCATCGGCGAACGTAGCAGCCATACCTGGTTCGTGCTGACCTACCTGCTCGGCTATCCCCATGTCCGTAACTACGACGGTAGCTGGACCGAGTGGGGCAGCAGCGTTGCCGTGCCAATCGAGCGCAGCACCGATAAGCCTGCCTCCTGAGCATTGTAAAAGGCGCATTGCTAAAGACTCTCCCTGTGGGTAGATTTGGTGAAGGGAAAACTCGTCTTGCGACAATCTTGCGTGTAAGTCAACCTTCATCCCTCACCAAACCTCTCCCTGCCAGGGAGAGGCTTTTTGCTGCCCATTTTGCGCCCAATCACAGCGGGTGTATAATATAATCGGGCTGGACATTCAGCCGCGAGAGGGGAGATAGCAATGGCGGAGATCCGCAAGTTTTACACCGTAGAGGAAGCCAATCGGCTGCTGCCGCAGCTAACCGCGACCCTGCGCGAGATGCAGGCATCCAAGGATGAGATTATCGCCCACCGCGACGAGCTTGAGCAGTTGGAGCTGGTGGCGGCCAGCAACGGCCACGCCCGCCATGCTGAGGAGCTAACCGCCCGCCTCGACGATTTGGTGCGTCTACTCGAAGCGCGGCTGGAGCGCATCGTGGCTGCCAGCATCGAACTGCGCGACCTCGACGACGGCTTGCTCGACTTTCCATCACTGCGCGGCACACGCATGATCTGGCTCTGCTGGAAGCAGGGCGAACCGCAGGTTGCCTACTGGCATGAACTGAGCAGTGGCTTCGCCACCAGGCAGAGATTGTAGAGATTGCAGATCGTAGATTTAAGATTGCAGATTATGGCCCAAACTTATGCCACCTACTCCCATATTCTGAATTGCAAGTTGTAAATGGCAGCCGGGTATTCACCCCACTAAGCTGCAATCTGCAATCTTAAACCTGCAATCATTTAGAGGAACATTAATGTCCGATGGACAGAAAGCGATAGGCGGGGCGGAGCGGCGGGAGCAACTCGCCACTTTGTTGCGGGCGGCAAATGGCAATCCGATTGCCGGTGCCGAGCTGGCAGCGCGGGTGGGGGTCAGCCGCCAGGTGGTGGTACAAGATATGGCGCTGCTGCGGGCCAGCGGGCGGCGCATCATCGGCACGCCGGGCGGCTACCTGCTGCTGGGCGAACTCGACCATAGCACAGTCACAGCGGTGCTGCCCTGCCGCCACGATGCCGCGCAGGTGGAGCAGGAGCTAAACATTATGGTGGACTGCGGCCTGCGCGTGCTGGATGTGGTAGTCGAGCACCCTCTCTACGGTGAACTGCGCGGCAACCTGATGATAAATGACCGCGCCGATGTGCATCGTTTTGTCGCGGGCCTGCGCGAGGGGCAGTACAGTATGCTGGCCGCGCTCACGGGTGGGGTCCACCTCCATACCGTCGAAGCCCCAACCCAGGCCAGCATCGCGCAGGCACGGCAGGAATTGCGGGCGGCGGGAATATTGCTGGAGGAGTGATTGGGGTGAATGGTGAATGGTGAAGGTGGATGTAGGGGCGGCATAAATCCCGCCCTGGTGAAGCGTGTCACTAGCAAAAAAGCCGCTGCACCCCATCCGATTATCCGTTTATTCGCTGTCACAATCCGCTGGCTTACCCGTTTCGCGCCCAGCATTAACAGCTTGCGATAGGCATTGATGCGCTTCAGCAGGGCGTATGCCATACGCCCCTACGGGTAAATCCGCAACAGCTTGCGATAGGTATTGGTGCGCTTCAGCAGGGCGTATGCCATACGCCCCTACGGGTAAATCCGCTTGTTTTCAGACAGCCTCTTAAACCAAGCTTAACCCTGCCTCTCCATATGTGAAAACTAAAGCGCAAAAATAAGCAATTGATAGCTGGTTGGCGAAGGATGCAATCGGTCGCGTCTTTGTATCTTCAAATGAACCTCGCAGTGATACTCCGCTGGCAGTTTTTCAATTCTTGCGGTGGCCCCTCAAACAACACTTCACCACCAGCGCTGCCCCCTTCGGGACCCAGGTCTATGATCCAGTCGGCCTGCCGGATCACGTCCAGATGATGCTCAATCAGGATGACCGTGTTGCTGGCATCCACCAGCCGGTCAATGATGCCCATCAGCAGGTTGATGTCGGAACGGTGTAGCCCGGTGGTGGGTTCGTCCATCACGTAGACGCTACCCTTTTTGTGCAGTTCGGTAGCGATTTTCAGGCGTTGCCCTTCACCGCCCGACACGGTACTGAGTGGCTGGCCCAGTGTTAGGTAGCCCAGCCCCACGTCGTTCATCGCTTGCAGCACGGCCTTGACCTTCTTCTCGCTGAAGAAGATCAGGGCTTCCTCCACCGCCATGTCCAGCACGTCGCTGATGGTCTTGCCGCGTAGGTGGTACTCCAACACATCGGGCTTGAAACGTTTGCCCTCGCAGATTTCGCAGGTGGATGCGTATCCCTCCATGAACGCCAGGTCGGTGTACACCACACCCAGACCGTTGCAGTTGGGGCAACTGCCCTCCGAGTTGAAACTGAAGAGCGCCGCGCTAACCTTGTTGGTTTTAGCGAACGCCTGCCGAATGTCGTCCATGATGCCGGTATAGGTGGCCGGAGCCGAGCGGCTGTTTGCCGTCACGCGGGACTGATCGATCACAATCGCGCCCGCGTGCTGCTGCAGGAAGACATCGTTAATCAGGGTGCTTTTTCCCGAACCAGCCACCCCCGTCACCACAGTCAGTACGCCAGTGGGAATGTTCACCGTGACGTTCTTCAGGTTATGCAGGGTGGCATTCTTGATCGCCATATGCCCAGTGGGCAGCCGTACCTGCTGCTTGATTGGCAGGCGCTGCTTCACAAATCGCCCGGTGAGGGTGTCAGCGTTCTTGAGCGCTTCATAGCTGCCCTCAAATACCACTTCACCGCCATGTATCCCCGCCTTTGGGCCGAGGTCTACCAGGTGATCGGCGATCGCCATTACATCTGGATCATGCTCGACGATCAGGACGGTATTGCCCTTGTCTCGCAGCTTCTGCAGCAGGCTGTTCAGGCGGGCGACATCGCGGGCGTGCAGCCCCACGCTGGGTTCATCGAGGATGTACAGCATCTCGGTCAGGCTGTTGCCCAGGTGCCGAATCATCTTCACCCGCTGCGACTCGCCGCCGGACAGGGTGGAGGTTTCGCGGCTGAGGCTCAGATAACCCAGCCCAATATCTATGAGGTGCTGCAAGCGTTCGCTGAGACTGGTAGCTACGCGCATGGCGACTGGATCGCTGAACTCCCCCAGGAGTTTGACCAGTTCGGTCGCTTCCAGGTCGGAGAGTTCGGCGATATTGTGGCCGCCAATCCTGCAATTCAGGGCGGCCTGGTTGAGCCTGGCACCATGGCACAGCGGGCAAGTCTGCGAGGTGGTGAATTGCTCGAAGACGGCACGGTTGCGTTCGGACATTGCCGCCGCGTCCTTCTTGACAAACGAGCGGTTGAAACGCTCGACAAGGCCTTCATATTGCAGATAGCCCATGCCCAGATCAATCTTAGCTGCGTCTGCGCCGTACAGCAGAGCGTTCAGCTCCTCCTCCGTGTAATCCTTGATTGGTTTATCGTTGTCGAAGAGGCCGGAGAGGGCGTAGGTCTTCCACAGCAAATTGCCGACTTTGAACGCAGGGTGGAGGGTTGCCCCGCCATTCAGCGACTTGCTGCGATCGAGGAACTTGTCCAGATCGAGCTGCACCGTCTTGCCGATACCTTCGCACTCTGGACACATTCCCTGGATGGTGTTGAACGAGAAGTGGTAGCCCGGACCGACATAGGGCTGTCCCGCCCGTGAGAAGAGCAGCCGCAGCAAAGTGGCAATATCCGTGTATGTGCCTGCGGTCGAACGCGAGCCACCGCCGACCCGCTTCTGGTCAATGATGACCGGCGCGTTCAGGTTTTCGATATGGTCCACGTCCGGTTGGCCGTAGTGCGGCAGGAAGCCTTGCACGAAGAAGGTGAAGGTTTCGTTCAACTGGCGTTGCGCTTCGGCGGCGATGGTGTCGAATACCAGTGAAGATTTGCCAGAGCCAGACACGCCGGTAAACACCGTGATCTTCTGCTTGGGGATGTTCAGCGAGATGTCCTTGAGGTTGTTTTCGCGTGCGCCGTGAACCTCGATGAACTGCCGATCGGTCATGCGTACCTCCTTGTTGTGCCAAAAGTGTCCGAAGCGATAATGTTGACGTTACTGGGGTGGAGCAGGGTAGCGGGCCGCCGGGTTACTGGGGGCTGGGGGCGTAGCCCCGCACGGTGCAGCGTTACTAAGGCTGTGGGACAATACCAGCGTCTATTATCTCACTTCTGGCAATTGTGGGCAAGGCAAGGAGACGAGCTTGAACAATTGTGGCGGGTGGGGCAGGGCAGCGGGCCGACGAGTTACCGGGGGCTGGGGGCGTAGCCCCGCACGGTGCAGCGTTAATAAGGCTAGGGACAATGGCAGCGTCTATTATCCCACTTCTGGCAATTGTGGGCAAGACGAGGAGACGGTGAACACCAGTTCCGATAAGCATTAGTAGCGCTCGACCGATCGGGCTGCGCCCCAACCCCCTGGTAACTCGTCGGCCCGCCGCCTGATCCGAACGTTACTGCCGGTCAGCAGCTGGGAGCTGAACCCCCAGACCCCCACGCAGTCTTCTACGGAGTTAGCGTGGGCGTAGCGAACACCGATGGCTCATAGGGGTTGGCGGTGCTGGACAGGGTGTTCGCCAGGGCGATTAGCTGATCCTTACTCATCTGCAAGCCGCGCAGTTCCACGTAGCTGCTCTGCTTGACCATCCACAATGTCGGCCCGCCCTGCTGCGTTGGGTTGTTCAGGAAGTGCGCGGCGCTGCCGTCGGCCAGCGTCACTGCCTCACCCTGCTGGCTGGGGTCAGCATCGCGGCAGCAGCCTTTCGCGCCGCTAAGGACACTGAGGGCGAAGCTGCCATCGGGGTGATGGTAGACAAGCTCCACTGTATTCACCCCCTCATAAGAGGTTGCATTCTTAATGTTGAATACATGGACATTTACTGGCGGCTCGACGATTAGTCCGACGGGAGTATCAGGGGGCGCGAAGATGGCGAATGGTAGCTTCCCGCGCATAGCATCGAGTCGGGGGAGGCCAAACAGTGTGTTGGAAATTGGAGTAGGGGTCGCGGTTACCCCAATCGGCACCTGAGTGAATGAGTTAGCGACCTTGATAAGCTCGTCGCTGCTCAGGGTAGCGTTAGACAAGCCTAGTTCGTTTCCGTCCCGGTTCAACTCCAGAAATATCACTGGTTGACCGTTGCGATAAGTTGTATGGGTGAGCCATGCCCTTCTACCACCTACATACACTGACTGCTCATCGGATGAATGTGCCGAGCTAGCGCCTAGCGCCTGCTCCTCGATAAGCAACCCATGTGCCATAGGATCAATCGGTTGGTTTGCTTCGCTGGCTGGCACGTATTCCAAATTCAGATACATACCCGAATCTGGAGCTGAAGGGAGTACGTTTGGCTGACGCGGAACCAGGTTATTAGGTATGTAGGACGGCAGGAACAGAGAGAAACCTGCCTTTGCGGACAAATCCTGCATCTGCGCGTCAAACTGCGTTTGTGTGGCCGCCCCTTTCGGGCGATAGTCGCTTACGCTGGTACCTGGCGGGGGCGTAAAGGTAAACACTGACTGATCGATCGGCATATCAAACTGGGCGGTGGTGGCGGTTACTCGCCGACTAAGGTTGTTGCCGTTGTATATCTCATATTTGAGCATGAAGTAGTTGCTGCGATCAATCCAGATTACGAACCGCGCTACTGGTGAAACTCCTGACGCTAGCGGCCCGTTGGGAAAAGCAGGTGAGGGTACGTTTAGCATTGATGCGGGCGAAGCTGAAGATGAAGGAGGGCAGTGTGATTGACCCGAGTCGATCACGTAAGTTGCGCGGCCAGCGACTGTGTCAGTGCCTCGCAGCGCAGGTGTGTAGCATTGCCCCATGCTATCAAGGACACTATATTGCCAGTTAGTGGTAACGAATTGCAATCGGTTCATGCTGTCTGTGGGATTGTACTCTCTACCAAATAGCTCCACATGAGCGCTCTTATTGCTGGTGGTACCGCCCACAGTGCCATCGTAGTGCCAAACGTAAGTGCCATCACTGACATCAATTTGCTCATCCGGTATAAACTGCGTCCCTTTACTGGAAAAACCGATGCTGTTGCTACTCACAGTTCGCCAGCGGTTCGGCGCTTCGTACCAGAGGGCAGTAGGTACGCTGTTGGTTACTACTTCTGGACGAGCTGTTGTTGGGATGGAGTTAGGGCCGCCCATAGGAGGGATGGACAAATCCATCTCTTCACTTTGAGTAATTACCAAACTCTTGATGCTGCCATCGGTAAACACCGCCTGCGCCCTCTTGATGATCTGATCGGCGCTTAGGGGTGTGGGGTTGTTGCTCAGGCTGCCGACCAGCAGCCAGCCACCTGCCAGGATAAGGATAGCAACAGCGGCAGTCGCCAGGCGGGGGAAGAACCAGCGGCGCAGCGGCTTGGTGGGGGCGGGTTGGCTAAAGCGACCCGCGCCGATGTCGGGCAGCATGGGCATGACGGGTGCCTGCTCTGCGCTAGTTGCGCCTTGCAGTGCGCTTTCCAGTTGGGCCTTGAGGCGGATTTGATAGGCCAGCGTGGGCGCGGGCGTGTCAAGGCCACGCCGCAGCATCTGTGCTTGCTCTGCCAGTTCGGCATCCAGCCCGGCAGTTGGCGGCGCGGTGGGGTTCTGCTCAAGCTGACGGCAGTATTGCTCCAGTAGCGCGGCCTGCTGTTCTTCGTCACTGCCCATTGGATACCTCTTCCTTAACGACTCGGCTTCATTATCTCGCGCAAGCGTTGCATTGCCCGCAGCCGCAGCATCCGCACCGCCGCTGGCGTGCGCGACAGCGCGGCGGCAATCTGTGCGTCGGCCCAGCCAGTGAACTGCAACTCGATGACGGCCCGCTGCTCGTGGTTCAGCATTGCCAGCGCGTTGTAGAGCGGTTCGTACTCCGCGCCGCCCGCGATCGCGTCTTCGGCAGTGGGCTGTGGGTCGCTGAGGTGCATCGCGTCGTCAATCGCCGCCTCGGGCCGCTGCGCCCGATAGCTATCCACCACCACATTGTGGGCGATGCGGAACAGCCAGGCAGCGAAGTTACCCTGCTGGTAGTCGCCCAGCCTCGCCACCACGCGCAGGAACACCTCGCTGGTAGCATCCTCGGCGCGTTCGCGGTTGCCCATCCGCACGTAGCAGTAGCGGTAGACCGGCTCGAGGTAGCGTTCGTAGAGTAGGGTCAGCACGGCTGGGTCGGTATGCAGCCGTGCCACCAACCCGGCATCGTCGGATCCCGCATCAATGGCGGCGCGGTCGGCGGAGTCGGACTCAGCCTGTGCTTGTGGCGACCAGAAGGCCATAAGCCTCTGGACCTCTCTTCTCCCCTGGCTGGGGTTATTTGCTAATATAGACGGAAAACGGTGGGGTGTTATAACGGTGACTTTGCAGATTGAGGGTAAATGATTTGCACCTCATTCCAATTAGCCAACGAGATGCTATAGTTCTGTAGGGGCGAACCGCTGTTCGCCCTGGCTCAATCTATCGCGGCACCATCGATAATAGGAATAAGGCAAGCTCTCCCCCCACCAACCTACCCACAGGGAACCCCACAAGGGGGTTTCCCCGCTGGGGAGAGGCTTTTTGGCTTATCGTATTAGCCAACGAGATGCTATAGTTCTGTAGGGGCGAACCGCTGTTCGCCCTGGCTCAATCTATAGCGGCACCATCGCTAATGGGAATAAGGCAAGCTCTCCCCTCACCAACCTACCCACAGGGAACCCCACAAGGGGGTTTCCCCGCTGGGGAGAGGCTTTTTGGCTTATCGTATTAACCAACGAGATGCTATAGTTCTGTAGGGGTGAACCGATGTTCGCCCTGGCTCAATCTATAGCGGCACCATCGCTAATGGGTATCGCAAACAAAGTTCTGATGGCGAGGGTGTAGTTTCCCCTCCCACCGGGAGGGGTAGGGGTGGGTGCGTGCAGCGCGACTCGGACCCACCCCCAGCTTGATTGATGCTGTGCTGGGTGGAATCTATCTGCGTGTCAAAGTGGGTGCGTGCAGCGCGACTTGGACCCACCCCCAGCCCCTCCCGGTGGGAGGGGAGAACATCAGGACTTTGTTTATCCGGCTCTCAAAACTCAAAACTACTATTCTGCTTCTTCCATCCCTACAGCGATGAGGTAGCCCCGCGCCCGCTCACTGAGCGGGTAACGGTTGACTAGCTTCCAGAAGGCAGTGGAGTGGTTGGCTTCGCGCAGGTGGGTCAGTTCGTGGACGATGACGTAATCCAGTACCCAGACGGGCATGGTTGCCAGCCGATCTGATATGCGGATGCTGCCGGTGGAGGGGGTGCAGCTACCGTAGCGGCGCTGCTGGTTGGTGACATACTCGATCGAGTTGTACTTCAGCTTGCCGTCGAAGTAGCGTTTGTTCAGTTCGGCAGCGCGTTCAGCAAGGTTGCGGTCGGTGTTGAGGTTGCGGCGGCGGGTCTGGCGCTCCAGGGCGAGCAGCAGGTTGTTGACCGTCTCCTGCTCCTGCACGGGGGTGAGGCCCGCAGGCACGCGCACAACGATGCGTCCACCCACGCGCTGGGCGCTAGAGGTGTTCTTGCGCCGATTGCTGCGGATAATCTCAATCGGGGTGGGACTTGACTCGCCCGCATCAAGGTGCGATGCGGGCGGTTGGTTGTGGCGATCGTCGCTCATCTCGGTTTAATCGCGCTCATCATAGGGTTCGACGCGCTGGGCCCGCTGGGGAATGGGTGCGATGTCAGGGTTGGCGGGATCCTCGTCGCGGCCACGGCGCAGGTCGCTAGGGCCATTACGTCGCCTCCCATTGCGGGCTGGCTTGTTCTCAACAACCGCCGCCTCGCTGGTCGCGGCGGGTGCTACAGTCGGGGTTTCGCTTGAAGCTTGCGCTTCAGGCTGGTTGGCTGGCTTACGATTACGGTTGCGGGCAGGTTGGGGCCGGGTGGGGGTGGCAGCGGTTGCGGTCTCCGTTGACGCTGGTTGCGCTTCGGGCTGGGCTTTGGGCTGCGACGGACGACGGTTGCGGCTGGGCTTCTGGCGCTGGGGCGTTTCGGGGGCAATGGATTGCGCCCCTACGGTAGCGTCTGATTCGGGAACGGTGGTTGGTTCGGGTTGGATCGCTTCGGTTGCGCTAGTTGGTTCGGTGGTAGCTGCATCGGTTGCGCTAGTTGGTTCGGTGGCAGTTGCAGCGGGTTGGCGCTTGCCACTACCGCGTCCACCGCGACCACGGCTGCGCTGCTCTGGATCCAGGGCGACCCCCCAGGCGGCGCGGGCTTCGGACAACGGTGGAGTGGTGCCATCATCGCTAACCACCGCCGCTTCCGGCACGTCGCCGCTGTCAAGCACCACGATGAAATCGCTAATCTCCTCCGGCAGCAGGTAGGTGGGCGGCTCGAACCCGGCTAGCCCTTCGCTGAGGGTCGCCTCATCAGCAGCGCGGTGGGCTGATACCATCTCTGGCACCAGGATCGCCTCATCGAACACTGAAGCAGGCAGCAGCGTCTCATCGAGCGGGGCGGTCTGTTCGCGGCGGCGCGGGGTAGCGGGGTAGGCAAGGTGTTCGTGGCCGTGCGCGGTCAGGGCCATGGCCCGCTCGTGGGGGTCATCCATGCGGTTGAAGTGCTGCTCAATCTGGTCGGCGAAGTCGCTGATATTGCTAAGGGTGGCGGGGTCGTAGAGCATCGCACTCTGGGTCTCTGCCGCAACCTCGCGGTTGCCGCTCTCTGCTGCGGCCGGTTGCTCGGCGTAAGCGGTTTCATCCTCGTTCTCTACAGTTGGGGTGGTGGAGGTGAAGGCCAGCCAGGGGCCGTGCAACCCCTCTTCAGTTACGCCGTAATAAGCGTGGAAATTGCCAGCAGCATCGCGCTGGGCCAGGTCGTAGCGGCGCACATCGGCACGGATGGTGCTGCGCCAAAGGCCAACATCGCCCAGCCAGGTCACATCTTCAGGGCGCGGCTCGTTGTGTTCGCGCTGAGTGATGGCGTAGCGCCACAGGCGGCGGGCGGAGTGGCGGCTGACGTGATGCACCAGGTTTCCGTTACGCAAATCCTTCATCGTATGATAGATGGTGCCATCACGCTCTTCGCTGGCGACAATCTCCACGCCGGTGTGGGGTGGGTCAGTGATGCTGTCGGGGCTGGTGGTTTCGACCTCTACGCCAATAGGTTCGTCCACTTCTATGCTGCTCGGCTCATCGGTAACGAGCGCGGCGGTAGCAGCCTCGGCAGATTGGCCGGGGCTGCGCCCACGCTTACGGCGAGGGCGATGATGTGCGCCGCTTGCCTGTTCCTCGCCAATCGCGCTCTGGCGATGCTCTTCTGGATGTACGCCCCCGCTGTTGTCCGGCTCGGCTGCAATAGTGGCAGCGGCAATGCTGGGGGCAGCCAGTGCGACCAGCGCGGGTTCAACCTGGGGCGCGGGCTGGCGCAAGCTGGTGGGCGGGCTGGCAACTGCATCAACCAACTGGCTGGCGGCGATTTGCGGCTGGGGCAGGCTGGCGGGTTGCTCCTCGCGGGGCGCGATAACGAGGCGCTCCCGCCGGGGGAAGCGACGCTCATCGCGCTCACCGCTCTGCGGTTGCTGGGTCTGTGGCTGCTGGATTTGCGCCGGGCGCGGGGCAAAGATAGTCTCACCTGCGCCGCCGGTTATCACCTCACGCATCAGTTGCACGATCTCGTCGCGCATCGCCAGATTGGTCTCGCTCTCCTGGCGGATGTAGATCTGGCTGCCTTCCAGGGCGTAGGGGCGGTCGCTGCCCTTCGGTACGTTGACCAGCACCACAGATTTGCCTTCGCTGGTGCGTAGATCCATAGTCAGGTTGAGCGCGGGGGTGATATTGCGCTGGATGTCGCCGCGCAGCACATCTATCGCCTCGGCGGGGTTGTCTACCCCACGCAATGGCAGGCTGGACAGGGGCGGCACGCCGAGGAAGATGGTGCCACCGTTGGTGTTGGCGAAGGCCACCACATCGCGGAGGATGTGGTGGCTGCTGGTACGGCGCATCGGCAGGCGGTCGTGGAACGCCTGCACCTGGTTGGGGCCAACGGTGCGGGCGGCCTTGACTGCATCGAACGGCGCTTCGCTGATCTGGCGGCTGGGGCGCACGCGGTCGAAATCGCTGCTGAACAACAGCCCCTTGAGCGCGGCGAAGCTCTGCTCCGGCAGCAGCACGTCGGTGGTGCGGTCGCCCATGCCGGGCAAACGTTGCTTCTCGTCGCGGTAGATAAGGTGGCTGTCGCTGCTCTGGATGCAGTGCATACGGCGAGGGTATTCCGGCTTGCTGCCGTTGAAGAAGTTGGGAGTGCTGCGGCGGCTGATGCTCTCCAGGTCGGTGACTTCGAGGGCGGCGAGGTTGGGGTCCTGGGTGTAGGCGATCTTGGTCTGGCCGCCGAAGTTGAAGCCGTTCATCACGATGCCATTGGAGGAGTTAGCGTGCGCGCCGATGCAGATGCCGCCCTCGGCGGCCACGGTGCGGTAGACGTTCAGCACATCGGTGGTCGCGCCCACTTCGGGGCTGCCCAACAACATCTTTTCTTCGGTGATACCCATGCTCATCAGCAGGTATTCCAGCCGTCGCAAGCTGGTGGTGGGCGGGAAAATGCAGGTGATGTGGAATCCGAAGGTGGCGCTGAACTCGAAGCCGGGCAGCACCAGTATCTTGCTGAAGATACGGCGATACTCCTCCAGTCGGTAGCGTTCGTCGGCAGTGAGGCGACCCTCGCGCTCCATCTGCTCGACGTGGGCGCGGTCGCGCATCAGATCGTCGTAGCCCGCCACGGTGTTGTGGTCGGTGAAGGCCATGATGTCTACATGGCGTTCCTCAGCTTTCTGCAGGATACGCAGATAGCTGACGTTTGGTTCGCGGTAGCAGACGGTGCTGCGCGGGGTGTGACAGTGCAGGTCCATGCGATACCAGTACATCCCTGGGTGCATCAGCTCGACGGCGCGACGCTGCTCCTGCTCCAGCCTGAGTTCAGCGGCGGTGTAGGTGCGCGGCTCGGCGCTGGTCTCCTCCTCACCGTTGCGCCCATAGCTGCGTTCGCCGGGGCGGCGCGGGCTAATCCGTTCGCCGGGCAGGGTACGCATAGTGGGGTTGCTGTGGCTGGTAACCGCGCGGTGGATGCGATGCTCCGGCTCGGCAGTGGGGGGGGTGCTGCGCTCTGCAGTCGAGGTTGGGGCAGCTTCTGGTGCCTGCGGGCGGGGGGTAGAGTGCGTCGCACGGGCAGGCCGGGGAGTGATGCGCTCTGGCGCAGACGCGGGCCTGGGGGTGATGCGCTCCGGCGCGGGGGTCGCTTTGGGGGTGATGCGCTCTGCTTGCGCGGGGGTCGCTTTGGGGGTAATCCGCTCTGCTTGCGCGGCGGTCGCTTTGGGAGTGATGCGCTCGGCTGGCAGTTGGCTGCTCGAGGTCGGCGCGGCGGCAATCGGCGCGACGGCAGCGGTGCTACGCTCCGGCGGCGATTGATTGCTGCTTGGTGCGGCGGGGGCGGGCGCGGGTTGGGTTAGTGTAGTGATGGGCGCGGCGGGGGCGGCTGCGCTGCCACTGGCAGCAGTAGCTGCAGCGGCGCGGGCGGCGCGTTCTGCCGCCCGCTGGGCACGCAGGTCGCGGGCAGCGCGGGTGGCGGTGGTCTCACTGACGTTGCCAGGGTCATTATTTTCCGCACTGGGGCGGGCGGTAATCTTCTCGGCGGGCAGGCTGGTTGGCGCTGCTGGGGTGGCCGCGCTACGGCGGGGGGGTCGTTTGCTCTTATCGTTGGTAGCCATGTACTGGTTGTTCTCTCTTTGGTAGTCACACCACGCGGGCGTTGCGGCCAGGTAAAGGCGCTGCGCTGATTCGCGCCGCTGCTAATGTTAGCAAAAGCGCGGGCGGGGCAGCAAGCTGGCTGTCTTAATCGCTGCGGGGCGGTAGGTTGTTAATTGTCGGTAGCGCATGAGGCCGATGGTGCGAAATCGCGTTTACCAGCGGCGGGTGGCGCGGTCAAACGGCGGGCTGGTCGGGCAGGCTGGGCAGCGCATCGATTGTTTCGATGGGCGGCGCGGGTTCAGCTTGCGGTACAACCTCGTCCTGGGGTGCGGCCTCGCTAGCAGCGGGCAGCAAGTCATCGGTTACTACCTGCTCATCAGCCGCCATCACTAGCGGGCGCTCTAGCGCGGCAGCGATCACCTCGTCCATGTTTGCCACCCAGAGGAACTCAAGCTCCTGCCGCACGCGGGCGGGGATTTCGATCAGGTCGCGCTGATTCTCCTTGGGGGCGATGATGCGCTTGATGCCGTTGCGGTGGGCGGCCAGCACTTTCTCCTTGAGGCCGCCAATCGCCAGCACTCGCCCACGTAGGGTAATCTCGCCGGTCATCGCGGTGTCGGCTCGCACCGGCTGCTGGGTCAACGCGCTGATTACTGCGGTCGCCATGGTGATGCCTGCGCTCGGCCCATCCTTGGGGATAGCCCCTTCCGGCAGGTGGATGTGCAGGTCGGTGGTGGCCTGGAAGTCGGGGTCTATGTGCAACTGTACGGCCCGACTGCGAGCGTAACTGAGCGCCGCCCGTGCCGACTCCTGCATCACATCGCCCAACCGCCCGGTGATGGTCAGGCTGCCTCGCCCCGGCATGGTAGCGACTTCCACTGGCAGCACTTCGCCGCCCACTTCAGTCCAGGCCAGGCCGGTCACTACGCCAACCTGGTTTAGCTTGCTCAGGCTACTGTCTGCGTTGTAGCGGGCGGGGCCGAGGTAGCTCTCCAGATTGTTGAGGGTGATACGCACCCGCGTGCTACGCCCGCCCACCAGTTGCCGCGCCGCCTTGCGGCAGATTGCCGCCAGCTTGCGCTCCAGGTCGCGTACGCCCGCCTCGCGGGTGTACTGCTGGATGATGGCACGGTACACCTTGTCCGGTATCTCGATGTAGCCGCGGGCCAGGCCATGCCCCTCCAACTCGCGGGCAAGCAGGTAACGGCGGGCGATCTGCACCTTTTCATCCTCGGTGTAGCCGCTCAGTTCGATTATCTCCATCCGATCGCGCAGCGGCTTGGGGATGTTGCCAAGATAGTTGGCGGTAGTGATGAACAGTGTCTGCGACAGGTCGAATGGCAGGTCGATGTAATGGTCTACGAAGGTGCCGTTCTGGGCCGGGTCGAGAACTTCGAGCAGCGCCGAGGTGGGATCGCCGCGCTGGTCGCTGGTCAGCTTGTCAATCTCGTCGAGCAGCATCACCGGGTTGCGCGAACCGCCCTGCTTGATGCCCTGGATGATGCGCCCCGGCATAGCGCCGACATAGGTGCGGCGATGACCGCGTATCTCCGCCTCGTCGTGTATGCCGCCGAGCGAGATGCGGACGAACTTGCGGCTCATTGCCCGCGCAATGCTCTGACCCAGGCTGGTCTTGCCCACCCCCGGTGGGCCAGCGAAGCATAGCACCTGGGCCATGGTCTTGTGGCCGCCACCCCGCGCCACCAGTTGGCGCACCGCTAGAAACTCGATGATGCGCTCCTTAATGCGCTCCAGCCCGTAGTGATCGGCATCTAGCACTTCCTCGGCGATAAGGATGTCGTCGCAGTCCTCAGTCTGCTCAGTCCAGGGTAGAGACAAGAGCCAATCTATGTAGGTGCGAGCCACGCTAGCCTCCGGCGCGGCAGCGGTCATGCGCTCCAGGCGACTCAGTTCCTTGAGTAGCTTGGCGTTGATTTCCTCCGGTAGGTTGCGCTCGACGACTTTCTGGCGCAGTTCGGCAATCTCATTGCCGCCTTCACCGGATAGCTCGTCGTGGATGGCCTTCAGTTGTTCGCGCAGGTAAAACTCGCGCTGGTTCTTGTCAATCTGGCTACGCACTTTGGCGCGGATGCGCTCGTCGATCTGCAAGACATCGAGTTCGCCTGCGATGATCACGCCAACCCGCTCCAACCGCACAATCTGGTCGGTTAGCACCAGCAGTTGCTGGCGCTGCGCCGCGTCGCTAACTACGTGAGCGGCCACCACATCGGCAAGCTGACCTGCGTCGCTAATGTGGCGAGCGGTATCCAGCACATCGGCTGGTACCCGCTGGTTTAGCCGCCCGAAGTCGGTGAACAGCCCTAGCACGTGACGAATCAACGCCTCGCTGGCTGCACCCTCGCTGCCCTGCTCGGCCATCGCTGCCACCTCGACATCATAAAGCCAGTCGGTTGCGATGTATCGCATGACTCGAACGCGGCGCAGCCCCTCGACAATAACCTGGTAGTTACCGTCGGGTTGACGCTGATAGCTGGTCACTTCGATGAGCGTGCCGACTTCGTAGAGGTCGTCGGGGATTGGCTCTTCGCTGCTGGTGTTGCGCTGGGTCATCACCACCAGACGCTTGTTGTCGGCGAGGGCGTGTTCCAATGCCCGCAGTGAGCGCGGACGACCAACCATCAGGGTGACAATGGTGTGGGGGAAGATGACGACATTTTTGAGCGGCAACAGAGGATAGGCATCGTAGCCTGGGTCTGGGGTGGTATCGTTCATGGCCTTATCATCGTTCAAGGAAATCGTCTTTCCAGCTCCTGCAAGTCTGCAACCGTCTACGCTTGCCTGTAAAGGATTATAACACATATATCCTACATAGGCAAGCGGTTATACAAATCGCATCATTTGGCCGGGTGCATCAGCGTAGCGTAGGTGATGCGATAGACCGTGCCGTCGCCGTTATCACGGCTGACGTAGAGCGCACCGTCGGGGCCGACCGCCAGGCCAGCGGGCCGCCAGATGGCATCGGGTGGGGGGAAACTGGAGGGCAACGCGCCAACCGCAAGGTCGATGGTGGGCGGATTCCAGTGGTGGCCGGAGTGGGAGGCAAAGGCGGGAATGTAGACCACCTTGTAGCCAGTCGGTACGGTGCGATTGTAGGAGCCGTGGAAGGCAACGAAGAAGCCTTGCTTCCAACTGTCGGGGAAGGCCACGTTGGTGTTCTGCGAGAAGGCCAGGCCGAGCGGCGCGCTGTGCGCCTGCATCATTACCACCGGCTGCACCATCCCGCTCGAGCAGTAATCGGGGCGTGGCGGAGAAACACGGGGATCGGGAGTGCCATCACCATAGCAGTAGGGCCAGCCGTAGTATTGATGCTCTTGTATCAGATTGACCTCTTCGGGCGGCGCATTGTCGCTCAGGTCATCGGCACCATTCTCCACTGACCATAGTTCGCTGGTGCCGGGGCGGAAGGCAAGGCCGACATCGTTGCGTAGCCCGCTGGCGTAAGTCTCGAACTGGCCGTTGAAGAAGCGAGATATCGCGGCGCGACGGGGGTCGGTTTCGATGCAGACATTGCACGACGCGCCGATTGAGATGTACATCGCGCCGTCCGGTCCGTGGATCAGCGTGCGGGTGTAGTGGCCGCCACCGGAGGGCAACCCGCTGACCAAAGTCGTCGGGTTGGAGGGACCGCTGTCGCAGGTGGCCTGATCGAAGCGGTCGACCTCGGTGCGCGAGGCGACGTAATATTGGCCGTTATAATACTCGATGCTGTTCACCGGGTCGGCCATGCCGGTGTTGAACTGGATCACGCTGTCGGCCACGCCATCGTGGTTGCGATCGGGCAGGCGGGTGGTATAGGTAAACATACTACCGGCGAACAGGTCGCCACACGCGCCGAAGGTGAGCAGCCGCGCCGAGCCGAGGCCCGCCGCGAACACGCTGATGCCGAAACCAACCGGCATGGTAATCACCGTCGGCCCGTTGTAGACACTGCGATATTGCGGCGGCACCACCACCGTCACCGCCTGCATCGGCGGCTGGGTAAAGGCCGCGTCCATCCCCGCCTGCCCCGCTGCGCCTGCATCCGCACCGGAGGTGGGGTTAGCGGCAGGCTGGCTCAAGTCGCAAGCCTGGATCAACAGCAAGCAGGTGCAGGCGACGGATGCAAGAGCGGCAAGTCTGAAGCGGCGGTAGGACATGACGGACCTCCGAGAAGGTAGCAGGTAGTGGGTAGAAGGTAGAATGTGGTGGCTGGCTGGTGAAGTATCGATGCCTCTATTATAGCGACAAGTGGGGGTGTGGGCAAGAGGGTGCAATCCATCAAGCTCTTTGCTTGACAAACGGGTACGCAGTTTGCTATAACATATGTGAGAGTGCAGGCGCGCTGAATCCGCGCCGCTACAAAGCAGGCTTATCCAACGCGACAGATATAGCATGACCAATCACGCCACAATCCGAAATCCAAAATCCGAAATCCAAAATCGAAAGATCGGAGAACACATCAATGGCGATGACAATACCGCGCCCCCTTAGCAGGAAGGAACGCCGCGCCGAGCAGGAGGATTTCTTCCCCATTCAGCGCCTCGATTACGTTGAGTTCTATGTGGGCAACGCCCGCCAGGCGGTTCACTATTATCAGAGCGGCTTCGGCTTCAACCTGATCGGCTATCTAGGCCCCGAAACAGGCGTGCGCGACCGCAGCAGCTACCTGTTGGAGCAGGGTCAGATTCGCTTCATCTTCACCACCCCCCTCTTCCCTGAAGGGCCAATTGCCGAACACATTCACAAACACGGCGACGGCGTGCGCGACATCGCCTTCCAGGTGCCAGATGCGGCCAGCGCCTATGCGGCAGCCACCGAGCGTGGCGCAGCTTCGGAAGCGGAGCCGACCACTGTGCGCGACAACAATGGCAGCTTCACCCGCGCCGCCATCCGCGCCTACGGCGATACCATCCACAGTATCATCCAGCGCAACGACTATCATCCCCACTTCCTGCCCGGCTTCCGCCCCGCCCATGATACTTTTGAGATTAAGCCGACTGGCATCAAGGCGGTAGACCACATGGTTGCCAACGTCGAACTGGGCAAGATGGATGATTGGGTCAACTTCTACGCCAATATGCTCGGCTTCCAGAACACCCTTCACTTCGACGACAAGACCATCAACACCGAGTACAGCGCGCTGATGAGCAAAGTGATGGAAAACGGCAACGGGCGGGTCAAGTTCCCCATCAACGAACCAGCAGCGGGCCGCAAGAAGAGCCAGATCCAAGAATATCTCGACTACTACATCGGACCCGGCGTGCAGCACATTGCCCTCGCCACCGCCGACATCGTTGCCACCGTGCGCGACATGACCAGTCGCGGCGTGGAGTTCATGCCCACCCCGCACAGCTACTACGAGGCACTACCGGAGCGCATCGGTGAGATCAAAGAGAGCTACAACACCCTGGAAGAACTCAGCATCCTGGCAGATCGCGACGATGAGGGCTATCTGCTGCAGATCTTCACCCGCCCGGTCGAGGATCGGCCCACTGTCTTCTACGAGATCATCGAGCGGCATGGCGCACGCGGCTTCGGCGCAGGCAACTTCAAGGCGCTGTTCGAAGCGATCGAGCGCGAACAAGAGGCACGCGGCAACCTTTAATGAAACTAGTTAGTTATACAGTAGATCTGCCCGGCACGTTTGGGCCGCAAGGCAAGCTGGCCGCACTGGTGACGTTGGGCGGTGAGCAGCGCTTGCTGCCGCTGGCTGCCCTGAGCAACTGGGCGATCCATAACGTCGCGCCCGATGAGCTGCGTGATCGTAGCATCGCCGCGTTCGCCCCGCCCGTTACCATGCTCGACCTGCTGGATCGCGGCTACGGCGTGACCATCGAGGGCCAGCCCGACCTGATGCCCGACTTCGACCCCCTCGCTGATGTGCGCGCCCTGCTGGGGCTGCACGCCGACCTGTCCGCCAGCGACCCGACTCTCGCCCGCCAACTAACCATCGCGTCCGGCATGGTGCGGCTGCTAGCGCCACTGCCCCGCCCCCGCAGCGTGCGCGACTTCTACGCCTTCGAGCAGCACGTACGCACCGCCCGCGCCCAGCGGGGGCAGGAGGTCGCGGCGGAGTGGTATGAGATTCCGGTTTTTTACTTCTCCAACCACAACGCCATCATCGGACCGGAGCAGCCAGTGCATGGCCCGATTGATAGCGACGAGCTTGACTACGAGCTAGAAATCGCCTGCGTCATCGCCAGACCGGGGCGCGACATCGCCCCAGAAGATGCGGCTAGCTTCATCGCGGGCTACACCATCATGAACGACTGGAGCGCCCGCGACCTGCAACGCCGTGAGATGCGCGTCGGCCTCGGTCCAGCCAAGGGCAAGGACTTCGCCACCAGCCTCGGCCCCATGCTGGTTACGCCTGACGAACTGGAGTCGCGCAAGGTTGGCGACGGGATATATGACCTGGCAATGACCGCCCGCGTGAATGGCGAGGAGCGCAGTCGCGGCAACCTGAAGGACATCCACTACAGCTTCGCGCAGCTAATCGCCCAGGCTAGCCGCGATGCCTGGCTCTACCCCGGCGACGTAATCGGCAGCGGCACGGTTGGCACTGGCTGCTTGCTGGAACTGACCGCAGGCAAAGGGCCGTATCTGCAGTCCGGCGATCAGGTCGAGCTTGAGGTAGAGTGCCTCGGCACGCTACGCAATCAAGTAACCTGACACCCATATACCTGAAAGTTGGGGTGAGCGTTGGGTGCCAACGCAGGAATAATGCAAAAAGCCCCCAGCGGGGGTTGGGGGAATGCCACCTCGCCGCAAAAAGCCCCCAGTGGGGGTTGGGGGAGAAATCCCGAAGCTACAACCACGCTCATTGTAATACCAATTAGCCGAGCAGATGGTATAAATTGGGCCAGGGCGAACAACGGTTCGCCCCTACAGAAATTATAGCGTCACCAAGGCTAATTGGTATAACTATTTACCCAGAGACGCGAACATGACCGCCATCGCAATTCAAACTACCATCCGTCCCGCCCGCCCCGATGAGGCAGCATACCTTACCGAACTAACGATGCGCTCCAAAGCGCACTGGGGCTACGATGCCGACTTCCTGGCCGCCTGCCGCCCCGGCCTAACTATAACGGCGGACTACATCGCTAGCCACCCTGTCTACGTTGCCGATGACGATGGCACAATAATTGGCTTTTATAGTCTAGCCGAGGAGATACCAGGTCAGCAGGTCGAGCTAGACTTCCTGTTCATCGCGCCAGAGGCAATCGGCAAAGGAGCGGGCAAGCGGCTCTGGCAGCACGCTGTCACCAACGCCCGTCGACATGGCTACTGCCTGATGAGCATCGTTGCCGACCCCAATGCCGAAGCGTTCTATCGGCACATGGGCGCGGTAACAGTAGGCGTGGTGCTGTCGGAGGCCAAAGTAGGGCGCACACTGCCGCTGCTGCACTTCTCATTGTTATAAGGGGGGTTATAATGCGTTTCAAAGTTGTACTCGAGCCAGACAAAAACGGCTACACTATCTACGTCCCTGCGCTACCTGGCTGTATTAGCGAGGGTAAGACCGAGGCGTAGGCGCTTACTAACATCCAAGAGGCTATCGAACTTTATTTGGAGCCTGTAGAGGAAGATTAGCAGAAAGCGCCAATCTGCAATCTGCAATCTGCAATCTACAATCAGGAAAGAGGGGCAACGATGCCTTATTACAAGAAAATGGGGAACATCCCCCACAAGCGGCACACCATCTTCCGCCGCCCCGACGGCAAGCTCTACACCGAGGAGTTGTTTGGGGTGGAGGGCTTTAGCGGGATTGCCAGCCTGCTCTACCACTACAACCCGCCAGTGCGGGCGGTACGCATCCAGCCCTGCCCGGAGATGAGCGCTGCGCTCACCCCCAAAGTCGCGCCGCAGGATGTGCAGCGCCATCACCACCTAAAGACTGGCGCGCTGCCCGCCGGTGGCGACCCCATCCAGGCGCGGCGCATCCTGATGTTCAACAACGACATCCGCATGGCCCTGGCCCGCCCCACCGAGCAGATGCCCTACTACTACCGCAACTCCCAGGCTGACGAGATGTATTTCATCCACCAGGGGCGCGGCGTGTTCGAGACCGTCTTCGGCAACCTGCCCTACGAGCCGGGCGATTACGTCATCCTGCCGCATGGCACCACCTACCGCGTGGTGTTGGACAATGCCAACAGCCCAGAGGGGCAGCGCTGGTTCGTCAGCGAGGCGAAGGGGCGTATCGAAGTGCCGCATCGTTACCAGAATCAATACGGTCAACTGCTGGAACACTCACCTTTCTGCGAACGCGACATCAGCGGGCCAGCCGAGCTAGCGCCGATCATCGAAGACCCCCAGACGGGGCGCGAGTACGAGGTGGTAGTGCGCGCCGCCGATATGGTCACGGCGTACTACTACGAAACCCACCCTCTGGACGTGGTTGGCTGGGATGGCTATCTCTATCCCTGGCGCTTCAACATCCGCGACTTCGAGCCGATAACTGGCCGCATCCACCAGCCACCGCCCGTGCATCAGACCTTCCAGGGGCCAAACTTCGTAGTCTGCTCGTTCGTGCCACGCAAGTTCGACTATCATCCCGAAGGCATCCCCGCGCCCTACAACCACAGCAACATCGACAGCGAGGAGATGATCTACTACGTCAACGGCAACTTCATGTCGCGCAAGGGCATGGAGATTGGGAGCATCACCATGCACCCGCACGGCATCCCACATGGCCCAGCGCCCGGCGCAGCCGAGGCTAGCATCGGCAAGGAAGCCACCGAGGAACTGGCGGTGATGATTGACACCTTCCATCCTGTCTACTACACCGAAGCGGCGATGGAGATTGACGACCCCAGCTATCCTCTTAGCTGGTACGAGAACGACAAGTAAGCAAACCAGGAGGAGCAAACATGGACGATAACGTTAATACCAGGACCGCTACGCCCGACGCTGATCAAGCGGCAGAGGGTGAAGAGCTAAACCAGCGCTGGACGGTCGACGAAGATGGCGTGGTCAGCCTGGCGGAGGATGACGACCAGCCCGATCTTGCCGATAACCCCGATGCCAACGACGCACCATAGCCCAGGCCAGCATAGTCGTCGTAAAGAGATTGGCCCACCATGTTTTATTTGGCGGGCCAATCTTTTCTCTTCTGGCTTGAGTGCAGGCTACCCCCTTATACCAATTAGCCGCGCAGCTAGTACAAATTGGACCAGGGCGAACAACGGTTCGCCTAACAGATCGCCGAACAGAATGGACCAGGGCGAACAACGGTTCGCCTAACAGATCGCCGAACAGAATGGACCAGGGCGAACAACGGTTCGCCCCTACAGAACTATGGCATCGCCTCGGCTAATTGGTATTACTCAAAACTCAGTATTGTTCTCACCCTCGCAGTGAGCCAATCAGCCGCATAGGGTTCAGCAGCAGATCGAGCGCGTCGGTGATGTTGCGGGCCACAATGTCGGCGTTCTCCATCGCCTCGTTCGCCAACCCCTCTGGCCCCAGCACGGCAATGCCCAGCCCGGCCATGAACAACATCGCGCCGTCGTTCGCGCCATTGCCAATTGCCACTACGTTGTGCGCCCCCAGGCCACCCACATAGATTGCCTTCTGCTCTGCTCCTATATGATCCTTATCGAGCAGGTGCAACTCCACCCCCAGCTGTTGGGCGACTGCAGTGGCCGTGCCTAGTGTATCAGCACTCAGCAATACAATGTGTAGCTGCCCACCCAACCTCTTGAGGCGCTCATCCACCCCGGCAATTATTTCACCGTCCAGTGTGATCGTGCCATTGATGTCTAGGGCCAGATGCTCCAGCCGCAGCTTCTTCCAGTTGGGAACCTCAATCTCGATCATCGTGTCCGCCTCTCATTGTCCACTGTCGTCTACTATCCTGTCGGTGTTCTCATTGTACATCGTATTGCCCCCGCTGTCAAAGGCCGCCATTATATAAGGGTGTGTTACTAGTTATTCGGTGGTTAGCTCTCTCATCAGGGCGGGCCACCGCCCGCCCCTACGTTTATCCAATAACTTGTATCACACCCCTTACATCAGCATCGGTGCAGGGTGAGGGGGTGTATGCCGTCCACCCCTACTGCAGATGCTTATTCAGGCTTCATCCCTTGCGTAGCGAATACTCCGCCGGGGCGAAGAAGACCAGCACGCGCAGCTCCTCGCTAATGCTATGGAAGCAATGCTCAACCTCTGCGGCAACGAACACCACTGCCCCAGCGGCTACCGCACTGTCCTCTGCGCCGACTCGAATCTGCCCGCTGCCGCTGATTACGTAGTAAACCTCATCCTCGCTATGCGGCTGCTGTGGATCCGTACCGCCAGGGGGCAACACGTAGAGACCGATACTGAGCGATGACTCGCGCAGGAACTCCAGATAAAGGCGGCCTGACTCGGCCTGCTGCGCGGCTAGCTGTTCGATGGTAAAGATGTCCACGTTAATAATCCCCTCTCTTTTTCACTGCAACAAGTATGGTGAAATCGCGCACCCGCCAGCCGATACTGGTGCTGACCATCTGCGCCTGCAGCACTGGCGCAGTGGGTTGCCAGTCGCCCGCGCCGCTGCGTAGCTCCACCGTCACCGTCACAAGTACGCTTGCACCCTCGTCGGTGTTCGGGGTGGGAGTAGCTGATAGCGGCGTAAAGATCGCCTTTGGGTTACGCACATCGTAACCGTGCAGCGTGTTTGCCACCGCCGCGATGCTTGCCTCATTCTCCGCCGTAATCTGACGCGGCAGCCAGTACGCCTGCGCGTTGTCCGTGGCACCCTCGTGGAGGAAAAAGAAAAAGTTGAGCGTGGCCGCCTCCGGTGTAATCGTCGGCTGCATCGGTTCGCCACATCCCGACAATAGCGATACAAGCAGCAAGGCCGCGATGAACCATGCTCGTCCAGCATTGAGGGGGGTTCGAGATTCTCCCCCAACCCCCGCTGGGGGCTTTTTGCTGATGATGAACCATGCTCGTTCAACATTGAGCTGGGTTCGATATTCTCCCCCAACCCCCGCTGGGGGCTTTTTGCTAACGTGCTGGTTTAGTCCTGGGTTGCTTGACAAGCGTAGCCCCCCTGCCTTATAATCCCTCATAATTTGTTCGCCGGTTGGAGTAATTGGGCAACAGGCTGAAGGAGAATCGAACGTGACACAGAATAATACCGAACAGGCGCGTCCCACCCGCATCGTTGCCGCCGACGACGAGCCACTTATTCGCATGAACCTGCGCGAGACGCTTAACAGCCTCGGTTATGAGGTGGTGGGCGAGGCGGGCGATGGTAGCCAGGCAGTCAAGCTGGCCCGCGAGTTGCGACCAGACATCGTGATTATGGACATCAAGATGCCGGAGATGGACGGTATCGAGGCGGCTCACATCCTGACTAGTGAACAGATCGCCCCTGTCCTGCTGCTGACCGCCTACAGCGATCGTGAGCTGATTGAGCGGGCTAAGGGTGCAGGGGTGATGAACTACCTGGTCAAGCCCTTCCGTGAAGAGAGCCTGACCCCCGCCATCGAAGTGACGCTGGCGACCTGGAGCAGTATGCAGCAACTCGATCAACAGGTGGACAGTCTACAGGGCCAGCTTGATACCACCCAGGGTGAGCTAGGCAGTCTGCGTGAGCAGCTCGAGGCCCGCAAGATGATCGAGCGGGCGAAGGGGCTGCTGATGCAGCGCAAAGGCATCAGCGAACAGGAAGCCTTCCGCATCGTGCAGAAGCGCAGCATGGACTCGCGCAAGTCCATGCGCGAGGTGGCGAAGGAGATCATTGATGCTTACTCGCTGACCGACGACCTGGAAAAGCAATGATGAATGGTGAATGGTAAATGGTAAATGAAAAGCAAGGTGCCTCCACGGGCTTGCTTTCTTGCTGATTAACCTGATTTACCATTCACCATTTACCATTCACCATTTGGTTCAGCTGCTCCAGCCCATCCACGCAGCGTGGGCCGGGGCGGAGCAGCGCGTCGTCAATTGGGTAGACTTTGCCGCTCTTGACCGGGGCAAGGTCTTGCCATGCTTGCGACCGCGACTTCACCTCATTGGCGGTTATACCTATGCTGGCATCGCCGAGGATGATCAGGTCAGGGGGGCGCTGCTGCAAATCGCCCAGCTTGACCGTGACCAGGCTGCCGCTAACCACGGTCGTGGGTGCGAGGGCGCTATCCAGGTTGTCGCTACCAGCGGTGGGTTGGGCCACTGCAAGGTCGTTTACATAGTTGCTGCCGCCCGCCGCCACGATCAGCCCGGCGACGAACGTGTTGGGCGCAACCGTCAGCGGCGTATCCAGGTTGCTGGCATCCACCTCGTAGAACACTAGCGGGCGTTTGCTTTGCGCCCCTACTTTGGCCCGCATCGCCTCGAGCCGCGCCTGCATCGCCTTGCCCAGCGTGTCCGCCGTCGCGCTTACCCCCAGCGCTTGCCCCAGCGTTTGGCCCTCGGCAATTACCGCCGCGATGTTAGGCGGCTTGAACAACAGCGTGGCGATACCCTTGCCTGTAAGTGTAGTCATAACGTCCCGCGCCGCCTGGTCGTCGCTGAGTAGTACCAGGTCGGGCTTGAGCGCGGCGATCTTATCGGCAGCGGGGTTGCGCTCATCGCCGACTTGCGGCACACTCTGCGCCGCATCAGGGTAGACATCGCTGGCACCGTCGCCGACTACCTGCTGGCCCAAGCCCAACGCGAACACCCACTCGGTCAACCCCGGCCCCACTGACACAACCCGCTGGGGTAGCGCGTTAATCATCACGCTGCGCCCGATCCCGTCGGTGATAGTCAAGGGAAAGCTAGTAGCGTTGCGGGTAACTGGCGTGGGGGTAATCGTCGGCGGTGGGTTGGTGGGCGTGGAGCCAGCGATGACGGCAGAGATGATCACACTCGTCTGGTGGGTGGGTTGTACGATGAAGTAGACGACCACGGCAGCGGCGGCAAACAGCAACGCTGCGATCAGCGCCACTACCAGCGTCTCGCGGTTCTTCACTTGGTGCTGGCCTCGACAAAGTTGCCGTTCTGCACGGTGAACAGGTGCAGATGCGCGGCCTGGTCGGTGAGGTCGCCGTACTGGTCGAAGGCAATCGGGCCGATTGGGCTGTCCAGCTTTATACCGTGCATCGCTGCCTTGATCTGGCTGGCATCCACGCTGTTCGCCTGCTTTATCGCCGCAAAGATGGCCTGCGCTGCCACGTAGCCGCTGATGCTATTAGCCCCAGGGTCGCGCTGGAACATGGCGCGATAGTCATTTACGAAACCCTGATCCTGCGTATCCTTGAGCGGGTCGGGGGCGAAGGCGGAAACATACGTTCCCTCCGCCGCTTTGCCCACGCTGCGGATTAGCTCGGCCTGGAACAACGTGTCGCCGCCGATGAAGGTGGCATTGATGTTGGTCTCCGGCGTGTTCACATCGTGCATCTGTTGCAGAATGATAATCGCTTCGGGCAAGCTGCCTGAATAGATTACCGCATCAGGCTTCCAGCTTTGCACCTGCTGCAACACGGAAGTGAAGTCCACATCGCCGCGATGAATCTGCACATCGCCAGCCAACTGCACCCCTAGCTTCTGCATCTCACCCTGGTAGGCGGCGAACAGGCCCTGGCCGTAGGCAGTGTCGGCGTGGATAAAGGCGATGCGCTTTTTCCCCAGCTTGTTGACCACGAAATCCACCAGGAACGGCCCCTGATTGGCATCGATGGGGCAGACGCGGAAAATATTGTCGAGTGCTGCGCCGCTGGTCGGATGGGTTAGCAACACGTTGCTGGAGGTGGGAGTAATCTCCAGCACACCGGCATCATGATACAATTTCGAGGCAGGGATGCTGACCCCGCTATCCTTGTGTCCCACCACCGCGACTGGTTTCGCGCTCAACACCTTCTGCACTGTGTTGGTGACGGCACTGGTGCTGGCCTTGTCGTCCACCGCCACAACCTTAACCTGCAGCGCATCGAGCAACCCACCATTGTCGTTGGCCTGCTGTGCGGCAAGCTGCACCCCTTCGATGATCTGCTGCCCACCGTCGGCGGTGTCGCCGGTGCTGGGCGCGCTCACCCCGATGGTAATCTGCCCCTTGAAGCTGACGTTCGCTTTTGGCGTGCCGATGGTGCTTGGCCCGTTGGGGTTGGGAGTGTTAGAGCCGCCACTGTCGCAGCCCGCCAGCGGTAGCAGCAGGAGAAGCAGGATGAGCAATAGGAGCGGTTTATTTGTCTTATTCATAATTGTTCTCTTATCAACAGGGCGAACAACGGTTCGCCCATACAGATTGGATGGTGGCGGCAGGGCGAACAACGATTCGCCCCTATAGATTGAATGATGGCGGCAGGGCGAACAACGGTTCGCCGCTACAGATTGGATGGTGGCGGCAGGGCGAACAACGGTTCGCCCCTACTGACGGCTTGGATTTTCATCGTCATCAAGCCAGTGCGCTGGGTTATCGCGGATGTACTGGCGCACTATCGCCAGCTCGTCTTTTTCATGAATGATGCGTTCATAATAATCGCGCTGCTATACTGGCACCCCTCGTGTGTCTATTTGGGTGTTGATGCGTTTGGTGACAGCCGCTTTGAACCCACCGATCATCGCCCCAAAGACCAGGCGTAATTGCGGGTTCCCTGCTACCCTGCGCCACCGTTTACTAGGGGCGAACCGTTGTTCGCCTTGCCGCTATCGGCGTATGATGCCTGGGTTGTGCCACCGTTTACTAGGGGCGAACCGTTGTTCGCCCTGCCGCCACCGGCGTATGATGCCAAGATTGTGCCGTCCTTCGGTAGGGGCGAACCGTTGTTCGCCCTGCCGCCACCGGCGTATGATGCCAAGGTTGTGCCGTCCTCGGTAGGAGCGCACCATTGTTCGCCCTGCGGCTATTAATTCACTAATTACTAATCACTAATCATTCGGGCCATCGCCACTCTCCTGCCGATTGCGGGGTGGTCGTAGAGCAGAAACTCGACCCAGGGTTCGGGGTCGGCCTCGCCCAGGTTCTGATTTGCCAGGCGGGTCATCGCCTCGGCGAACGCCTGTGGCTTGCGCGTCACCTGCAGTGCGTATTTGTCGGCGCGCGTTTCGATCCAGCGCGAGAAGCCGTTGGTTAGTGGCATTGTGACCAGCCCAAAGCCGATCGCAATCAGCCCCAGCAGCGGCAGACCGGCTATATCGCTCACGCCATATAGACCAAGCCCGCTCACGCCCATCGCCAACGCCACGCTGGCAAGGTAGAAGCCTACCAGCGCCACCACGGTGCTGACCAGCACTCCGCTCCACATATCGCGGTAGACATAGTGGCCCAGTTCGTGGGCCATCACCGTCTCGATTTCGTCGGGCGTGAACTCATCGAGCAGCGTGTCGCCCAGCACGATGCGGTGGGTGTTGCCCAGGCCGGTGACCATCGCGTTGGCCGCGCTGGTGCGGCTACTCAGGTTCATGCGATAGACCCCGCGCACCTTGGCCCCTGCCTGCGCCGCCAAGCGCTCCAGCCGTGCGGTGAGGTCGGCATCATCCAGCGGAGTCAGCTTGAAGAACAGCGGCAGCAGCAAGGTGGGTGCGAGGTTCGCCAGCGCGATGGTGAATAGCAGATAACCACCCGCCGCCCACAGCCACCAGCTTGTTGGCGCTAGGCGCAGACCGAGGTAGATGAGTTCGCCCGCCAGCCCACCGATAACCAGCGCCATTAGGCCACCCTTCACCATGTCTCCCAACCAGCCACCCAGCGTTTGCGTGCTGAGGCCGTAGCGGTGCGGCAGCACGTAGCCGCTGTAGTAAGATAGCGGTAGGTTGACCAGTCCATACCCAGTAACGAACACCAGTCCGTAACCCGCCACGATCAGCCAGTCGTTGCCAGTAATGTTGCTCACCGCCTGGCGCAAGCCAACCGACAGCCCGGTAAGCAACCAGAGCAGCATATAGGCCACCCCAATCGCAATATCCACCAGCAGCAAGTGCCGCTTGAGGCGCGAATACTCGCGGGCGCGTTCCTGCCGTGCAGGGTCGAGCGTTACCTGATCTTTGACAGCTAGCTCAGTCGCCATCGTCCATCCTGTGTTTCTAGCTCCTCGGTATAGCGCTCGGCCATCGTGATTCGTTCCTTGTAGCTTGGATGCGACAGCGTCAGCCTGGTTAGCCAGTCAGGGTTTGCCTCATAGAAGCTCTGGTTGGCAAATTTGATCATATTACTGGCAAACACTTGCGGCTTACCCGTAACTTTCAGTGCATACTGATCAGCCATGCGCTCACGCCAGCGCGAGAAGCCACTTTGTATAGGCAATAGCATAAGACCGATTATCAGCATCAGCAGGGTAAATAGTGGTATCCCAGCTGTATCAGCGATACTCCTGATACCCACCAAGCCCATAAGCCAATAAAGCGCAATTAGAGCCAGGTAAATCCTGATAATAATGAGCATTGCTCTTACCAGCGTTCCCCAGCGACTATCATGGTGAAGGTGATGGCCGATTTCGTGGGCGATGGTCGTCTCGATTTCGTCGGAGGTAAACTGCTGCATCATGGTATCACTGATCATCACCGAGCGTTTGCCGTTGCGGTGCGAGGTCATTGCCATCGCTGCATCAGTGCGATGACTTACAGTTAGACGATATGCGCTGCCTACTTCAACCCTGGCCTTAGCGCCAAACTGCGCCAGTTGG
>JANXYP010000214.1 GCA_025355955.1 Chloroflexota bacterium
GGGCGGGTTGTTCATAATGCTGGCCGTCCATCGCCCGCGCTTTGATGATGCGCTGTATGCTTTCCGCCATATTGAGCCAACTGCCGCCCAGTGGCGTGTACAACGGCATTATCCCATGCTCCATTAGCCAGACCAGCAGACCTGGCGTGGTGTGACCCGCCAGGTTGTCCCACACCAGCAGCACCCGCAACTGTGGCAATGCACCTGGCAGCGTTATTCTAGCGGTCAGTCCCCCGCGCCAACCCTGCCACATCGCCAGGTTCTCGGCATCGCTTAGCCTGGATGCTGAACACCACCCTGAACATGACCAACAGCGGTGTTCTCGACCTACGCAGCCACAGCATAAACCCCAACCACAACTCCGGCGGCCCGCTTGACCTCACCGGCGTAACCGCTATCGTAGTTGGCAACAGCGGCGGCACCGACATGATTGGGCTTATCCGCGGTGGCAATTGGGTATGACCAATCCGGTCTCGCAAGGCACAACCCTGAATTACCTGACCATGGATACCAGCAGCAACATCTTTGCGGTTGGCAGTGATGGCACTATCATCAACAACGCGAAGCAGCCCGCCAATGCAGATTTGACGGGCTGCTTTCTATATGGTAGGCGAGCAAAAGCCTCTCCCCGCTGGGGAGAGGTTGGTGAGGGAGAGCTTGTCCAGCTACTATGCCCATCGAAACGACAAGGCAAAAGCCCCCCGCCATTGAATCGCACATTCCGATAAGCGTTGGTGGCGCTTCAGCCTTCAACCCTCACCAAACCTACCCACAGGGAACCCGCAAGGGGTTTCCCTGCCAGGGAGAGGCTTCAAAGCGTAGCGCTGCAGCCACTTAACATTCCCCATGGCGAGGCAAAAAGCCTCCCCAGCGGGGAGAGGTTGGTGGGGGGAGAGTTTGCATATCGATAAGCGTTGGTGGCGCTTCAGCCTTCAACCCTCACCAAACCTACCCACAGGGAACCCGCAAGGGGTTTCCCTGCCGGGGAGAGGCTTAAAAGCGTAGCGCTGCAGCCACGCATCTTTGCCTACAGAGTAGCAAAAAGCCTCTCCCCAGCAGGGAGAGGTTTGGTGAGGGGAGAGCTTGCCCAGCTACTATGCCCATCGAAACGACAAGGCAAAAGCCCCCCGCCATTGAATCGCACATTCCGATAAGCGTTGGTGGCGCTTCAGCCTTCAACCCTCACCAAACCCACCCACAGGGAACCCGCAAGGGGTTTCCCTGCTGGGGAGAGGCTTCAAAGCGTAATGCTGCAGCCACTTAACATTCCCCATGGCGAGGCAAAAAGCCTCCCCAGCAGGGAGAGGTTTGGTGGGGGGAGAGTTTGCATATCGATAAGCGTTGGTGGCGCTTCAGCCTTCAACCCTCACCAAACCTCTCCCTAGCAGGGAGAGGCTTAAAAGCGTAGCGCTTCACCTGGAATAGTATCCCAGGCACGGGCAAAAAGCCCCTCCCTGGCAGGGAAACCTCTTGCGGGTTCCCTGTGGGTAGGTTTGGTGAGGGTTGAAGGCTGAAGCGCCACCAACGCTTATGGGAATGCGCGATTCATTGGTGGGGGAGGATGTTTGCCTTATCGTTTCGATAAGCATCGTGGCTTGGCCGCCTCATCCGCGTCCTCAACCATCTCTACGATGACATTCAATCGGGCGAAACGCTGATGCACCAGATAACCGATCTGGCACCACTGGTTTTGTTCGGGTTGCTTCTGATGTCGGCGTTGGGCAAACTGCGGCGGGGGTGAAAATGGGGGAAGCGGAAAGCAGCATGGGCGCATGGTGGTTTGCCCTTTATGTAAGGCGGTGGACAGCGCTGAAGTTCTGTTGTACACTGGGGTCATGACAGGCAGAAAGCAACTCCTCAACCTTACCCTCTGCGTCCTACTGGTGGTGATATTGGCAGGCTGCAACCCATTCGCGTCTAGTCAGCAAGCCGCCGGACCGCCCACGCCAGTTGTGGATCAGCTCCCTGCAACAGCGGCCGGTGACTACCAGCAAGCGATGGCGTTCGGTGGCCTGACTCGCACCTATTATCTGCACCTGCCACCTGCGATCAACGTCAGCGTAGGCCAGCCGCTACCGCTGGTGATTATGCTGCATGGCGCGGGCGGTACGGGCGCGAGTTTCGCAGCGTACACGGGCATGAGCCAGGAGGCCGACCACGAGGGCTTCATCGTCGTCTACCCCGATGGCAGCGACCCACAACAGGGTCACTTCACCTTCAACGCACACTGGTGCTGCTTCTATGCCCAGGACCACAAGATAGACGATGTTGGCTACATCAGCGCGCTGATTGACCTACTGCACCAACGCTATAACGTCAACCTGAAGATGGTCTACGCTAGCGGCTTCTCCAATGGCGCGATGATGGTATATTGGCTGGCCGACCAGTTGGCTGGCAAAATTGCCGCGATCGCACCAGTGTCTGGCGCAATGGCGGGTGATGAACCCGCTCCCGCTGGGACAGTCTCGGCGATTGTCTTCCACGGTGATGCCGACAACAACGTGCTATATAATGGGGTGAATAAGAGCGACTATCATTATCTCTCAGTAGCGGGCAGCGTGGGCTTCTGGGCAAAGGCAGACGGCTGCAAGCCCAGCGCGCAGCATCAGGAGAACGCTGCCAGCAGCCATGATGACTATACCGGCTGCACGCAAGGCAGTGCGGTGACGCTATATACGATCAAGGGCGGCGCTCACGCATGGCCGGGCGACGAAGTCGCCGCCGCGCTTGCGGGCAACACAGCAAAGGCAAACACCGCAGCGCTTATCTGGAACTTCTTCAAGGCGCATAAGAAAGGATAATCGCAGCTAATCTGCGTCTCCGCTTCCCCGTAACCCAATTAAGCAGCCGCATTACCCTCCCCTTGCTAATCTGCCGCAGCAAATCGGCTTGCTCCTTGCGCTGGCGTTCGCTGGCGGCTAGCTGGGTTTCCAGGTCGGCGATTTGGGCTTGCAATTGGGTAATATCGTCATCGTAGGGGCGAGATTTATCACGCCCTTGTTCGTTTCCTGCATCTGAGGGCGCAATGAATTGCGCCCCTACGTCCGCGTTCTCCCCATTCCCCACGGTTGTTGCATCTTCACGGACCCTCTCCCAACCTCCCCCTTTGGGGGAGGGGTTTTGGTAGTCTGGCAGGTATGCGGCGATTAGCTGCCCATCGGTCAGGCGTGCTTGTTCTGCAGCGAAGCGGTGCAGGCGGGCGATGGCTTCGGCTTCCAACCAGGCAAGGTTGTCGCCACGTTGGGGTTGGGGGGTGACGGTGGTCGCCTTGCGCTGCCAAAGGTCGGTGAGCAGGGCGGAGAACTCTGTGGCGCGCACTTCGGGGGTGTAGCGGGAGTAAACGTCGTCGCGGGCGGCCTTGCCGATGCGCTCCCTCTCCGCGGGGTCAAGCAGTTGGCGGATGGTCGCCTCCCAGTCGGCATCGCGCTCCGCGAGCAGGCCATTGTCGTTGACGCGCATCGCCTCCTTGAAGCTGGGCGTGGGCGAGGCGATGGTTGGCACGCCGCAGGCGGCCGCCTCGAAGTATTTTAGCTCGCTCTTGCCCAGGGCGAAAGGGTTGGTGAGTTCCAGCGGGGCGAGGTTGATGTCGGCCTCGGCCTGAATTGCAGGCAGCGCCCGCCAGGGAACGAACGGGGCGCGGCGGACACGGGCGGTGCTTTCGTATCGCTCTAGCGCAGTGCCGCCCAGACTGAGGTAGCCACCCAGCAGCAGGGTAACATCTGGGTTGCTTGCCATCACACGGGCGAGGGCGGGGGCAGCAAGGGCAAAGTCTCGGCTGTGCGAGGGTGAGCCGCTCAGGTAGGAGATCACGATGGGGTCGCCAGGGTTGCGCCCGGCCAGACGCTTGCGCCGCGCATCGTAGGCGGCGGTAGAGTAGGATAGCTGGTCATCGTTAAGCGAGTTACGATTGACGAACGCCTGCTTGCCGCTATGAGCCGTCACCTGCGCGGCAAGATATGGTGTGCTGGTGATGGTGAAATCGCACTGCGCCAAGGTGGCACGATTGGCGGCAAACTGGCGCAGGTGCAGCGCGGTGTCGGCGGGCGGCATCTGGTAGAGCAGGTCAATCTGGGGGGCGAGCTCTGGGCGGAACACCAGGTCGTCGGTGTCGTAAAGCGCTAGCAACCCCCGATCCTGAATCCAGGTGAGGGCAGCGGCGATCAGCGGGCTATAGGAGGCGCGGCAGAAGATGAAGGTATCGTAGTCGAGCAGGTCGGCAATCAGCATGGGGTCGTCGGCGAGACGCACGGCGGCGGGGATGTCGGCGAACCATAGCTGCTCGGCCTGGTGCCAGGCCCGATAACGCTGGGTGTCGCCCGCCCAACCCGCGATGAACAGCGCTTTCATCGGTTATATGCCGATGCCCGCGTGGGGGCGGGTCGCTTCTTCCTGCTCACGGTTGCGGGCAAGGTCTAGCTCAACGTTAGCTTCGGCAGCAGCGCTCAGTTCCTCGCCCGCTAGCGCGGCGGTGACAGTCGCTAGCTGCGCGTCGGCAAGCTGCTCATGGTCGGAGCCGAAAGCCTGCGGCACGCTAGCCTTGCTGCCGTCGGGGTTGTATTTCTGGGCGGTGTGCGTCCAGGTGGATTCAAACTCGACTATGCCGTAGCGCTCACCGCCCAGCCGCGGCTGCACCTCGAAGTGATACCAGTGGTCGTGGAAGTCGAAGCAGGTGATCAGCGCCTGGTCGTAGAGCGACACGGAGACATCGTAGTTGCCCTCCAGCAGGGGCAGCTTTGGCACGATGTAGTCAACGTAGCCGTTACCTTGGATGAAGGGGATGGGGCGACGGGCGAACTTGTTGTTCGGCCCGTTGACCTGGATTACCCCCTGCCGGTAGAGCGCCAGGCCAAAGGTGGGCTGCTCGATGCGCTCATGGGCCACATAGGCGATGCGGATGATCAGGCGGTCGCCAGTGACAAACAGGCCACTCTGCTTGCCTTCGGCATCGAGGAAGTACACGCCAGTAATCTGCGCCTCCTGCGTTCCCCAGCGGTTGGCCGCGCCAATTGGCGGTGGGCCGAGGCGACGGTCTTCGGCCTGCTCATGGGGGGGGGGTGCCTGCGCCGCTTCAGCGGGCGTAGCTCCATTAGCGGCGCTATCCGGCGCAGGACCAGGTGTGGAGGCAGGGACGGAAGGATGGGCGGCGCTGGCTTCACGGGCAAGGCGGGCGCGCTGCTTCTCGTTGCTGTAGGCGAGGTAGCGGTCTACCACCTCACCGGCCGGGCCATCAGCCTTCAGGTTGCCGTCCTCCAGCCAGAGGGCGCGGGAGCAGAGGCCACGCACCGCCTCCAACGCGTGGGATACGAATATAATCGTCTTGCCCGCCCGCTTGAACTCGCTGATTTTGGACAGGCACTTGCGCTGGAAGTCCTCATCGCCGACCGCCAGTACCTCGTCGGTAATCAGGATGTCCGGCTCCATGCTAATCGCCACCGCGAAGCCCAGCCGCATATACATCCCCGACGAATAGTGCTTGACCGGCGTATCAATGAAACGCTCAAGCTCGGAGAAGTCCAGGATCTGGGCGTACTTGCCGTCCATCTGTTTGCGACTGAAACCGAGCAGGCTGCCGTTGAGGTAGATGTTCTCGCGGCCAGTCAAGTCGCTGTGGAAGCCCGCGCCCAGTTCTAGCAAGGCACTGATGCGCCCGCGCACGCTGACCACACCGCTAGTGGGGTAGAGGATGCGGCTGATCATCTTGAGGGTGGTACTCTTGCCGCTGCCGTTCGCGCCGATAATGCCGACTGCCTCACCCTCGCGGATGCCGAAGTTGACGTTACGCAGCGCCCAGAAGGTCTCGTTGCGCGGCATATCGGCGGGGCGGCGGCTGATGTCGCGCCGCCCAAACAGGCTGACCAACGCCTCCTGGAACGAGCGGGGGCGCTGGTGGTGCAGCACGAACTTCTTGCTCACGTTGCTGAACTTGATAATCTTCTGCCGCCCGCTGCTGCTATCTTCCTCAGCACGAAGGCGGTCACTCTCGGCATATACGTTACTAGTTGATTGCATGGGGTAAGTTTAAC
>JANXYP010000221.1 GCA_025355955.1 Chloroflexota bacterium
CGGCGGCGAAAGGCTGGGGGCTGCCTGCGCTTTACCATGAGGCAATCGTGGTGCCGGTGCAGGCAATCGCCCGCACTATAGCGGTCTTCTTCGAGCGCGGGTTTCTGGAGGAAGCCCTCCACGAGGTACGCACCCTGTTCCAGCAGAGCGGTAAGCTGCTAAGTCGCGGCGAGACTGGCGCGTTGCGTAACTACGCGCTGGTGGTGCTGCTAGGCGTGGTGGTCATCGTTATCTATGCCATCAGTGGGGGTGCAAAGTGAGCGAAGTGTTCGGCATCCCCGCGCTAGCTTATCTCTCTGCCGTGCTGTTCCTGCCATTGGCCGGGGCGATCATCGCGTTGCTTGCCCGCGAGGCTGCAAAGTTGGTGGCAATCATGGTTACTGTGCTGGAATTGGCGTTGGCGATTGGCCTGCTCATTGCTACGCTAACTGCAAACGGCAAGCCCGCGATGACCATTGCCGCCTCAACCACCTGGCTGCCCAGCTTCGGCCTCAGCTACGCGCTGCAATCTGATCCCCTCAGCATCTGGCTAATTGTGCTGACCGCGTTCCTGCTGCTCATTGCGGTGGTTGCCCCAGTCTATACTAGCGCCAACAACGGTTCACCCCTACAGATTGGGATGACCGGGGCGAACAACGGTTCGCCCCTACAGATTGGGATGGTCGGGGCGAACCGCAGTACGGCGCTACAACAACCCGCCTCCTACTACGCCGGGCTGCTGACGCTGGCGACCGGGATGCTAGGCGTGTTCTTGGCCCATAGCATATTCCTGTTCTACATCTTCTGGGAAGCGATGCTGGTGCCTGCCTACTTCCTGATCGCCCGCTATGCCCGTGAACGTGGGCCGCAGATCGCGATGCGCTTCATCCTCTACGCGCTAGGCGGCGGACTGGTGATGCTGGCCGGGCTGATTGGCCTGGGCGCGGTGGTTGCCTCTAAAGCCAGCAGCTTTGAGGGGCAGGGGTTTGGCTTCAACCCCGATGCCTGGTTGCAGCACCCGCTGGGGCTGACCATTGACGCTGGCACGCAAACCTGGCTGTTCGCCGCGATCGTGATTGGCGTGGCGGTGAAGATCCCGCTGGTGCCGCTGCATAGCTGGCTACCCGACACCTACGCCGAGTCGCCCGCGCCAGTGACGGTGATGATCGCGGGGGTGATGTCCAAGACCGGCGTTTACGTGCTGCTGCGCTTCGGGGTGATGCTCTTTCCGCTGGGCGCGGCTAACTGGCAGCCCTGGCTAGCCGGTTTCGCCATCGCAGGCATTCTGTATGGCGCGTTGGCGGCGTTGGCTGCCGACTCATTGCAGCGCATCGCTGCCTACGCCAGCCTCAGCCACATGGGGTTCATCACTCTGGGGGTAATCAGCGGCAACCGTGACGGGCAGAGCGGCGCGATCTTGCAGATGGTCAATCACGGCGTAATCATCGCGGCATTGTTCCTGGTCGTCGCGATGCTGGAGCAGCGGGCGGGTAGCCGCCACCTGAGCGCCTTCGGCGGCTGGGGCAAGAAGCGCCCGCTGTTTGCCACCATGTTCATGCTGATCAGCCTTGCCACCCTGGGCCTACCCGGCCTGGGTAGCTTCGCGGGCGAGTTCCTGATCATGCTGGGTGCATGGCAAGCCGCTCCCATCTATGCGGTGCTGGCCGTCCTCGGCGTGATTCTCGCTGCCTGGTACATGGTGCGGATGTATCAGCGGGTGATGCACGGCGCGGAACGCAACCATCCGGCCAGCGATATGCGCGGTGGCGAGATGTTGCTGCTGCTGCCGCTCACCCTGCTCTTCTTCATCGTTGGCATTGCTCCGGGGATTATCACGGACTCGCTGCTGGCGGCGCTTCGCTGAGTGCTGAGTGCTGAGTGCTGAGTGCTGAGTGCTGAGTGTAGGATAAAGGCATCAGGATAAAAGGTAGGTGTGCGCTCAAGCGTGGTTACGCACAAACTGTGCAATGGCGCTGAGTACAAATCTGACAAACCTCACAGTTAAGCGCACACCTATCGGATAAGATTGGAGGAAGCGATAAATGAGTGTAGAGCGCTTTGAGGATTTGACCGCCTGGCAGAAAGCCAGGCAACTCAACAAGTCTATATATGAGGCAACCCGTCAGGGTTCGTTTGCCAAAGACTATGGATTGGCTGGGCAGATCCAAAGGGCGGCTGTTTCGATCATGTCCAATATAGCCGAAGGGTTTGAGCGATATAACCGACCTGAGTTCCACCAATTTCTTTCGGTGGCGAAAGCATCTTGTGCCGAAGTCCGCTGCCAGCTCTATGTCGCGTTGGATGTAGGCTATTTGGATCAGCAAACATTTGCTAGTCTGCCTGCCCGGGCGGAAGAAGTTGGCCGTATGGTCGGCGGGCTGCGTGCCTCGGTAGCTAAATCACGTGATGCACAGCGGGCTAATAAGAAAGTCAGGCAATCCTGAACAACCACAAACGAGCAGCAATCCTTGTAATGCCGACAATCGTTGTTTACTACTCAGCACTCAGCACTCAGCACTCAGCACTATGAGCAACGTAATGAACATAACCGAAAG
>JANXYP010000228.1 GCA_025355955.1 Chloroflexota bacterium
GTACCCACTGCCGACCTGGCGCAGTTCCGCGAACGGGTGCGCGAACTGCGCCGCCGCGCCGATCCCTATCACACTGGCCGCCCGCCCAGCCAGGATGACCTTGCCAGCGCGATTGGCCTCAGCCCTAAAGAACTCAGCGCCCGCCTCAATGCCAACTCAGGGCGGCGGCTCACCCCCAGGGATGGACGAGCCATAGTGCGGACCCTGGTGGAGTGGGGTGCGCTAACCAGCCGCGCCGAGGCGGAGGAGTTGTTGCGCCTGCTGGCTAGCCCCAGCTTTACCGCAGCGGAATGGGCTAGCCACCCACTGGATTTGCTCACCACTGCTCCGCCGCGCTCTGCCACTCCCAATAATCTGTCGCCGCAGCTAACATCATTCGTCGGGCGCGAACGCGAACTGGGCGCTTGCCGCAAGCTGCTTGCCCAACATCATCTGCTCACCATTGTCGGCCCCGGCGGGATGGGTAAGACCCGTCTCAGCCTCGAACTGGCCGCCCGCTCACTCACCGATTTCCCCGATGGTGTCTACTTCGTCGCCCTCGCCGAGCTATCTGATGCCCTACTCGTACCACAGGTAGTTGCCAGTACCCTCGACTTGCACGAGAGTCGCGGCCACAGCAGTACCGAATTGCTGCGCGACTACCTGCGCGGCAAGCGCGTGCTGCTCGTGCTGGACAACTGCGAACACCTGGCTGATGCTGCCGCACGGCTGGCCGACTCCCTGCTATCAACCTGCCCCAATCTCACTCTGCTGGCAACCTCGCGTGAACAACTGGGCGTAAACGGGGAGACGACCTATAATCTCGACAGCCTGAGCTTGCCCCAGCCCGGTGAACGCGCGGTCGCCGCGCTGGGCCAGCATGAGGCGGTGGCATTGTTTGTGGCGCGAGCGACCGCCGCCCAGGCCGCTTTTGCGCTTACCGAGGAGAACGCCGCCGCCGTGAACCAGGTTTGCCATCTACTCGATGGCATTCCGCTGGCGATTGAGTTGGCTGCGCCGCTGGTGCGGGCGCTCACTCCCGCGCAGATGGGCAAGCGGCTAGGCGAACGATTGCGGCTACTCACCAGCGACAACCGACTGCTACCCAGCCGCCAGCGCACCATGCGGGCCTCGATTGCCTGGAGCTACGAGTTGCTAACCCGCGCCGAACAAACCCTCTTCATGCGCCTGTCGGTGTTCCGTGGCGGCTGGCAGCTAGAGGCCGCCGAGGAAATCTGCGCCGACGATGCCGATTTTGGATTGAACGGATCCACCAACTCTAATCCAGAATCCAATATCCAAAACCTAACATCCGATGAGGTGCTACCCGTGCTGGTGCAACTGGTGAACAAATCACTGGTGGCGGCCCACGACATCGGTGGGCAGATGCGCTACCTCCTGCTTGAGGTGGTGCGCGAGTATGCGCTGGATAAATTGAACGAGGTGGATAGCAGCCCCCGACGCTACGATATGCAACCCGCCATCCGAGATTATGCCCAGGAGAAGCTGGCCGAGAGCGCTACCGCCAGCGCTGTTCAGCAGCGCCACCTGCGCTACTACCTTCAGCTTGCGGCCCAGGGCGCAGCGGAAATGACTGGTGCGACGCAGACGGATTGGCTCAATCATCTGGAACAAGAGCACAGTAACCTGCGAGCCGCGCTCGACTACTCGCTAGGGGAGGTAGACGATCAGGATGTGCTGCGGCTAACGGTGAACTTGTGGCGCTTCTGGTATATGCGCGGCTATCTTAGTGAGGGCCAGGGTTGGCTGCAGGCCGCGCTAGCCAAGGGCGGGCCACGTACCCCGTTGCGGGTCGCCGCGCTCGTTGCCGTTGGCGCAATTGCGAAGGAAATCGGCGATGTTGCCGCCGCGCACACGGTTCTCCACCAGGCTTTGGCTCTGGCCCGCGAGCTAGGCGATACGCAAGGCAGCGCTAATGCGCTCAACAGCCTCGGCCTGTTGGCGCGGGAGCAATCTGAATATGCCCAGGCCAATGTTTATCTGCGCGAATGTCTAGCCATTCGGCAGGAGCGCGCCGATCGGCGTGGTGTTGCCGCCACGCTATCCAGCTTGGGGTTGGTTGCCGATGAGCAGGGTGATTATGTAGCAGCGCAGCAACTGGTCGAAGCGAGCCTGACTGCCCTACGCGATCTTGGCGACAAAGGGGGTTGCGCCCGCGTGCTTCGCAGTCTGGCCGATATTGCCATGCGCCAGGGCCACTACGATCGGGCCTGGGCCACGCTCGAAGAGAGCCTGACGCTCTCCCGCGAACTGGGTACCAACCTGGGGGTTGCCAGTTCGCTCAGTATGCAAGGCATCGTCGCGCAACGGCAGGGCGATTACGAAACTGCGCGGCGGCTGCTCGATGAAGGTCTGGCCCTGATGCGCGAGGTTGGTCACAAACTGGGCGTGGCCCAGATCCTCGACCAACTGGCGGACGTAACTTTTTATCAAGGCGATATTCTCCTCAGCGCCCAGCGGTACCGCGAATGTCTACGTCTGTCCGACGAATTGGATTACAAGTTGGGGCTGACCTCAGCGTTGGATGGCCTTGCTCACGTTGCTATGGCGTTGGGCGAGAACAAGCGCGGCGCAAGTCTCTATGCTGTGGCCCAGAGCTTGCGCGAAGCGTTCAACATCACGCTCGATGAATATGACCAGCAGGCCCGCCAGGGTGAAACGGCTCAACTTGCTGACGTGCTAGGTGAACAGAAGTATGCACAGGCTTCAGCAGAGGGTAGGATGATGGGCCGCGCTCAGGCGGTTGCCTATGCTTCGACCCCAAATGGTTAAAGCGGAGTAGGGTAGCGATTATCTCAGCCCCCAGTTCCTGCTGGGGGCTTTTTGCATCCTGGACACTTTGAAATGGTAATCGAAGTGCATACCGTTTCGGTAATCAAAGCATACCAAAGCATACCGGTTTCCGGGTGCGGGCAGATATGATATGGCTAGTGCGGCGGCCAGAGGATTTACCCACCGCCCGTATATCAACCAACCGCTATCAGCCATCTACCCGGAAAGGAACGTATCATGTCTGCCAACCGCCCTACCCCCCGCTGGCTCATTGTAGCCGCGACCAGCCTTCTGCTCCTTGCGGTAGTCGCCACCGCCTTCAGCCCAGCGCAGGCCGCGCCCGCCAGTCCCACCAGCCCGACTATGCCCGCCCGCCAGGCGGCGTATAGTGGCCCAGTCGCCGCGAACGCTGCTCAATCGTCGGTCGCCCAACCCAAGCAAGCGGCTGCTGCCGGTGGGGCAACCATCCAGTTGCCCCCGCCACCCGTGGCCACCAGTTTTACCGCGATGCCCCTGCCGCATCACACCCTCGTGATGCAGCCCGCCCTCGACCTCAACAAGTACCCCGGCATCTACTCCCTGCACGGCCCCGCCCCTGAGCAGGTCAGCGGTATCGGCGGCGCGTACATGGATGCCGAGCCGAAGACGGTTCCAGCCAACACCACTAACGCTGGCATTATCCTCAGTTCCGGCTGGCTGTCCAATGAAGTGGCCTATCTCTACATCAATGGCAACGGCGTCTTTTCTATTGGCGCTGATGGCAACGGTTATATCTTCTTCACCTATAATACCGGCAGTGGCTCTATCCCACTGGTTTTTGAACTCGTCGGTCAGACCAGTGGCCGCGTGACTGGCGACTCGGTGTACCAGGATGTCAGCACCTATCCGCGTACCCCCGCCGTCGCGATCGCACCGCATCAGGTGGTTTCTGGCGGCGTGTTGGGCGTAGCCAGCATCAACTACCCGGCCAGCTCGACTGTCACCCTCACTCGCCAACTCAACAACCTTTTCACTCTAACTACCAACGCTAACGGCATTGCGGCCACTGAGTTCAATACCCCCGCCAGCCAGCCCGGCGCTTCGGTCTATGGCATTATCGGCAGCGGCGCGGGCATGGCCCAGGGTCAGTCGGTGGAGGAGCGCCCTGACGCTGGCCCCCAGGGTGATACCGCGCCGTCGCGCGGCTACGTAGATCGCGGTATCCTACCCGCCCCCGGCGGCAACGTCTTCTGGGCGCATACATTGCAAGGATTCCAGCCCAGCGAAGCGATTAGTCTCACCGTAAACGGTAGCTATGCTGCGACGGACTATGCTAATGCTAATGGCGCAGCTCCGGAAGAGTTTGGTATCGCTCCCGGCAACCATGGCTATTTGAACTGGGTAGACACTGGGATGACCAGTGGACGGGTAGCCTACATCGCGGAAATCTTCCTCAGCCAGAGTCAGGCCGCTCCTACGCTGCTGGTTGACCCCGATGTTTCTCCTGCGGCCCGCACTCTTAGCTACATCGGCAATAACTATCGCCCCAGCGCTAGCGGCAACCTCTACCTGGATAGCACCTACATCGGCACTTACAGCAGCAACATCAACGGTCAGATCGGCGGCAGCATCACCATCCCCGCTAGCACCACGACTGGCGCTCATGGCGTTACCTTCGGCATCGCTGGCACCGGTAATATAAGCGACTCGGTCGCTTCCAGCAGCGTAATCGTGCTAGGCACGGTCAACGGTGCGGCCACCCTGCGGGGCAGCGTAACGGACATCAGCAACCATGCCCCACTCTCCTCCACCATAACTCTTGATCCGGGCGTGGCCTACGCCAGCGACCCATCCGCCATCGGCGCTTACACTATAACTGGCATCACCCCTGGTGTCTACACTGTCACGGTCAACAGCGGCGGCTGCTACATCCCGCAGAGCGAAACTGTCTCCCTCGGCGCGGGCATCAGCACTGTGGTGAACTTCAGCTTGCACCGTTCCGCCCCTGATGCGGCTGGCTACTCCTGCTACGAGGGTTCGGGCCGTGCCTATCAGCCCGCCACCAACCTCATCCCCGGCTCCAGCACGGGCGATGATAATAGTTACCCCTTCAGCAGTGCGATGCCGATTACTTATTACGGCCAGACCCATAATTACGGCACCGTCAACATGAACGGCTTCTTCATGTTGGGTGGCACGATTGGTGATGGCTACTTCGCCAACAACTGCCTACCCGACCCTACCAGCAACTTCGCCCTCCTTGCGGTGAACTGGGACGACTTGATTGCCGACAGCGCCTACGCTGATACCGGCATCTACACCAGCGTAGTTGGCACCGCGCCTAACCGCACCTTCATCGTGGAGTGGCGTGATCTGCGCCAGTATAATGATAGTACCGTGAACCCCAACACTTTCGAGGTGCAGATAGACGAGGGTAGCGGCGACATCTACTACGTTTACCACCAACTCCAGGGCTACGCCGATGGCGATAGCAGCACCACCGGCATCCAGAATTATGATGCCACCATTGCCAAGCAGCAGCACTGCAACACCAACAACCCCAACATCAACGTTGGCCCCAGCTATCTGCACAGCGGCTCAAGCCTGCGCTTCAGCAGCGGCTATACTCCACCCACCCCGACACCAACGAACACGCCGACGAACACGCCGACGAACACACCGACGAACACACCGACGAACACACCGACCAATACCGCAACGACCACGCCAACGAGGACAGCGACGAATACGCCAACGAACACGCCGACGAACACGCCGACGAACACGCCGACCAATACCCCAAGCAGCACTGATACGCCGACCACCGCACCGACCCAAACCCCCGCTGCCCCCACCGTCACGCCAGTCCCGCCAACTGCTACGGCCATGCCAACTGACACGCCGACGAATGCCCCAACTAGCACTAATACGCCGACTTTGGCACCGACCCAAACCCCTGGCGGCCCCACAGCCACGCCCGTGCCGCCCAGCGCCACGCCGACCGCTACGCCAGTGCCACCGACAGCTACCACCACCAGCACGCCGTCGCCAACCCAAACCCCCGCTGGCCCCACCGCCACGTCCACCAATACCGCCGTGCCAGCCACAGCCACCCCGACGGCCACAACGGGCCTGCCCACGGTGACACCGACCGATTGCGCCAACCCCTTTGCCGACATTACCGGCAACGTCTTCTACGGCGCGATCCACTATCTCAACTGCCGGGGCGTAATCAATGGCTCCGACGCTAGCCACTACTCGCCCGCTGGCACTAGCACCCGCGCCCAGTTTGCCAAAGTGGTAGTCAAGGGCTTCGGCCTCACCGCTTACACTCCCAACGGCCAGCAGGATTTCACCGATGTGTCGCCTACTTACTACGCATACGGCTACATTGAAACCGGCTTCCACGACGGCGTGCTGAGTGGCTATGACCCCGCTACCTGTCAGGCGAACGGAGCGACTTCGCCTTGCTATCTACCCAACCGCGCCATCACCAGGGGTCAACTCACCAAGCTGGTCGTCAACGCCGCGCACTACCCGCTATTCACCCCCACCACGCCCAGCTTCACCGATGTGCCAGCCAACAACGTATTCTATATCTCGATTGAAACCGCGCATTACAAGGGGGTGATCAATGGCTACTCCGACCAAACCTTCCGCCCCAGCAACAACATCCGCCGTGATGAGATGGCCCAGATCGTCTTCAAAGCAGTGACCACACCATAGTTATCGGTCAAAGAGGCAACTATAGCGACGAACCCCATTGCTGCCTGGTAGTGGGGTTCGCCCTTTTCGAAGTTTAGCTGAGTAGCTAGCAGGGTCATTAAACAGAGACATAGCCATTGATGCTGGCATCTGCTTTGTGGTTGTATGGTTGGATGTAGGCTGCCGAGCCGCCCACTCGCTGGTGCCGTTCATGGCTGCCTTGCCACCGCTCCCGCCGTCGCCCACCCCACACGAAAGGGGTGGGGTGTACGTTCCAATGCGCCGCTACCGCTTCCAGGCTGGCAATGATTTGGGCGGGTTGTTCATAATGCTGGCCGTCCATCGCCCGCGCTTTGATGATGCGCTG
>JANXYP010000229.1 GCA_025355955.1 Chloroflexota bacterium
CAGCCGCTCACCGGCGACAAAGCGCAGCGCCATGCGACGGAACAGCGCCACGCTCATCACGATTTTGTACATGGCCTGGTTATGCGCCAGATACAGCAGTATGCCTCTCAGCCTTACCTTCACTCTCCTTTGAGCAGATACCGCCCCACATTGGACGGATTGCAGATTGCAGATTCTACTTGGACCCTCTCCCAGCCTCTCCCGATGGGAGAGGGGTTTTGCCGTTACTCAGTCCCCATACCTCAGTTCTCAGTCCTTAGCGACGAGCAACGCTTGCAGGTGGGCCAGCTTGTCCATCACCTGGCCTAGCTGGCGGCTGATCGCCGGGCGGGTGATCGGTTCCTGGGCCAGCGCCCACTCGCGGGCCTCCTCGTCGCTGACATCCAGCCACTTCTTCAGGCTGGACACCCGCAGACTGACCTTCTGCACCGCATCGCGGGGGCGGCGGGCCTTCTTTGGCACGGCTTCGGTGTCGGGGTTGGCGGATAGGGCATCGGGCGCGGTGGCGGGGTTCGCCAGGCCCAGTTCCTCGGCCAGCTTCTCCACATCGGCGGTGCGGAACACCGAGGTCTGGCCCTCGCCGCTGATGACCTTGAGCCGTCCATCCCGCACCAACTCCATCAACACGCTGCGCTGCACCCCGATCATCTCAGCAGCGGCGGGTAGGTAGATAAACTTGAACTTCGAGCGTTGGGTCATGATTCTCCTTACCCCTCTCCCTAACCCTCTCCCCCGCTGGGGCGAGGTGATCTCTGTAGGGGCGAACCGTCGTTCGCCCTGACTTGGCGTTAACCCCTCACCCTAACCCTCTCCCCCGCTGGGGCGAGGGGATCTCTGTAGGGGCGAACCGTCATTCGCCCTGACTTGGCGTTACCTCTCTCCCTAACCCTCTCCCCCGACGGGGCGAGGGGAGTAGTGTAGCTTAGGGCGCGGCCACCAATCGAGGTACAATGATCTGGGCTAGCGGGTAGAGGGCAGCAGGGCTGATCTTTGCGCCGACGATAGTAACCTCGGCGACTAGATGACCGCTGGCGACCAACAGCACCGCAGTAGAGTCGTTTGTGTTAGGGTCAGTATAGGCAAGCACTATCGAGTGGGCGGTATAATGTGGCGCAGCGGCAACCGCCGTCAGCGGCAGGTTGGAACCTTGCAGCCGCTTCAACGCATCCGCCCAGGCCGCGCTTGCGCCAGCGTTGCTGGCGTAGCTGGCAGCGGCGCTCGACAACAGCGCCACTGTGCCACTGGGAGCAGCGCTATAGGCACGGTAAACATTGACGTATCCCGCCTGCCGAGCCCAGGCCTTCAATTGCGCCAGGCGAGTAGCATCACCGTTGGCAATCGTCTCGTTGCTCAATTCGCCGCTGCTAGTCGGGTCGAGGGTAAGGTTCGCCGGAACTTCATAGGTCTGCAATACCAGCCGAGCCAGCACATCAGCCACCTGGGTCGCAGTGGGCGAGGACAACGGCGTGCCAGGTTCAGGCGTGCTGGTGTTGGTCGGGGCGGGGGTTGGCGGGTTGGTTGGTGGCACGGGTGTGTTGGTAGCTGCAGGGTACAGGGTACTGGTTGGCGAAGGGCGCGGTATGCTGGTTGCAGTGGGCAACGGCGTGCTGGGATACTGTGGGCCGGGATCGAGCGCAATACGGCCAGGGCTAGCACTGACCGACCGCCCCGCCGTAACGGTAGCTGGCACAGGCGTGGCAGTTGCGCCACCATTATCGCAGGCAACTAGCAGCGAGCTTATCAGCATAAGGCAAACCAGCACAAAAGATATACGGCGGGCGATCAACGAACGTTCTCCATAAGTGGCAATCTCACCATCTGAATAATACCGCATAGGGGGGCTTTTCGCAAGTAGCATCAGGCTTATCGGTGTGCGTCAAGTTCTTGCATATCCAACCAGGGCGAACCACGGTTCGCCCCTACTGAACGCTTGCTCCGCAAGAAGGTGACGCGCACCCCAGCCTTACACTTTGTAGATTGGGTGCGTTAGTATAAGCTGTATTAAACTTTGAAACTTTGAAACGCAGTATTATCCGTTCGTACCCGATCCCTTACGTTTAAGGGCGAAGAAGCTGCCAGAAGAAGCGTGGGTTCAGCACGGCGCGGGGGTCAATCAGGTCGCCAATGAGGGCAGCGAGGCGGGCGCGCACGGCGGGACGGGCGGCGAGGCGAGGGGCAATGTAGTTCATCGCTGCAGGATGCTGCACAAACATCTGCACCAGTTGGTCGGCCTGCCGCTTGGCGGCAAACTCGCGGCGGCGAACCTGACGGTAATGGCGGGCGGTGCGGGCCGGGTCATCGTTGGCCGCCAGCGCGGGGATAAGTATCTCAGCGACAAGCTCCGCGCCGCGCAAAGCGCCATGCACTCCCGCGCCGGTGAAGGGATCGTAGAAGCCAGCGGCATCGCCCAACAACATCCAGCCGGGGTCGGCGGTGCGACTGACCGCGCTGGACATCGGCCCCACCCCGCGCACCGCGCTGACGCGGCTTGCGTGCTGCATCTGGGCGACCACCCCAGGGAAGCGGCGCAAGGTTGCCTCGAAGAAGGCGGTTAGCCCACCCGCTGCTGCTACATTGGCGGGGTTGACATCCAGCACCGGGCTGACGTTGACGATGCCGCCTGCCAGGGGATTGAGGGCGCAGTAATCGCCGCCCGCCAGGTGCATCTCGCCCACGTCGCCCATGGCGATGCCGCAGTAGTGCGCGGCCAGGCCGAGGCGACGCAGCGGCGGCGGGCGCGTCACCCCCAGCAGGCGGGCGATGGTGGACTTTGCGCCGTCCGCACCCACTACCCAGCGGGCGCGGACTTCGCCCAATTGCGGTGAGCATACTCCACAGACGTGGCCCGCCGCATCGCGCAGCAAATCTTCAACTCGCACCCCATCGTGGAAGTCAGCCCCCAGCGTGGCGGCGTGACGGGCCAGCGCATCGTCAAGACTGGCCCGATCGGTGGCGTAGGAGGCGGCAGCGGTATCGCCCGCTTCAGTGTAATCAATGGTAAAGCGTTGGCCGGAGGGCGCGACCACGGTCATACCCCGATGCAACTGCATCCCCGCCGCGACCACCGCCTCGGTTGCCCCCAGCCGCGCAATAATCGCCGCACTGGCCGGGCTGGTGTACTCGCCGCACGCCTTGGCACGAGGAAAGCGGGCGCGGTCGAGCAGCAGCGTGCTAACCCCGGCACGAGCGAGGAACCCGGCGCAGGCACTGCCCCCAGGCCCAGCGCCGACGATAATTACATCGTATTGTGGTGATGAAGTTGCCATTTGCAGGTAATTATAACAAATCCAACCCAGCGCTTTGGCAAGCAAGTGAAGCAATTGGCCGCTGCCTGACTATTATAGGATAGAGGAGAAATTAGTCGCAAGATTGCTGGTCAAAAAGAGGAGATAAAGCCATGCTCACCGCCCACCTGCACTCGCGTACCCTGACTTACTGCGCCCTGCTAGCCCTGCTGGTGCTGGCTACGTTGTCGGCGCAAGGTTCGCTGGCGAGGGCGAATCTGCCACGCCTTGATGCTGCACTCGCGCCCGCCGCTTCCAATCAGCCGCTTCTTACCAAGCCCACCTTTGCGTCACGCCAGCAGCAGGCTGCACCTCACCCCCCGCGCCCTACTGCACTTGCCCGCACCCTCGCTGCCGTCTTCACCGATACCACCCCAGCGCAGGTCGCGCAGTTGACCGACGGCACGGTATTCTGGGCCGATTATGACAATGACGGACGGCTCGACTTCTTCATCAGCGGCTCGGTGAGCAACACCGAATACTGTAGAATATTCCATAACACCGGCAGCGGGTTCGTTGATGTTACGCCTGCGGATCTGCCACAGATTTATGTCTCCGGCTTCGCGTGGGGCGATTATGATAATGATGGGCGGCTCGATTTCGCCCTCAGTGGGGTGGTTTATACGAACAGCCATATGCTGCCATACCTGCGGCTATATCACAACACCAGCAGCGGCTTCGTTGACGCTACTCCCACCAACTTCA
>JANXYP010000230.1 GCA_025355955.1 Chloroflexota bacterium
TGGAGCTGCCATGCGGGCTGAAGTGAGAGGCATCGGTGCCGTTAACCACGCTGCGACAGTAGAGGTAGTGGATAGCCGGATAGAAGATGTTGCCACTGGTATCCACGAACGGGTTGGCGCAATCAGTGGGGGTTGGCCCGCTGGGGGTGTTGGTCGGCACAGGCGTGTCGGTAGACCCGCTGGGAGTGTTGGTTGGCGGCAGGGGCGTGTCAGTGGGGCCGCCAGGGGTGTTGGTAGCAGGTGGCACGGGTGTGTTGGTCGGTAGCGGCGTGTTGGTAGCTGGCAGAGGCGTGTTGGTCTGCAACGCGCAGGTATTCAGCAGCACCGACACGCTGTTGGAGTTATTGTTTGCCACCGCAATGTCAGGCTTGCCATCGCGGTTGAAGTCACCGACCACCACTGAGTCGGGTTGGTCGCCCGCGAGGAAGTTGACCGCAGACTGGAAGGTGCCATCGCCGTTGCCGAGCAGCACCGACACATTGTTCGAGCCATAGTTTGCCACCGCAAGGTCGAGCTTGCCATCGTCGTTGAAGTCGCCAACCGCCACCGATGCGGGGCGGGTACCCGCGTTGAAGTCGACCGCTGTCTGAAACAGACCATCGCCATTGCCCAGCAGTACCGACACGTTGCCCGAGTCGTTTGCCACTGCAAGGTCGGGGTTGCCATCGCCATTGAAGTCGCCCACCGCCACTGATACGGGGGTGATGCCCACGAGGAAGTTGACTGCGGGCTGGAAAGTGCCGTTGCCGTTACCCAGCAGCACTGACACATTGTTCGAGCCCTTGTTCACGACTACCAGGTCGGATTTACCGTCGTGGTTGAAGTCACCCACCGCCACCGCATAGGGGACGCTGCCAACTGCGTAGTTGAGCGGGGGCTGGAAAGTGCCGTCGCCATTACCAATCAGCACCTCCACATTGTTCAAGCCGTTGTCCGTGAGCACCAAATCGTCGTAGGTATCGTTGTTGAAGTCACCGACCGCCACGGAGTAGGGGTTGCTGCCCACGCTGAAGTTATAGGGGGTGTAGAAAGTGCCATCGCCGTTCCCCTGTAGTACTGACACATCGGCCGTGCCACTATTCACGGTCACCAGGTCGTAGTTGCGGTCGCGGTTGAAGTCACCAACCGCCGCGGAGCGTGGCTGGCTGCCCGCGCTGGAGATGACCTGGTTCTGGAAGGTGCCGTTGCCATTACCCAGCAGCACTGACACAGTGTGCGCGCTATAGCCATAGTTTGCGGCCATCAGGTCGGGTATGCCATCGTTGTTGAAGTCGCTGGCCAGAACCGTGCTAGGTTGGACACCTACTGGGTAGCTGTTGTTGCTGAAACCGAGCGGGCTGCAGATAGCAGGGGCAGCGGAGCGGGCGCGGTTGGCGAGCGCGTTCGCCAGCGGGTGCGGCTGCGCGTTAGCGTGCTGGGCAACACCGAACAACAAGCCGAGCAGCAGGATGAGGAGAATGACAGAGACAGTACGATGTGAGTTCATCGCTTTATCCTTTCGGGTAACTGAGGCTGGTGACAAGTGGGTTAGCCTACCGACAATTTGCAAGGGCGCACCTCTGGCCCAGCAACAACAGCAGTGCGATCACGATGGCTACGCACGAGGTGATACGATTGGCTTTCATTGAGCTGTTTCTTTCTTGTTGGTTATCGCTATCTCATCATCAAGGTAGCTAGGTGGCTCACCCCGACGCAGAGTAATGAAATCTACCAGGTCTTCGAGGCTGGTGAAGTAGAGGCGTTGTCCAGACAGGGTGTGTTCCACCGAGCCACGCCATTGCGCGGCATGACTGGTGTCACCCGCTTCCAGCCAGACGCGCACGATGAACAGGTGGCGAACGTATCCTGACATAGACTCTCCCTTAACTATCCACGATTAGACCTACAGGGAGATTATAGTCAGGCATCGTCCACACACCGTCCGAATAGATATGTAGTAAAGAGAGGGGTTAAGAAGATATAGGACTTACGCAGATGGTCAGCTAAATGTGACGACTGCTGTAGGGGTAGATTGCATCCGCTCTGGTGGACTGCGTAACTCTTAAGCTAGATGGCAGGGGAAGCGTAGACAGGCCACTCGTCGCGCTCATATGCAGCGATGGTGGTGCGATTGGCGGGGATGCTATTATAGTAGTTACGCCAGTTGTCATCGGCATAGCGACCGAGCCGCTGCTCCAGTTGGCGCTGGTTCTGTTTCAGCCGCTCGTATGCCAGGGTCAGATACTCGTGGGCTGCCGCCTGATCACCGCTGGCCCGCGCCACGCATGACCTCACCCAGTATTCAGGGTGCAGCAGGATAATCCGCTCAGGTTGAGTTTGGCAGATAGTCACGGCCTCGTCACTGCTCTGGTAAGCGGCGCTCAAGTCTTCGCGCAGACAGGCAAGCGCCAACCAGCACAACGCCTTAACCAGATTGTCAGGATCATCACTTTGAGCGCGGCTAAAGGCAACGCTAGCCTGGAGGTGAGTTCGCGCTGCCCTCTCATTCAAGCCAAGCTCGGCGATACCCAACTCAACCAGAAGATAGGAGTTATAGTACAGATTATCCTGAGCCTCGCTCATGGTCAGGCCATGTGAAGCGGCGGCTCTGGCCGTGGCGTAATCAGCCACATCGTTGGCAATCGTGGCAATTTGATAAAGGGACAGGATTTGTCCGCGCGCATTGTTGATTGCCTTATAGATCGCTTCACCCTGTTCGAGAAGCAATTTACCCTGCGCGTAGTTGCCGAGGTTGGCATGGAGGACACCACTTCTACCGAGAACCGCAGCCTGACCTTTTGGCTGGCCGATGGCGTTGTAGATAGACTGAGCCTGGGCAAAGGAGGCCAGTGCAGCAGCGATCTCTTGCCGTTCGCCTTGGATCCTGGCGAGGACAGTGTAGGCATCCGCCTCTGCCCCGCGATCGTGGATGGCGCGGCTGACAGTCAACATCTGATTTGCCAGCAACAATCCCTCATTCTGATTGATCTGGTCTGCCGCTGCCACTGCGCTACGCAAAATCGGCAAGATCTCCGCCCCATTATTGCTGTCGGCAAGGTCTAGAGCCTGTGACAATAGCTGGCGGGTTACTGAAAAGCGGCCCTGATTGGTAGATACGCGAGCGAGGATACAGTAGCAGGCGATCTGTCCAGCGCGGTCGCCGCTCTGGTCATAAAAGCCAAGCGCAGAAGTTGCATGGGCTAGCGCTGGCTCATAGAGTTCGGAGTTGATTTCCTCAGTCGCCCGTAGACTAAGAGCCAGCGCCTGCCAGGAAAGTCCCAGGCTGGCTGCCTGGCGGGTCAATTGCTCGACCCAGAGCATGGCTGGCTCCCCCTCCCCCAAAGCATTATGCAACTTGATGCGGCGGTGGAGTATCTCACAGATCAACTCATCGTCACCTAGTTCCTCAGCAATCTCGGTCATCAGGTCCAGGTCGGCGCGCTGCTCGTCACGGCTGCCGTGACGATGGTAGATATTCTCGCGCAGGGCAAGCGCGTCAAAGCGGAGATGGGGGTCATCGCTCAGTGCCAACCCCCGGCCAGCGGCGGCCAGCGCTTCCTCGTCGGCGTAGACAGCAAGGGCATGGCGGGCAGCCTGCAAGTAGTAGGGAACAGCAGAGGCGGAGTCATCGCCCAGGTCGAAGTGGCGGGCGAGACTGGCAGCCAGTTCGTCGCGCCGCTCAGGGTAGAGTTCCTCCAGCACGAGGGCGGTGCGCCGATGGCGGCGGGTTCGCACGCCGGGGTCAATGCCGGAATAAATCGCCTCCTGTATCAGATTGTGGCTGAAGGCGTAATCGTAGCCACCGCGCCTGCCCTCGTCGCGCACCATATTGCGGTCGAGCAATTCATCCAGGGCAGTCAATGCCTGGCCGCTGTTCCATCCCGCCACCTCGCGCACCAACTCGGCATCGAACGACCCGCCCGCCACCGCGGCAACCTCGGCCAGCAGGCGGGTGTTGGGTCGGAGGCGAGCAAAGCGTTCGTTTATCAGCGCGTGTACGCTGCTGTGAGCAAGCACTGGGCTGCCGCCTTCCAGCCGGTCAGCCACCAGTTCGCTGAGGAAGAAAGGGTTGCCTTCCCCCTGCGCGTACAACTGTGCGGCGAGGTCGTCGCCTGCCAGCCCTGCCACCTGTGCCACGATCGCGCCGAACGCGCTGGCATCGAGAGGATTGAGCGGTAGATGCTGGCCGTTAGGGGTTTGTTCGACAAAGCGGCGTAGCTCGTGCAGAGGATGGCGGCGTTCGGCTTCGCCTTCGCGGTAGGTCGCCAGCAGCAGCACCGGGTGGGCAGCGAGGCGGGGGATGAGGAAGCGCAGAAAATCCATGGTTGCCGCGCCTGCCCAGTGCAGATCTTCGAGGATAAGCAGCAGGGGGCGGGGCTGGCTCAGGGCGGCCAGGCAAGCGAACAGCGCCGCGTAAAGGCGGGTACGCTCCTGCTGAGGTTCGAGGCGGGGCAGGGGCGTGAGGTCGGGGCGGCGTTGGCGCATCTCTGGTAGCAAAGGGAGTAGGGCGCTGAGTTCAGCGGGGTCGGTATCAAGAGCAGCCAGCAGTGACAAGGCGGAACGCAGCGCGAGTACGACCGCCTGGTAGGGGAAAGTGTCGCTCTCTACCGCCACGCCGCGTAGCGCCCGCCCGCCCTGGGCCAGCACCAATGCGCTCATCTCGGCAGTCAGGCGGGTCTTGCCGATACCGGCTTCACCGCTGATGAGGGCGATGCCACCGCTGCCTTGCTGCGTCCGCGCCCATGCCTCGGTTAGCTGGCCCATCTCCCGCTCACGCCCGGCGAAAGGCAGGATGAATGGCTTGCGCTCACCTGATGCCGATGGTGCGGCTAGCGGTTGGCTGGTGGCTGCCGTTTGCGGTAGGGTGGCGTTTCGGACAATTGCCTCGTAGAGAGCAACGGTCTCCAGCATCGGTTCGGTATCAAGCTCACTTAGCAGCTCGCGGCGGAAGCGCTCATAATCCGCCAGCGCTCCGGCGCGCTCACCCGCCGCGTAGCGAATGGTGAGCAACAGGCGAATATAATCATCGTGCAGCGGGTCAGCGGTGAGCATCAGGCGAGTATAGTTGCTGGCCTCAGCGTAGCGATGCTGGCCTAGCGCCTGGCGGGCGAGGCGCTCGAGGGTGGCAAGGTAAAGGTTACGCAAGCGTTCACGTTCGTAGAGCAGCCAATCATCGAACACGATGGTAAGCAACTCTCCACGATATAGCTGGGTTATAATCGGATCATCCTCCGTGCAAGCCTGCTCGAAGGCGATCACGTCAAGCCAGTATTCGCTATCGGGGTTCCACTGCACGGTGGTTCGGCTGACCATCAGCCAGGGCTGATCCGGACCAGCCGCGGGCAGGGCAGAGCCTAGAAGGTTGAGGTAGCGGCGCAGGTTGGCGCGTCCTGCCTCGTTGGATAGCTCCGGCCATAGCAGGGCGGCAACCTGCTCACGAGGTTGCGGCGAGGGGTGGAGCAGGAGATAGGCAAGCAAGGAGGCAGCGCTAGGCGGGGCGGCCAGCTTCATGTGCCTGCCGCCCCACTCTAGTGCAATATTACCGAACAGATAAATATTCAGCATCCCGGTTCACCACCGCCAAAAGATTGCCTGCGCTAAACGACTAGAGCGATCCCGGCTTTGCGCCATTTCGCGCCAGTGATCGAGGCAGGCGTGGCATGGCGGGAGCGTAGCGAACAGGCGCAGCTTGTGTGCGGTCAGAACATAGGCGCGGCGGGTAAACACATCGTAGCCATTAGCCTCGATACGGCGCGAGATGCGGCTGTAGAGCAGCGCGGCAATGAAAGGTCTTGAAGTCGAACATTCCCGTTTGCATCCCTGATGCTACACTTTGCACTATTGTACCACACAACCGAAAAGGATGTCCTGATCACCCCCACTCAACCCCGCCGACTTCGTCTTGCCATGCTAGGCCCACCTTCCTTCACACGCTTCGCCCGCAGGCTCGCGCCCCAGTCTGCGCCGCTGGCATCGCCTCGGCTGCGCTTGGTCTACGCCGCTGGCTTGGGCTGCGCCGCTGGCTTCGCGCCCGCTTCGCACTCACCTTCGCTGTGGTCTTCGCTCGGGTTTCGCACTCAGGCTTCGCGCCCACCTTCGCACCCATCTTCGCGCCTTTCTTCACCCCCTTTCGCGCTCCTCCGCTCCCGCCTGCGCTCCACCTCGCCGCCAGTTGCAAGCATCGCTCCTCACCCTCACCCCGCCGCTCGCCTCCTCTTCCGCTCACCCGTTGCCCCTGCCCACACTAGCGGTTGGGCAGCGCGGGTTGCCTCGCAAAGCCTCTTTGTTTCTATCGGAGCGGGTTGTTAGGCGCATGGAATGGGTTGCCCAGTCGAGGAGGGAGGGTCAAGAGAAGTGCCGAAGCGTGGGCAAGGCACTATGCTACGTCGCCGCGCCTGTCGCGACCTCCGCCCCGCTCCTCTGCTCTAACATCCGCCCGCTTGCCCCCACTACCCAGCCCATCTGTCTTGCGTAGAAACAAGCGAGGCCGCCTCACCAATTGATGGGGCGGCCTGAACTTGCATGATGGGATTGGGGCTTAGGGGGTAGTCACGCCCTTGTAGACGATCTGGGCCATCTCATCACGGCGGATGGGGTTGTTGGGCCTGAACGTGCCATCCGGGTAACCGTTAATCACGCCCTTCTCATGCGCGGTTTCGATACTGACGAAGAATACGCTCCCGGGTGGCACATCGCTGAAGGTTGGTTGCCCGCCAGTCGGGGTGTAGAATGGATAGCGGGCGGCGTTGACCACCAGCTTGGTAAGCTGGGCGCGGGTGATGGGGCGGTTGGGTAGGTAGCAGGGGTAGGGCTGACTGGCAGCCTGGCAGCTAGCCAGGTCGAAGCCGCTGAGGATACCAGCATGGAAGCCACTCTCGATATACAGATAAGCGAAGTAGGTAGCTGGCACATCGCTGAAGTCGGGTGTTGCCGGGGTGTAGGCAGGCAGCCCAAAGCCGAGTATCACCACCTTGGCAAACTGGCCTCTAATTGACGTACCCGCTGGTGAGTAGTGGATGCTGTCCACCCCGTTGATTACCCCACGACAGTTGAGGTAGTGGATTGCTACGTAGAAAGTGTTGCCGCTTACGTCCACGAATGGATTGGCGCAGTCGGTGGGCGTGGTGGTGGCCGCTACTGGCGTATCGGTGGGGCCGCCGGGCGTATGCGTTGGCGGCGGGGTGCTGCCTGGCGATGGCGTGTTGGTGGGCGTGGCAGTTGGCCCGCCGGGGGTGTTGGTTGCTGCTGGCGTACTGCTGGGCGGCAGGGTATAAGTTGGGTAAGGCGTATAGGTTGGATAGGGGGTGTAGGTTGGATAGGGGGTGTAGGTTAGATTGGTAGTAGGCGTATCAGTGGGGCCACCGGGGGTTTCGGTTGGCGCTGGAGTATTAGTCGGCGCGGGGGTGCTGGTACTGGTCGGCGTGGGTGTGTTGGTAGCAGTCGCGGTGGGCGTGTTGGTGGGCGGTTGTGTGTAGGTGGGGTAAGGGGTGCTCGATGGCCCAGCGGTATTAGTTGGATACGGTGTACTCGATGGCCCGGTGGTGTAGGTTGGCGGCGTGTTGGTGGGGTAAGGGGTGCTCGATGGCCCTGTGGTGTAGGTCGGGTACGGAGTGCTTGATGGCCCGGTGGTGTAGGTTGGGTACGGCGTGTTGGTGGGGTAAGGAGTGTTACTCGGGGTGCTAGTCGAGGTGCTAGTGGGTCATTAAACAGGGACATAGCCATTGATGCTGGCATCTGCTTTGTGGTTGTATGGTTGGATGTAGGCTGCCGAGCCGCCCACTCGCTGGTGCCGTTCATGGCTGCGTTGCCGCCGCTCCCGCCGTCGCCCACCCCACACGAAAGGGGTGGGGTGTACGTTCCAATGCGCCGCTACCGCTTCCAGGCTGGCAATGATTTGGGCGGGTTGTTCATAATGCTGGCCGTCCATCGCCCGCGCTTTGATGATGCGCTG
>JANXYP010000383.1 GCA_025355955.1 Chloroflexota bacterium
CGGTTCGCCCCTACTGATCGCTTGCTCCGTAAGAACGTGAAGCATACCCAGCCAGGGCTAACAACGGTTCACCCCTACTGATCGCTTGCTTCGCTACTGATCGCTTGCTTCGCAAGAACTTGAAGCATACCCCAATTTAACCCAGGTTATTGAGACTCAGTATTGACAAGCAAGGTGTTCCCATGTTATACTCGTTCCCAAACCGAGGCCAGCAATTTGCTGGCATTTTCTAAAGCAATAAGTGATACCCAGTATCATTAACTCGTCAACGAAAAGCAATCAGGGCCAGAGGGTACACATCGGCCTACAGAAAGGTTATAATATGTTGCAAACAAGGAGGCAGGGGATGCGTGTAGCTGCATTGCTCACAATCGTGCTGCTACTCGCGGGATGTGGCGGCAGCAGCGGCACACCAGCAGCAAGCGGTGGCAGCGGCAAGCTGAAGGTGGTTGCCACCACCACCCAGTTGCAAGATATCGCCAAAAACGTGTTGGGCGACAAGGTGACGCTGATCGGTATCCTCACAGCCGATGCCGACCCCCACGAGTATCAGCCAACCGCCGACGATGTGAAGAATATCGCCGATGCCGACATCGTGCTGCGTAGTGGAGTCGAACTTGAGAAGTGGATGGACAAGCTGGTTGCCAATAGCGGCACGCGGGCGACGATTGTGGATTGCAGTCAAGGAATTATGCTGCGAAAAGGCGATGCGGCGGAGCCAGTGGGCGACCCGCACATCTGGTTCAACCCCGCCAACACTAAGCTGATGGTACACAACATTGTCACTGCAGCCAGCATCAAGGACAGCGCCGATGCCGCTACCTTCCAGACCAACGAGCTGGCATACGACAAGCAACTCGACGATCTCGATAGCTACATCAAGAACGCCTGGGCGACCAAAATACCAAACCCAACCGACCGCAAGCTCGTTGCCAACCACGATGCCTTTGGTTATTACATAGATCGCTACGGCATCAACTTCGTCGGCTCAGTCATCCCCTCTATGGACACCAACTATAGTCCCTCGGCACAGGATATTGCCATCCTGGAGCAGAAGATCAAGGCGCAGCAGGTCAAGGCCATCTTCGTCGAAAGCAGTCTCAACCCTAAGCTGGCGCAGCAGATCGCGAGCGATACCGGCGTGACAGTGGTGGACGGCAAGCTGTACGGCGACACTCTTGGCCCCGCTGGCAGCCCCGGCGAAACCTACCTGAAGATGATTCGCTACGATACCGACCTGATGATTGCGGGGATGACCGGCCAGCCTTTGCCCACCAGCGCGACCCAACCTTTACTAATTTCGCCAGGGCGAACAACGATTCGCCCCTACAGCCCCCTCCCCGAGCTTAGAGGAGGGTTAGGATATAACTCCCTCCCCGAGCTTAGGGGAGGCAAGGAGGGGAGAGATGGCAACTCCAATTGATATTCATACTCCGATAAAGAGCGATGACCCTGCTAACAGTAGCAGCGCGATCAGCGTGCGCGGCCTGAGCGTCCGCTATGGCGATCGGCTGGCGCTCGACAACGTGAACGTGGACATCGGTTGGGGAACGATCGTGGGGGTGATCGGGCCAAACGGAGCAGGCAAATCCACCTTCCTCAAGGCTATCCTCGGTGTGGTGCCGCACCGTGATGTGTCGCTGCTGATCGGCGGCAAGCCGCAATCAGTAGGTCGTAAGCAGATCGCCTATGTGCCGCAACGCGAAGAGGTGCATTGGGACTTCCCCGTGACGGTCGAGGATGTGGCGCTGATGGGCAGTTATGGGCGGCTCGGCCTGCTGGGGCGACCCAGCACGAAGGATCGCGAACTGGCGCGGTGGGCGCTGGATCAGGTGGGGATGCTCGACCGCCACCATACGCAAATCGCCGAGCTATCGGGCGGCCAGCAACAGCGCGTCTTCCTCGCCCGCGCCCTGGTGCAGCAGGGCCGCATCCTGATCCTCGACGAGCCGCTCAACGGCGTAGATGCCAGCACCGAGGAGACCATCCTGCACCTGCTCGACGACTTCCGCAAATCGGGCGGCACCGTGCTGATGGCAACCCACGACCTCGATATTGCTGCCCGCGTCAGCGACGACCTCTGCTGCATCAACCGTACTATCATTGCCTTTGGGCCAACCGCTCAGGTGTTCACTCCCCAGGTGCTGGCCCGTACCTACGGCGGCAAGATAATGCACACCCACGGTCAGCACGACATCATCATCGGCGAGAATGGCTCGGTCGGAGTCAACCCTCAGCACGTTCACGAACACCCTCAGCTTATTCCCAACGGCGGGGTTGAGACTAAAGATAAAGCTGAGACGTAACGTTCGCTAATTTCATATCAATTAGCGATGGTGCCGCTATAGATTAAGCCAGGGCGAACAACGGTTCGCCCCCATGCGTATTAAGTTAACTCTACCGTAGCCAATGAGTAGTTGAGCGGTACGTGGATCGGCCCGGCTCTTGCTAATCCGCGCTACCCCATACAGTTCCACCGCCATCTGCTCGAGTTCGCTTATCAGGCTGTTCGTCTGCCCTAGCGCCTTTAGCAAGCTGCGCGCATATTCGCTCACCAGTTTGCTTGCTTTCCAAACGCTGCGCTCCGCATCGGCCCAGCAACTCA
>JANXYP010000015.1 GCA_025355955.1 Chloroflexota bacterium
AGCGAAATCATAGGGGCATCCACCACCCCCGTCTGTCGCTGGGTCGCCATCGTTGCGGATTGTCACGCACAAAACCAAGCATCTTTATTGCTGCTGGAAAAACTTGACAAATCTCTGATTTCCTTAACTTGGCACTGATACGCTTAACCATGAAATATCGGATGTACGTTGACGAAGCTGGCGATACTGTCCTACGTATCCCGCTCGAATCGCACAGGCAGTATCTATGCCTCACCGGGGTAATAATAGAGTACGACTATGTGCGGAGTGTTATTGCTCCACAGATGGAGGCGCTAAAGGCAAAGTATTTTGAAGAGCATCATCCAGATGAGCCGGTTGTATTTCACCGTACCTCAATGATGAAGGAGCAAGGCGCGTTTGTTATCTTCTCTGCTGAAAATCGTAGGCAGCAATTTAATGACGAGCTTTTGGGTTTGCTAAGGAACTGGGATTACAATGTTATATCCGTCTGTATGGATAAGCATAGATGCTTCAAAGACTTTGCACATAGATCGTATGAACTCTATCACCTCTGCCTGCGAACAATTATGACCAATTACGCAGCTTTTCTTCGCCGTCTAGGGCAGCGGGGCGATGTCTTGATCGAGTCAAGAGGAACTAGCGATGATATTGCGCTGAGAGAAGAGTACAAGCGTCTATACGCCGAGGAAGAGCTACACCATGTCTTGAGCAGTAAGCAGCTTATTATTAAAGCAAAGGCAAGCAACATTGCTGGCTTGCAAATAGCTGACTTGCTTGTACATGAAAGCAGAACTGAAATACTTCATGAGAATAAGCGGGGTGGAAAACCAGCACCGTTTGCAGAGAGGATACTAGATGTTCTCCAAAGCAAATATGAACATCAAAACGAGCAAATATGGGGGAAAAGGTTCTTGCCTTGAAATTGGGGAGGCACCTATGGCGTACCATAGGTGCCTTGATGGCTAGAACTGCATACTCACTAGAAGGCAAGCCGTGCTATCTAGCCTATCGACCTCCGCATTCGGATTAAGTGTATTATACCCCAAACCATTGTGCTTGTCAACAATTTGATCGGTGGCGAAACATGGCAACTGGAGTAGCTCGAACCCTGCGGAACAAAGATCTGCCCGCCATTAGTCAGCCATCTATGCCTGCTAATGCAGACATTACGCTTTCCTATGCTGGTAAGCGTGATGAGCGCGATATTCTCCGCACCCCCCTCGCCATAACCAGAAATATTTGGTCAGGGAACGTTGATGCTAACGGCAAAATCCCTAACTATCTCTATTACGGTGATAACCTACCTATCTTGGCTGCTCTGCTGCACAACCCGCACATTCGTGGGCAAGTGCGCCTCGTCTATATTGACCCACCTTACGCTACTCGCAGTATCTTTCAGTCGCGCACCCAGGAAACATCATAGGAGGATTTGCTCGATGGGTCGCACTACGTAGAGTTCATGCGTGAGCGACTCATCCTTCTAAGAGAGCTTATTGCTGAGGATGGTTCTATATAACTTGTATCACACCCTTAGTAAAACGAGTGGCTAAAAGACCAGAATTAGGGTGTTCTTCAGCTTTGGGTTGGCGATTATTGCCCGCTGCCGCCGGTTGTGCTGCCATACGAACAACCGCACTGCTCGCCAGGTTTTTGGGCTACGCCCAATTCAGGCCGCTAGTTTGCCCTGAAGCGACGACTCTTGCGTCGCAGTCGCCCCAAATAGGTTCGCAAGTTCGCATTCATGCTCTCAATCGTGTGGCTCTAGATTGTCGGGGCGCACAGGCCTGCTCAAGTAAAAGTAGCGATTTCCACCTGTGCGTCACTTTCTTGCAAAGCAAGCGTCCGTAGGGGCGAATCGTTGTTCGCCCTGGCCCGATAGCGGCGGTGTCGGGGTTGGCCTTCAGTTGGGTAGCGTCCGTAAGGGCGAACAACGGTTCGCCCTGGTCGGGTATGCAAAAACGTGACGCGCACCAGATTTCCCCTCTCCTGCGCTATATAGCAGCCGATTGTGTTATAATACCCCCGCCACATGGTACTTTTGGGTGGTAAAGGTGGGTCTATTGTGAGCCGCCGCCCCATCTGGTACTTTTGGCGCAATTTTACAATCAGCTTCGGCAAAAGGAGAGTTATGGCTAAGAAGGCGCTGGTAACTGGCGGTGCAGGCTTCATCGGCAGTCATACAGTCGATGCGTTGGTTGGCCGCGACTTCAGTGTGCGGGTGCTGGATAGCATGGTCGAGCAGGTGCATGGCCGCGATGCACAGCCCGCCTACCTACCGTATGGCGTGGAGTTCATGCGCGGCGATGTGCGCGATAAGGAGACAATGCGCCGCGCCCTTGCCGATGTGGATGTGGTCTTCCACCTTGCTGCCGAGGTAGGGGTGGGGCAGTCCATGTACGAAATCGTGCGCTACTGCGATGTCAACGTGGTCGGCACTGCCAATCTGTTGGAGATTTTGGCGAACGAACACCACCATGTAGAGAAGCTGCTTGTGGCCTCATCCATGTCCATTTATGGAGAAGGACGATACCTCTGCCCCAATTGCGGGCCAATATACCCCAGCCTGCGAAGTGAGCAGCAGCTAGCCGACCGCCAGTGGGAGCTAACCTGCCCCCACTGCAACGCAGTCATCACCGCGCGCCCGACCAACGAGGCCAAGCCGCTGCAACCGACTTCCGTCTATGCGGTGAGCAAGCGCGATCAGGAGGAGCTATGCCTGGCGGTCGGCCACGCCTACGGCATCCCCACCGTCGCGCTACGCTTCTTTAACACATATGGCCCACGCCAGGCTCTCTCCAACCCTTACACCGGCGTGGCTGCAATCTTTGCGGCGCGGCTGCTCAACCACCACCAGCCGATAATCTTCGAGGATGGGCTACAGAGCCGCGACTTCGTCCACGTGAGCGATATTGTGCAGGCGCTGATGCTGGCGATGGAGCAGGATGCTGCCAACTACGAGGTGTTCAACGTTGGCACGGGCCGCCCTATGACCATCCTGGAGGTAGCCGAGAAGCTGGCTGCAGGACTTGGCGTAGAGGTCAGGCCGCAATTGACCGGCCAGTTTCGTGCGGGCGACATCCGTCACTGCTATGCCGACATCTCCAAAATACATCAGACGTTGGGCTATCGTCCCGCCGTCAACTTCGAGCAGGGTTTGCCAGAATTGCTTGATTGGGTGCGTACCCAGGAGGCTAAAGACACGGGTGAGCAGGCGGTTGCCGAACTCAGCGCCCATGGGCTGACCAAAGGTTGAGCGCGAAGCAAGAAACACCCGCGCACGCAGGTAGGCTCGACCGTTGGGTCGGTTTTCTGCTCGCCGCTCTAATGCTGGGCGCAGGCGCGGCGATGTTTCTCGCCAACGTGATTCAATACAACGCCTACCGCCCCGGCTTCGACCTCGCCTTTTATCAGCAGGCGATCTGGAATACGCTGCAGGGCCATCCCTGGGCGGTGAGCGGCACCAACTTTAGTGGTAGTCTGCTTGGCACCGACCTGATCATATCGCCGGTGATTATAACTCTGCCCTTTTACGCGCTGTGGCAATCGCCGCTGCTGCTCTATGCGGTGCAGTGCGCCGTCACTGTGCTAGGCGCATTGCCGGTCTACTGGCTGGCCCGCGATCAGTTTGCCACTGCCCCTCTCCCTAACCCTCTCCCCCGGCGGGGCGAGGGCATCGAGAGTGACGCTAACCCTCTCCCCCGGCGGGGCGAGGGCATCGAGAGTGACGCTAACCCTCTCCCCCGGCGGGGCGGGGGCATCGAGAGTGACGCTATTACGCCAGAGGGGGATGGGACAGAGCGCAACCTGCCCGCACAAGCGGTGGGAGGGAGTGATAGCGGGCGCGGCTGGGGGCTGGGTTTCGCTGCGCTCTACCTGCTCTACCCGCCGGTGCAGAACGCCGCATTGACCGAGTTCGCCTTCCGCCCCTTCGCCGCGTTGGGGATGCTATTCACTATCTACTATTTCGAGCGTGGGCGCTGGCGTGGTTTCTGGCTATGGGCGCTGTTCACCCTGCTGACCCGCAGCGAGATGGGCCTGGCGCTGATGCTATTCGGCGTATACGGCCTGCTCAAGCGCGAACCCCCACCCACCAGCCGGGTCTACGTTGCCGACGGCGCAGGCAATATTAGCTTCCTTCCCGCAGTGCGTTGGAAGCACGCCGCCACTCTCGCGGTGCTGGGTCTGGTCTGGTTCCTGGCCGCTACGCTGTTCATCGTTCCCGTCTTTGCGGGCGGCAAGCTGGCGGTTGCCACCGACATCTATGGCAACATTGGCGGCAGCCTTGGCGAAGTGGCCCGCAACCTGCTTACCAACCCCACCCTGCTGTTTGCCAACAATTCAGTCAATGCTACGCTGATCTATCTTGCGTTGCTGCTGCTGCCTTTCTTGTTCATCCCCCTGCTACGTCCCCTACGCCTGCTGCCTGCGTTGCCCAGCGTGCTGCTCAACGTGCTGTCGCGGCGCAGTAATACCCAACTGAGCGCATACCACTCCTACTACCAGGTGATCATTGCAGCCTTCCTCACCTGGGCAGCGATCGGCGGCATGGCGGATATTCGGCACGGGGTGGGGCTATGGGCGCGGCTGAACGAACGGTTGCGGCGTATTACTGCGCCCGCACTACTGGCGGTCATGCTGCTCGTCTGCATAGTGATCAGCTTTGGGGTGGGGCCGCTAGGCATTCCGCGCCAAAGCGATACCCTGAGCTATCTAGGTCAGGCGGGCAAGCTGGCGCATGGTAAGTGGGAGGCGGCCACCCCGCTCTTGGCCCAGATACCTGCGGATGCCCCGGTGGCCGCTGGCAGCACCCTCGCTCCCCATCTCCCCCCGCGTCCTGGCCTGTGGCTGCTTCAGGCTGATCCCCACTACTCGATGCACCCTCTCGATGCCGCTCAGTATGTCATTGCCGACACCAGCTCCAGCGAACCGAAGCAGAAGATTTTGCTAGACCAGATCAAAGCCGACCCCGCCACCTGGCAGTTGGTTGACCAGCGGCAGGGTTACGCGCTGTACAAGCGCTTGACAAAACTACCGTTACTTCTTAGCGACGATCAGATACCAATTAGCCGAGGCGATGCTAAAGTTGTGTAGGGGCGAACCGTTGTTCGCCCTGCGTCAATTTAGCCGAGGCGATGCTAAAGTTGTGTAGGGGCGAATCGTTGTTCGCCCTGCGTCAATTTAGCCGAAGCGATGCAATAGTTCTGTAGGGGCGAACCTTGGTTCGCCCTGCCTCTATCTATAGCGGCGCCACCGCTAATTGGTATTACTTTAATAGCCGCCTCATCGTTTTGTCTAGCTGCTTGCGTAAGGGTAGGGCTGGACGCTGGAAGGTAGGGTTATCGCTGCGCCGGAGTTGCCGCGATAACCCACAATTGTACCCCAGGTATGGGCTACGGCAGTGGCAATCTGCTTTTGCATATCCTGCGTCTGCGGTACAGTGGGCAGGTGGTACATGAAACTCACCAATGCGTCGGGCGAATTGGTGTTGACCGCTAGATCGGTCTCAATAATAACGAACAGCCCACCGCTAGCGCTGGGGCTGTAGTATGATTGGGTGTTGCTCGTATCCATAATCTTCCTCCTTGTGTGGTTTAATTGCCGCTGCCAAGAGGTTATCACACGCCCTCGCCAAAGTCAACGCTTTTACGTAGCAGATAGGTACTGTTTTGCCGCTGGGCAAATAGTACCAGCACAGTGTGGAGTTAGGTTGACAAAGGCGTAGCCATTGCATATACTGAATTATCGGCTGTTTGCAAGCTAGCATCAGGGGACAGAAAATGAGCGCGACCAAAGAGATAAAGGGTGGTGTTATCGAAATCATCCTCACCGCCAACATCTACCGCGAGGACGATGATTACGTTGCCGAGTGCGTGGAGATTGGTACAGTTGGGCAGGGCGCGACTTCGGAGGAGGCAATTAGCGATCTGCGTGCGGCGACTGAGTTGCTGCTAGAGGAAGCTCCGGAAACGCTGAACCATCCACCCCGTTTGCACACCACGCTAGAAGATGGCATACGCGATCTGGAGCAAGCCTTTGATCGCTATACCGGCGAAGTAGCCGCACCGGCCCGCTTCGATCGCATTAGCATTGAGCAGTTTACTGTCGAGCTTGCCCATGCCTGAAGGACGAAACGTTTCTGGTGAGCAGGCAATCCGAGCATTGGTACGAATGGATTGCCACCGGGCGCGGAAGGGTAAGGGCGATCACGTTGTTGTAAGCAGGCAAACTGGACACGGCAAGATTACTACGTCTGTTCCTATGCACAAGCCGCTAAAGATCGGCACGCTTAAGGGTATCATTAAAATATTGGAGCTGGACTTCGACGAATTCCTGAAGAACCTGTTACCTGAAAGGCAGAGATTATGAGCGCAACCAAAGAGATAAAGGGCGGCGTAACCGAAATCACCCTCACTGCCAACGTCTACCGCGAGGACGACCAGTACATCGCGCAGTGTGTGGAATTGCCTGCGGTTGGGCAGGGTGACACCACCGAGGATGCAGTAAACGACCTCAAAGACGCAGCAGAGCTATATCTTGAGGCAATGCCGCACGCGCTGGACAACCCCAGGCAGCGCGCTGATGACCTTATCGTGGGAGTAAGGAATCTGGAGCAGGCTTACTCTGAATATATCGCCGAACCCGTCGAGCCTGTAAACATAAGTCTTGTTGATACAATTACCTTCAGCCTTATTACCGACCATGCCTGGACGCTTCCCCATCACCTCCACTGACAAGGCTATTCGTGCGCTCCAATTGCTGGGCTGTTGGATTGATAGGTATGGCAAAGGCGATCACATAATCGTGAAAAGGAAGGCCGTCAACGGCGAGTTGGGAACCTCGATGCCCAGGCGCAAAGAGTTGAGTGAAGCTACGCTGCGGAGCGCACTACATGATTTGCAGATAGATGAAGCTGAATATATAAAGGCGTGGCACAAGGTATTATGCCACAGCTTACAGCAAGCGGACGGTTGCTTAAGTGACCGTCCTTTAGTTTAGATTAGCTATGCAAACAACCAACCCCGACATAGAGCGCGAACTGGAAGCCGCGATTGACCCCTGGCTGGCGCATATGACCTGGCGGGCCGACTTTGCCGCCTGGCGGCAGAAGCGCCTGCACCTGGAGGATTATCAGCAGCCCTATCTGCGCGACATCAATGCCCACGCCGCCGCGCAACTGAGCGGCACCGTGCTGGATGTGGGCGCGGGCATGGGGGGGTTGGTGGTCGCCTTGGCGCGGCAGGGGGTGCGGGTGGTGGCCCAGGAGTACAACCCCGCCTACTGCCAGATTATCAAGCTGCGGGCGCGACGCTACGATCTGGATTTGGCGGTGGTGAATAGCGCAGGTGAGGAGTTGCCTTTCGACGATGCCAGATTTCAGCTAATTACCGCCTGGGACGTGTTGGAACACGTGCAGGACGTGCCAGCCACGCTGCGCGAGTTGCGCCGCATCCTTGCACCAGGGGGTTGCGCCATCGTCACCATCACCAACCGCTTCGGCTTCCGCGACCCGCATTATCACCTGGCTGCGGTCAACTGGCTACCCCGTCCACTGGCCGAGTGGTACATATCGCGTAAGGGACGTAGCAAGCAAGGCAACTTCCATGATAAGCAGCGCCTCAGCGATATGCACTATTATACCTATGCCGACTTCGAGCGCGAGGCGCAAAGGGCGGGATTCCGTGCTACCGATGTGGCCGAGTTGCGAGTAATGCGCGGCAAAGCGGCGGGAGGCAAGGCGCGGCGCATCCTGCCCACCCTGCGTCGTCTGCACCTGGCGCAACCGTTGTACCGCACCAATCGTTTCTTCTTCCAGGGAACACACACCATCTTGCTACGCAGGAGTGAAGAATGATGAATGAAAATGAAGAATGATGAATTGGTAAAGCCGGAAGGTGCGGGGGCAATGTCGGATGAGAGTTCATCCAACATCTATAACTCAGCACTCAGCACTCAGCACTCAGCACTGGCGGAAGTGAGCGACGACGACCTGCAGGAGCAGGACAGCGGTGGCGACCCCACCCAACAACCGCTGCCGCTCGTGCCTTCGGCGCAGCTTGGGCCATCGCTGGCGCAGACCGCCTCGCGGGCGATGGTGTGGAACACGCTGCTCTTCCCCATCAAGTTTGTAGTTAGCATCGCCTCCAGCATAATCCTCGCCAACCTGCTGCCCGACCGTACCGATTACGGGCTGGTCGCCTTCGTCAGCACCATCGCTAGCACCATCGGGCTGTACGCCGACCTCGGCATCGAGCGCAGTCTACCCCGCTTCGTGCCGGAGGTGGAGCGCAGCGGTGGCCCCTCGCTAGTGCGCCGCTTTCTCTGGCAGATTGTCGCGCTCAAGCTGGCGGTGATGGCGCTGCTAGTGGGGGCGTTGTTGCTGTTCAGCGGCCCGCTGCTAACCTGGCTTGCCTATAAGCAGAAACCGGAAACCATCGCTTTGCTGAATCAGCTTGGCAGCTTTATCATCCTCACTATATCTGCCATGCTTGTGCTAGGGGCGCTATTCGACACATTCATGCAGTTTCTGCTCAGTTACTTCAAGCAGCGGGCCTGGAACATTATTACAATTGCGGCGACGATGTTGCAACCCATGCTAATCATTCTATTTTTCAGTGTCGGTCAGCGTAAGGTCGAGTATGTGTTGCTGGCAATGGTGGCGACTCCGCTGGTCAGTGTCCTTCTAGCAGGCAGACAGGCGTTGCGGCTGGCAAGTAATGAAGCTGCGTTGCGGGAGGGCGGCGCAACCGCGCTTGGTAAGGCGGCACACCTTACTGCTGACTTCCGCACCCGCTTCTTGCGATACTCTGGCATCTCTTACTTCATGAACATCAGCGTCTACTTCTACACCTTGCCATTTGTCAACATCATCGTTGACAATGCGTACAAGCTTGATGGTGTAGCCCTGTTTGCGATTGCCTACAACTTCGTCAATCAGGTGCTAACCGTGCTGTGGGCACCGCTCAGTGGTTTGCAGGTGCCGCTCTTCTCGCGCATCTACGCGCAGGACAAGGAGCGGGCGGGCGGCGTGTTGCCCGCCGGGGCGCAGGCTTCGCCGCAGCTGCAGGAAAGTTATACCCTGTTGAGCAAGTTCCTCGCCCTGGCATTGATACCAGCAGGGGTGGGGCTGGCGCTTCTCACCACCAACCTCACCTACGTCCTTTATGCCCGCTACGGCGCGGCCTCCTTGACCGCAATCGTGTTGGTAGGCTTTCTGTTTGTGGAAGCGGCGATTAGCATCCCCCACAACATCCTGATGGTCTACGAGCGCTTCACGCCGGTGCTATGGTCACGGGTGGTGTCGCTGGTTTCCATTCCGCTGCTGCTAGGGTTCATCCCGCTCTTCGACGGTGCGGCGCAGACAATCCTGCATATGGATCCTGACGATGCCAAACCGTTCGGGTTGGTAGGCGCAGCAGTGGCGACCGGCGTGGCTCGCGTCCTCTCGCGGCTGGTGGTGTTCATCTATGCGCGACGCAGCATGGGCTTGCGTTACCCCTGGGCCTTCGCCCGCAAGGTGGCGCTGGCAACGTTGGCAATGGCGGCGTTGGTGCGCCTGCTTGCGGTCTGGATCGGCCACTACCCATTTGGCACAGCCAGCGGCGGCAAGGTTAGCGCGGCGCTACTCAACCTCGGTATCGCCATTCTCGGAGGGGTGGTGTTCGCGATCGCCTTCCGGCTGCTCGGCGGGCTGGATGAGGATGACAAGCGACGACTGGCGCGGTTGAAGCTCCCCTTGCCCGCCTGGGCGCTGCGCTGGCTCTAGGAATTGCAAACTGCGGGGTGGTCTTCCCAATAGCGTTGGTTAGTCTCGCGCTGAGAAACTGTCTGAAAACCAGTGGATTTACCCGTAGGGGCGCTCATCCGTGCGCCCTGCTGCCAAGCGCTAAGTTATCAGACAGTCTCTGACAGAGATACCGTAGTTAGTAGCTCGGCTAACGACCTGTTTCGCCTGCATTGGTACTGCAACAGCCTTTGCTAATACCATTCACTATTGACGGCTGCGACGACTCACCTTGCCAACCGCCGCCTGATCTATGGGGCGGATGATCATCTCGTCAATATCCACATGGGGTGGGCGGCTGGCGGCAAAGATGATACACTCGGCGATGTCCTCTGCGACCAACGGTTGCAGCCCGGCGTAGACATCCTTCGCTTTCTGCTCGTCGCCAGCGAAGCGCACGATGCTGAACTCGGTCTCGGTCAGGCCCGGAGAGATGGCAGTGACACGAATGGGCTTGCCCAGTAGTTCGAGCCGCAGCGTCTGCGTAATCGCCAGCGCGGCGTGCTTACTGGCGGCGTAGACGCTGCCGCCCTCGTATACCTCGTGCGAGGCGACCGAGGTCAGGTTGATAATGTGACCGCCGCCTTGCTCCACCATTATCGGCGCGACTGCGCGAGTCATATATAGCAGGCCCAGCACGTTCGTCTCGATCATCTCTTGCCAGGCGACAAGGTCGCCCTCTACGATCTGGTTCGTGCCACGGGCCAGGCCCGCGTTGTTGATCAGGATGTCGATGCGACCTATATCCAGATGCGCCGTCTGCACGAAGTGATCCACCGAGGCGGGATCGCGCACATCGAGGGAGGCGGTGAAGACGCGGCCTGCGCCGTGCTGCTCCAGCCCATCGCTCATCTCCTGCAGCCGCTCGACCCGCCGCGCCCCCAGCGCCAGCTTACAACCCTCGGCGGCGAACGCCAGCGCCGCAGCGCGGCCAATCCCGCTGCTCGCCCCGGTTATCATCACGGTCTTGCCCTTCAAGCTAGCCATTTTGCCCTCCCACTGGAATTGCAGGTTGTAGAATTGCAGAACCTTTGTAATATCAGTTCGCCGTGGCATTGGTGTAATTTGCAGCAGGGCGGGCCCTTTGTAATATCAGTTCGCCATGGCATCGGTGTAATTTGCAGCAGGGCGGGCAGCCGCCCGCCCCTACGATTTGCTGCAGGATTATAACTCAGCACTCAGCGCTGATGTCAATGCACTTCGGGCGCTTCGGGTTCTACTGCACCCGCCATCTCGCGGAAGGTTTGCGGCAGGCTGACCGGGCGGCTGGTTCGCACGCTGACTAGACAGGCGACCTGGGTAGCCTCGGCAGCCAGCGTGCCGTCGGCGCGGCGTAGCTCGGCGTGCATTGTGAAGCTGGCATTGCCAACCCGCACGATGCTCATCCGCCCCATCACCTTGTCGCTGAGGCGCAGTGGCGCGCGATAATCGATCTCGGTGCGTACCAGGGTGGGGTTAAGCCCCTGATCATTCAGTTCCTTGATCGATATAGTATGTTCCAGCAATTCCAGACGCAGGTCCTCGAGCCAGCGCAGGTAGACGATGTTGCTGACCACTCCGGCGAAATCCACATCGTAGCTTTTGACCATGAACACCAGCGTGCAACTGATCATCTTGCCTCGATTCTAAGAATGTGTCAAGCCCCTGGTGACGGCCAAAGCCCCCAGCGGGGGCTTTGGCGGCAGCGGGAATGGCGATTACTAACGTACGCTATCATCAACATTGCGGATGCGCTGGCTGAGGGTAGGGAGCATCGCCACCGCGATTTCGGGGTCGGAGCGCAGTGTGCTATAGAAGACCCAGCGGGTCAGCATCAGGCAATCAGTCGGCTCGATGGCGGTAACGGTGGCGCTGCGCGGCGAACCGTCCAGCAGAGTCATCTCGCCGAAGAAATCGCCATTGCCGATCGTCGCCAGCGCCAGTTCACTGGTGCCAGTGGGATTTTTGCGCGAGATCTTCACGCTGCCATTCTGGATGATATACAAGGTGGCATCGGTGTCACCCTGACGGATGATAACTGTGCCTTTGGGAAAGCTGCGTTGCTGCACCAGCTTTGCCAGATTCGCAAGTTGGGGGCGGCTGAGGGCGCTAAAAATCGGCACCTTCGCCAGGAACTCCTCAATGCTCATAGTTTTATGTCTCCACTGTAATTTTACACGCTCATTATACTATACCAATGGCAGTTCTGTCTATGCTGTACCGTTCGGATTTGGGGGGAATCCGCCGGGAAATAGTTCGTTCAATGAGGGACTATGCCCCACTTCGGCGAGCAGTTTCACCCAGTGCGACTCGCCCAGCGCCAGGAAGGCATCCACCACCTTGGGGTCGTAAATACGCCCACGTTCGCGCAGGAAGTATTCGCGCGCCTCGGTGTAGCTCATCGCTTCCTTGTAGGGGCGCACTGAGGTGATCGCGTCAAAGGCATCGCAGACCGCGAAGATGCGGGCCTCGATTGGTATGTCCTCACCCACCCGCCCTTCAGGGTAGCCACTACCGTCCCAATGTTCGTGGTGGTAGAGGACGATGGGCAGCGCCCGCCACAAGAACTTGATCTGGCTCAGGCCATCGCTACCATACTGCGGGTGCATCCGCATGATCTTCCACTCATCCTCATCGAGCGGGCCAGGCTTACGGAGGATGCGATCCTCGATCTTCAGCTTGCCCACATCGTGCAGCAAAGCGCCGTATTCTATGTCGGTAAGCTCTTTTGGATCGCTGATGCCGAGATGCTCGGCCAGGTTACGGGTGTATTTGACCACGCGGCGGCAGTGACCTCCAGTATTCGAGTCGCGCAAATCAATCGTGTCGCTGAGGAATAGGAGGCACTGGTAGTAGCTGGCGTTGAGTTCGCTCATCGCGCTTTCCACCCGTTGATACTGGCGGGCGTTGTCAATCGCCACGGCCGCCTGGCTGGACATCGCGCTGAGGCGTACCATATCGAGGTCATTGAAGTCTGCTGGCACCTCGGAGATCGTGCCTGCCTTCTTGTTCAGCACCTCGATGCAACCGATGATCTTGCCTTTAACGCTCATCGGCACGCAGAGGATGTTGCGGGTGACGAAGTGAGTATCGCGGTCGATGTTACCGCTAAAGTGGGGGCTGTTGTGGGTGTTGTTGATAATCAAGGGCTGGCCGGTCATCACTACCCAGCCTGCAACGCTCTTTTCGTTGCGGGGAAAGGTGAACTTGCTCAAGCGTGAGGCCGCGACACCGTAAGCCGCCTCGAAGGTAAGCTGATTGTTGGCCTCGTCCACGGTGATGATGCTGCTTGCCTCGGTCTGCATCAGGTTGACCACCGCCCAGCTAATGCGGGTCAGCACCTCATCCAGGTTGAGTTCGGAGCAGATGTAGCTGCCCAACTCGTAGAAGGTGGCGAGGCTGGACAGCTCATCATCCAGGGTTTGTGCGGTGCTCATGCCGATGTCCCTCCCAGGGGAACGGGACAGGATTTAGATTTTGGTTTCGGGGAACGGCACCCGCACAATAACGGTGGTTCCCTGCTTGACTTTGCTGTAGATGAGCAGGTCGCCGTTCAACAGCTCGGCACGTTCGCGCATATTGAGCAGGCCGTAGCTGCCGCGATCGCTGTAGCTGCCCATCACCTTGTCCACATCGAAGCCACGCCCATCGTCGTGTACCTCGACCACCAGGCTGCGCTGCGGTGCGTTGTTCAATAGCGAGGTTCCCTTCAGCTTACCGCTACGGGTGTAGTTGAAGCGCACGATCTGCTCGCTCATCGCAATCCAGATATTACGGGCCTGGGCGTGTTTCTTGATGTTATTGACCGCCTCCTGCAGGATGATGTAGACTGCCGCTGCCGCCGAGTCGCTGAAGCTCGAACAGTCGAGATCGGGCGACTGTTCGAAGTGGTAGGTAATGCCCCCGTCCCCCTGGTCGCTAGCGACGAACTCTGACACTGCGGCGACCAACCCACGGGTCTCCAGCACTATGGGCCGCAGTTGCGAGAGCATGGCGCGGATATCCTTGTTGGTGCGGCGGGCGAGATCCTGCAAGGCTTGCAATTCGTTCAGTGCCTCGCCAGCGGGGAGCAGCCGCTTAATCAGGTCAATACGCATGATGATGGCGGCAAGACCCTGGGCGGGGCCGTCGTGCAGGTCACGGCTAAAGCT
>JANXYP010000024.1 GCA_025355955.1 Chloroflexota bacterium
CTCTTAGTATTACAGCCTCAGTTGGCATATATGCAACCCCACTGGCGGTGCGGCCAGGCCAGTGCTACAATCAACCCGCAGCATTGGGGGGCAGGCAGCATCTGTGGGCTGAACCCCCAGACCCCCAGAGAGCCATCACCATTAGGAACAAATCAACATGAAGTAGGGCAGTTGTTTGCTTAGTTTGATGCCTATAGGGCAAAACGCATAGCCCTACCGCCCAGCGTCTAGGCCAATCGTAATTACGTCATCTTGCCCACCAATTAAGGCTGTAATATTAGTATTACAGCCTCAGTTGGCTTATATGCGCCACAATGGTGTAGGGGCGAATTGCATACGCCCATCGGCATCGGCATCTAAGAAAGTAGGGGATGGCTTGGGGGTCTGGGGGTTCAGCCCCCAGTGGCTCAAGCGCATCAATGCCCATTGTATGCAACCCCACTGGCGGTGCGGCCAGGCCAGAGTTACAGTCAACCCGCAGCATTGGGGGCAGGCAGCAGCTGTGGGCGACACTCCCAGACCCCCAGAGAGCCATCACCATTAAGAACAAATCAACATGAAGTAGGGCAGTTGTTTGCTTAGTTTGATGCCAGGGGTGTGCGTCACACTCTTGCAGAGCAAGCGTTCAGTAGGGGCGAACCGTTGTTCGCCTTGGTTGGGGATGCAAAAACGTGACGTTTACCCTGTTGCCAATGATCGAGTGCAACCCTCCCCTACCTCTGCTTCATTATCGGTTTGGTGGTCATAACTCATTGTGGATAAGCAATGGTTCGCCCCGGCCAATTTATACTGATTCGCTATCACCTATGCTCGTTGAAGTCCAGGAAGCGATAGCCCAACCCACGCTCGTTGAGGATATATCGAGGGTGAGCGGGATCCGGCTCGATCTTCTGGCGCAGGTAGGTGACATAGAGGCGCAGCAGTTGGGTATCGTCGCGGTACTCGCGACCCCAGACGCGAGTCAGCAACGCCTCGTGGGTGAGCAACCGCCCCCCGTTCTTCACCAGTTGGGTTAGCAGACGGAACTCGGTGGGCCGCAGCTTGACGCTGTGGCCTTCCACAATCACCTCGCGCTTATCCTGATCGAAGCTAAGGCGATCATCAATCTTGATCAGCCCATCGTTGCTCACAGTAGGGGCCATCGATGCCCGCCGCAGCGCGGCTTTGACGCGGCTGATTAGCTCGCGGTGGCTGAATGGCTTGGCAATGTAATCGTCCGCCCCCAGCTCCAGTCCACGTACGCGATCGGCCTCGCTGGCTTGCACCGTCAGCATAATCACCGGCGCGTTAGTCACCAGCCGCAGATCCTTCAGCGTCTCGAAGCCGTCCATGCCCGGCAACATCACATCGAGCAGGATGAGGTCGGGCATAAACTCGCGGGCCTTGTTGATCGCCTCGCGCCCGTTGCCCGCATCAATCACGTTGTAATCGTTCTGCTCCAGAATCGAAGTGAGCAGATCTACCAGATGCGGTTCGTCGTCTACCACCATGATCGTTTGCGCCACGCTAATCTCCCATATCCACTGGCAGGGTAAAGCAGAAACACGCTCCCCTGCCGTCGTCACCGTCCTCTATCCAGATCTGACCGCCGTGCGCGTCGACGATCGAGCGGGCAATGTACAGCCCCAGACCCACCCCCTTCATCGCTCCCACCTTGCGGCTGTCGAGGCGGGTAAAGGGGGTGAAGATGCGCCCACGCTCGGTGGCAGGCACGCCTGCGCCCTCGTCGGCCACGCATAGCACAATCTCGCTGCCCCGCTGGCTGGCGTTGAGGATGACATCACCTTGCGGCGCGTACTTCAGCGCATTCTCAATCAGATTGGTCAGCACCTGCTCGATCATCGCGTAGTCGGCATAGGCGGCGGACAGGTTGGCGTTGGCCTCCACACGGATGCGCCAGCGGTTGTCGCCGCCCAGCAACGCCGCCATCTTCTCCGCCACCCGCCGCAGTAGTCCGTCCACATCGAGCGGCTCACGGTGCAGCTCCAGGCCGCCCACCTGGATGCGCGAGGCGGTCAGCAGGTTGTCCACCATCTTGCTCAGTCGTTCACTCTCCTCGTAGATGATGCCCAACTGCTGCTTCGCCTGCAGATTGTCCGCACTAACCGTATCGCCCATCAGTCCGGCGTAACCCTTGATGATGGCAATGGGGGTTTGCAACTCGTGCGAGATGACCGACAGGAAGGTGGCCTGCAGTTGCTCCGCCTCCTTGCGACTGCTGATGTCGTGTAGGGTGATAGTCGCGCCCAGCACCCGCCCGTCGGCGCGGATCACCCCGCAACTGGCCTCCACCGGCACGCGACGGTTGTCCCACGTGCGGATGGTCAATTCATCGCTAGGCACCCGCTGGTTGGGGGTTTCGTAGATGTCGGCATCCTCCAGGTGGGCGGTAAGCCAGTCGGTTTCGCTCTCCTTGTGCTGATGGCCGTCCGGCGCGGGCAACGCAAAGTAACGTCCTTCGTCGTTGGGGGCGCGGAAATCGAACACCTGCTGCGCGTCGCGGCCCCATACCTCGGCCCCACGCCAGCCGCCCAGTTGCTCTAGCGCACGATTCTGTCCGATGATACGCCGCTGGCGATCCACAATTAGGATCGCCTCACCCGCTTGCTGGATGACCTCCTCCAGCCAGCGCTTCTCGTTGAGCAGGCGGCGGAACAGGTGCGCGTTCTGCACCACGATGTCCACCTGCTCCACCACCACATCGAGGCTGGTGTTCTCTAGCCGCCCGCTAGTCTGCTGCGGCAGCAGGCAGAGCAGACCGACTACCTTGCCGCCACTATGTAGCGGGATGGCGACCATCTTGACCGGCTCACCGTGTAGTTGGGCGATTACGCTAAATGGCTCGCCGCTGGTGTGAGCCTGCATCGCGGTAGTCTCCGCCTTGTCCGGCTGCTTGTCTTTGGGGATGGGCAGTTGGTGGCGCTGGCACAGGGTGGCGGCAATGTCGCGTGCTTCCTGCTCGTCCAGCCCGTAGCTGGAGGTGTGGAAGGGCAATCCCTCGTCCTCCCATAGCGTCACCAGCCCCGCCTCGCTGCCTGCAGCGTGTACCGCCTTTGAAACCACTGCATCGAGCAGGGCGCGGGGATCGGGGTCGCTGCCCGCTGCAGGTTCTACCCGGTTCTTTTCTTCATCGCTCATGTGATAGAGTCTAAAGCCAAGTCAGGGCTTTGTCAAGCTGCTCGCATCAACAGGGCGCTGGTCTCGTTCTTGCATATCCGACCAGAGCGAACCACGGTTTGTCCCATAAGCATCAAGCTAAGAAAGTTGGAGATGAACGCGGGGTCTGGGGGTTAGCCCCGACTGCTGAGGGGTGAGTATGCCCCTCGTAATCAGGGTGGCTAGCGCAGTGGTCAGGTCAGGGGTGCGGCAAACCCGCAGCATTGGGGGCGGGCAGCAGCTGGGGGCTGAACCCCCAGACCCCAGAGAGCCATCACCATTAGGCATAAGTCAGCATGGTTGTGAGTATGCCCCTCGTAATCAGGGTGGCTAGCGCAGTGGTCAGGTCAGGAGTGCGGCAAACCCGCAGCATTGCGGGCGGGCAGCAGCGGTGGGCTGAACCCCCAGACCCCCAGAGAGCCATCACCATTAGGCATAAATCAGCCTGGTGTGGGCTGCTCTTTCATTAACTAGATGCCTATGGGGCGCACAATGGTTCGCCCCTACCGACGCTTACTCGGCAAAACGTCGGAGTAACCGCATAGCCATAATTGGCTATGCCGATATCACATACAGCAGTAGCTTTTTGTGCGCCCATATGCTATAATTCTTATTAAATTACGCGCTAGCAGCCACCTGCTATTTATCACCGCTTACGGCTGCCAACCGACGTAACCTTCCATCACTGTTTCAACCCAGGCGATTTTAATTTTATAGAACAGGCGTATTGTGAATAGGAACGATCTAACCAGGAAAATGTTGCTGCTGTTGATTGCCACCCTACTGATTGTGCCATCAATTGGCCCACAGCAGGTGGCCGCCCGCCCTGTGTCTAGTGGCTATATGGCGCAGGCTCCTACTTCGAACAGATACAGCGGAGGTGCAGTCAGCCTGTCTAGCGTGGGTATTGGCGCTAAAGGCACCCCCAGCGGGCAGGACAGCTCTACCCCAGGATCATCACGCAAGGGCGCGGCGCTCTCACCCACGCCCAGTATCAAGCCGCCAATCGCCGGTCTGATTGACCTCACGCCACTCCCTACCAGGGTGCCGAGCAGAACCCACAATGGCGGTGATACGTATAGCAACAGCTCGATCGAGAGCCAACTGTTGGTGCAGACGAACGCCGCCCGCCGCGCTCACGGGGTTCCCCCTCTGTATGGCAACGCCAATCTCAGCGCTGCCTCCCACTGGCTTGCGGGCGATATGGCGACTCGCAACTACTTCAACCACACCGACTCGCTGGGCCGCAGCTTCGATGTGCGCCTCGCCCAGTTTGGTTATTGGCAGGGCCAGGGTGGCATTGCCGAGAACATCGCGGCTGGCTACGCTGATGTGCCATCGGTAGTTGCCGCCTGGTTGGCTAGCCCCGGTCATGCTGCCAATATGCTCAATCCTGTCTACCGCGAGATCGGTCTCGGTTACGGAATGAACGTAGGCAGCACCTACGATACCTATTGGGTGCAGGACTTCGGCTTTGCCCCCAACATCTACCCTGTGATCATCAACGACGGGCAACCCCAGACCAACAGTTCACAGGTACATCTCTACATCTACGGCAGCGGCTGGGCGACCGAGATGCAGGTAAGCAACGATGCCAACTTCAGTGGCGCAAGCTGGCAGCCCTATCAGAGCGAACTCGATTGGCAGCTGGCGGGCGGTAGCGGCGTGCATAGCGTTTACGTCATGCTACGTGCCGCCGACGGTAGCACCGCCACCGCCACCGATAGCACAGTGGTCAACCTGCCGCCCACTTCGACCCCTCCTCCCACTGCGACTCCGCTGCCTACCTCGACCCCGTTGCCCACTTCGACCCCTTGTCCGGGCCAGTTGTTCCCCGACCTACCTTGCAACTACTGGGATTACAACGCGATCCAATCGCTGGCCCAGCGCGGCATTATTAGCGGGATGGGCGATGGCAACTTCCATCCCCGTGACGCAGTAACCCGCGCCCAGTTCGCCAAGATGGTGGTAATCAGTAACGGCTGGGCGTTGCTCACCCCGGCTACGCCACACTTCAGTGACGTGCCAACCAACTACTGGGCCTACGGTTACATCGAGTCCGCCTACGCCAACGGCGTAATCAGTGGCTACCCCAACGGCAGCTTCCAACCCTCTGCCACCCTCAGTCGCGATCAGCTCGCCAAGATCATTGTCCGCGCGCTGGGTTACAATGCCTACAACCCGCCCACGCCCAGCTTCACCGATGTGCCAGCCAGCTACTGGGCCTACGGCTTCATCGAGCAGGCCCACCACCTCAACATCATCAACGGCTATCCCAGCGGCAGCTTCAAACCCATCGCCATCGGCAAGCGTGACGAACTCAGCGCCATTCTCTACGACTCGTTGTACGTAGCGCCCGCCACACCGATCCCCTGACCGAGGAGTGATAAGTGATGAGTGATTAGTGATGAATGATGAATGAACGGAGCGCGGAAACATCTGCCGCGCTCCTTTTTATTAGCTGGAGGAATGCCTCTCGCAAGCGCCAATCCTGGAGTAGGGGCGCATGGCATACGCCCATAGGCATCAAGCTAAGAAAGTAGGGGATGAGCCTGGGGGTCTGGGGGTTCAGCCCTCAGCGGCTCAAGCGCAGCAACGCCCATCGTATGCCACCCGCTGGCGGCGCGGCCAGGCCAGGGTTGCGGCAAACCCGCAGCATAGCGGGCGGCAGCGGGGGGCTGAACCCCCAGACCCCCAGAGAGCCATCACCATTAGGCACAAATCAGCCTGATGTGGGCGGCTGTTTCCTTAGCTTGATGTCTATTGGGGCGAGCGGTTGCCCGCCCTGATGTGCCGCGCCGCAACGCCCATCGCAAGAAGCGGGCGTGAGGAGTTCTGGGGGATGGGGCGTAGCCCCATGCTCAACTACGCTAATGCCTATCGCAAGCGCCAACCCCGACGTAGGGGCGGGCGGTTGCCCGCCCTGGTGTGCCGCGCCGCAACGCCCCTCGCAAGAAGCGGGCGTGAAGAGTTCTGGGGGATGGGGGCGTAGCCCCATGCTCAACTACGCTAATGCCAATCGCAAGCACCAACCCCGCTGTAGGGGCGGGCGGCTGCCCGCCCAGCGTGCCATGCATCAATGCTTATCGCAAGCACCAAACATGGCGTAGGGGCAGGCTGCCTGCCCCGCGTGCAGCTTAAACCTCAGCGCTGATCTCCCGCTGTAGCGTCACCGTATCGGTGATCGGTGCCGAGCAGGTCTGCCCCACGCACACATAGGCGGTCGCCTTTGCGCTGGGTGGATAGCCGCTTTGTTCGATCAGGGCTGCGTCGGCCTCGTTATCGGGGTCGAGTATCTGCACCAGCTTCCAGGGCTGATACGCGCCGCTTGCCACCTGCGCCAGCGCCCGCGTGTCGGTCGCTTGCGGGTCGCCAACGATGACAATGTGGGTCGGTTCGCTGTTCGCGTGTTCCACCGCCAGAGCGTAGCCGCTGGCGAAGTAGCCGTAGCTGCGATACTCGCTGGTGAACGCCCGCAACGTCGCCAGCGCCATATCCCTGTAGCTCTCTTGGCCGCTGAGGTGGTAGAGGCGCAGCAGGAAGTCCGCCGCGTGCGCGTTCTCGGCTAGCGGCTTGACCGGATAGCGCAGCCGCCCCAGCGTCTCGCCCTGCTCCGGCACGCGGTCGTAAAAGCTGCCGTGTTCTGCGTCGTAGAGGTTTGCTTGCAGCCAGTCGGCCAGCCGCGTTGCGGCATCGAGGTAGGTGCGCTCGCCAGTGTAGCTGTAGGCGGCCAGCAAGCTGTGACCCATGCTGGCCTGGTCGGTTAGCATCCCCTCGCCCTGGGGATTGCCGCTGAAGTCGAGGTTGTGGCGCATCGCGCCGTCGCTGGCGCGAAGTTCGGCCAGCAGCCGCTGGATGGTACGCAGCGCGTGCTGCGCCAGCGCGGGATCGTCCAGCGCAGCGGCGGCATAGAGCGCGCTGTCCGCCATGTCCGCGTTCCAGTTAGTGTAAATGCGCGTATCCACGAACGGTGCGGCCAACCCTTTGCGGCCCGCAGCATCGAGCGCATAATACTCCTCATCGGCATCCTGGCTGCCATAGAAGCCGCCTTGCTCCGTATCCGACAAGGTGGAGAGCAGATAGCCAATCGCCGAGCGGGCTACATCGGCGTAGCGTTCGTTGCCCAGTGCCAGCGCCGCGCTGACGTAGTTGCGTACCAGCCCGGCGTGCGCCTCCAGCATCTTCTCGAAGTGCGGCACCCGCCACTGCCGGTCGGTGGAGTAGCGGAAGAAGCCACCAGCAACCTGGTCGTACATCCCATAATTCGCCATCCCGTCCAGCGTCTTGCTCACCACCTCGGCCCAGAACAGTTCGCCGCTGCGGTATGCCTGGGCAATCGCCAGATCGAGCGTATCAGGGTGGGGAAACTTGGTGGGGTTGCCCTGGCTGACCCAGCCGCCGTAGTGACTGTCGAACCGTCCCTCCATATCGGCCAGCACCGTGCTGACAATCTCGCCGCTCAGGTCGGCGGGCGCGCCGCTGCTGTGCGCCTTGTTGTGCTGCTCCTGCTGGTAGATCATCTCGGCTACCCGCTGGCTGATCTCATCGCGGTTGGTGTTGTAATAGTGGTCAATCTGTTCCAGCATCCGCAGCATCTCATCGGGTGGCACGTAGGTCGCGCCTGCCAGGATCTCGCCTTCGGGGGTGAGGAACGCGGTAGTCGGCCAGCCGCCCTGGTTGTAGCGTTCGTTGATGTCGGGCCGCTCATCATTGTCCACCCGCACCGGGATGTAATGCGCGTTGATGTAGCTTGCCACCGCATCGTTGCTGTAGGTCTGCTTATCCATCACGTGGCACGAGTGGCACACACCGCGCTGATACCCAGCAGCACCGGCTTACCCTCGTCGCGGGAGCGGGCAAACGCCTGCTCGTCCCAACCCTGCCACTGAACCTTGCTCTGCGCCATCCTCTTGCCTCACTTTCCCAAGTGTTACGCTTTATCCTTTTTCGCCTGCG